>JAIFNI010000213.1 GCA_020047785.1 Clostridia bacterium
TCCGCCCCATCTGGATGGCCGCATCCATCTGGAATGTTTTCGATTCACGGATCATATTGCGGATGGCGTTGTTGACAATCATGATTTCGAAGGATGCCACACGACCTTTCACATGCGATGGAACAAGCTGCTGACTTACGACAGCCTGAAGGACAGTGGAAAGCTGAACGCGTATCTGCTGCTGCTGGTTTGGCGGAAAGACGTCGATGATCCGATCGATGGTTTTCGCCGCACCGACGGTGTGCAGGGTGGAAAAGACCAAATGGCCCGTTTCTGCGGCAGTCATGGCAATCGACATGGTTTCAAGGTCCCGCATTTCACCCAGCAGAATGACATCCGGGGACTCCCGGAGCGCGGAACGGAGTGCTCGGGTGTAGTTTTTCGTATCCTGACCGATTTCGCGCTGATTCACGATGCTCCGGTTGTGCCTGTGAAGAAATTCAATCGGTTCCTCCAGCGTAAGAATATGACAGTTCCGAGTCTGATTGACGAGATCCACCAGACAGGACAGCGTGGTTGACTTCCCGCTTCCAGTCGGGCCTGTCACGAGAACCAGCCCTTTGTTGTAAGTGTGCATGTCGAGAACCGTCTGCGGGATACCCAGTTCCAAAGGATTGGGCAGAACGGTGTGCACAATTCTGACGGAGGCGGCCATGGACCCGCGCTGCATGAACGTATTCACCCTGAAGCGGCCGCTGCCGGGCAGGGAGATGGAGAAATCCTGATCTCCCTCTTCCAGATAGGCATTCAGATGCGCCTCGCTCTGGAACAGCTCGCGAACCAGGCGTTCCGTGTCTTTCGGCAGAAGCATCTCGGTACCGATGGTCAGGAGTGTTCCCTTCACCTTGAGGATTGGCGGCACGCCGACCGTCAGCTGGAGGTCGGAAGCTCCCAGCTCTTTTGCCTTCTGCAGCAGAATGGTGACCGGTACCTGCTTTTCACCTTCGATGTGCTCCATGTTCATTTGACGATCCCTTCCCACAGTTTGATCCCGTTCTTGTACGTAAATGGGGGCTGTACCAGTTTCCACTGCAGAATGCGCATATGGCCACCTGGTTCTTCCAGTTTGGCCGGAAGAACCTGTGCCATGACTTCAAGGGTTCCGGTTGAACGCTTCTCCGGATCCGAAAGAGTCATACGCAGCATGGTACCCTGAATTCCTTCGGAGACATCGGCAAGATATTCGGCTCCGCTCATCGGAGCAGTACCCGTTTGAATCTCGACTCCTTCCATCATCATGTCACGCAAAGCACTGTCCGACATTTTCAGATGCACGTTCGGAAAGAGCCGGGCAAGAAAAGCCTCCCGTTCCGAATCCGAGGTCAGATTGCGCCACGATTCCCGTACTTCGGAAAGCGCTTTTTCAGGAATGACCTGCTGCGCATCGTCCAGAAACCTTCTGCCTTCCACATAGGCCTTCGCTTCCCCATATGCGGTTTGAACACGCCGTACGGCATCCGACATCTGAATTTCAGCCTGCGCATCCATCCGGTACCAGGCCTTGACTGTTTCCGCGCTTTTTTCAGCCAGACGAAGGTTGGAACCGGACGTGACAATTGCCAGCACACCTAGAAAAACCAGCAGAAGCAAAACGAGGAGGACAAGTACGGAAGAGGCTCCTT
Source organism: Clostridia bacterium (assembly GCA_020047785.1). Lineage (GTDB taxonomy): Bacteria > Bacillota > Clostridia > DSM-8532 > DSM-8532 > JAEWSN01. The sequence continues at coordinate 1,623 of JAIFNI010000213.1, forward strand.
TTTGATTCTTCACGGCGTTGCCTCCTGTCCGTCACATTGGGTTGAAAGTTCTGCTTCCATGGAAAACAAGGTCTCTTCAGGTTCTTTTTCGAGAACAGGCGTGTTGACCTGCTCCCCGGAGTTGGCCACTGTTGCCTGTACGGTCGTTGTTCTGGAACCTGTCTCAGAATTGGGCAGCAGGACCAGCTGCAGATAATGAGCCGGCCAATCTGATCTGACCAGTGAAAAAGCCTGCCACTGTTCATCGAAAAGCACACGGATTCGCCAGCCGTCACCCTCTGCCTCAATGCGCGAGTCGGGAAAGATACGGGCCAGCGTGTCCTTGTTCCAGACTGTCGCAGGGTTCTCCGCCTTCAGGCGTTCCACGGCATCCACGGCAAGGTTCACGGCCTTGTCGAGTACGGCAGCCTGACCGTTCATTTTGTCGGCAGCCAGAAAAACCTGAAGAATCACGGTTCCAAGCAGGGCCATCACGGTGACGGCCACCAGCATTTCCACAAGTGAAAAACCGCCGTTCCGGGCATGCCTTCCCGATTTTCGGTTCATCGCACACCTCCGCTCCGGACAGCCATGCTGACCTGGGATTGGATGGTGCGGTCCCGCCCATCCCTGGACCAGGCACGGAAGATCAAACCGCTTCCTGTCGGATTCGACCTGACTTCAAAGCCCTCGAGATCCGCAATGGGAAACGCCATGGCATTGTCGAACGTTTGTCCGGCTTCCACCAGCACCTCCCGAAGCAGCCCACTGTCATGATAGACCCAAGTGTCATACCGGCGGCCCGAGAAAGTTTCACTCAACACCAGCGAATTCTGTCCATTTACAGGATTCTGATCGATTCGCACCGATTCCGAGGCGTCGGTCTGACGTACTTTCATCTGCAGAAACGACATTGCAACACGCACCTCGCTCTGCGCGGAACGGGCGGCATTCGTTCTTTTATAGGCTCCGCTTCCTGCAGTTGCAAGTGAAAAAATGCTGAGTCCCAGAAGGAGAAGCAGGACGAAAACAGCCATTACTTCGGCTTGGGTCCTGCCGGCCCTGCTGCGGGAACCCTTTCGGGCTTGGAAAGATGTACCGGTTTTCATCGTTCATGCACCTCGATTTCAGGCATGATGTTGGAAGCAAAAACCTCATACCGGTACGCATATCTGACCTCATCGAACTGCAGCCCGTAATGCTCCTTCATGTACAGGATGTCAGGCGGGTAGCTCCCTTCCAGTGCGTAGCACTGCACAGCCGCCTTTCTGATGGCTTCAACCACAGCCTCGGTTCGTTGCGGATCCGCATGACCCCAGAACCTCAGCATCCCGATGAAGGCTGCGGCAACAAGAAGAAACACGACCAACATGAGGAGGCCGCTTGAAATGGCATGGCTGTCCGGTCTCTTCATAAACGCCTCCTAGCCTATGCTCCCCATGATGTTGATGAGAGGCAGCATCACGGCCAGCAGGATGACGCCCACAATGGCTGAAAGGATGATAACGAGTACCGGTTCGATGGCATTGGTCATCTGCTGGAGGGAATTCTCGACTTCTCCTTCATAGACGGAGGATATCTTGCCCATCATTTTGTCCAACTCGCCTGTTTTCTGACCGATTTGCATCATGCGGGCAAAGAGCGGCGGAAAAAGGGAAACCGATGCCAGCGCCGTGCCAAGATCCGAACCGTTCCGAATCGAATCCGAAACCTGCCTGACCAGTTTCCGGACCTTCCGGTTCTCCGTGAGGTCCATCACACAATCCAGACCTTCAAGCAAATCCAGGCCACTGCGGAGAACAATGGACAACCCATTGCTGAACCTGGCTGCAGCTGTTTTTGTATACACTTTGCCGAATATCGGGAGTTTCAGTTTCATCGCATCCCAGCGCATCCGGCCCGACTCCGTTCTGAGTGCGAACATCCAGCCGGCAGCAAGCACAAGGAGGAGAAGCAGGAATCCCAATCCGAAACGACTGAAAAAATCACCGATTCCCAGCAGAAATCTGGTCGCCTGTGGCAATTCCCCGCCGAGTGACGCAAGGATCTTCGCGAACATGGGCAGGACCTGCGCAATCAGCAGGACGATGACGCCCAGCATGAGAATGAGCAAAAGAACCGGGTATGCAACGGCCCCCCTGAGTTTTTTCGCCAGCCTGTCTTCCTTCTCGTAAAACAGGCTGAGGTTTTCCATGACCGTTTCCATCATGCCTGTGGTTTCCCCGATTCTGACCATCGCGATCAGATACGGGGGGAAAACTCCGGTTTCATTCAGTGCATCGTGCAGGGTTTCCCCGCGAACGGCGGCATCACCAGCCTTCAGCAACGCCTCCTTCAAGGCGGGATTCACCATTTCACCCGCTATGAGTGGAATTCCTTCCACCGGGTGGATACCTGACTTCAGGACAAGGGAAAGCTGGTGGCAGAAGAGGGAAAGTTCGAGGACCTCAAGTTTTCTCTGTCTGTGCGGTTTCCCGGGTTTCTGCTTTTCTGGTGCTGCACTCATGGAACCGTCCTCCATCCGCATGCCCGACTTCTCAATTGCCTTGAGGCTTCGCGCTGTACCTGACTTCCAGGTTTCCAGCACAGGTCGACATCATTATATCACCTTGATGCACAATTGTCGCAAGGGCCGGCACAACTCATATGGACGCATTCAGGCTTGGTCCGATGACAGCGACCCATCATCCGAAAACCGCCCAGCACCAGAATCGTATATCAATTCTTCATTGGCAATCCGCAGCACGTCGCCTTGTCCAAGGGGTGCTTCATGATACGGTTCCAGGGATATGCCGTTGATTCGGGTACCGTTTCGCGAATTGAGATCCACAAGGAACAGTCCTTCCGGACCCTCCCGCAGTTCGGCATGTATCTTGCCGACTGCAGGGTGTTCCAGACATCCGTCAACATATCCCCGCATTCTTCCCAGCAGGAAAGGCAATTTCACAATCTCGATTCTTGACATCTTTCCATCTTCCCGGCGATGCAAGAGGAATCTCCCATTGGCAACGGCAAGACGTTCCGTGCGATCCGGGTGCACAGCGGCCATGTTTGCCGCCATGCCGCCCGACAGGGAAAAGATGCCGTGATCCTGTTCATGCAATGGAGGTCCAGCCCCCCGGGCACCTGCCATCCTGGGTTCGGCAAGACCCTGATACGGCTTGTTCACGGGAAGAACCGGCCGCGCTGTCATGGCATGTTTATCCGAGGGCAGCCCGGCCCATTTGCCTGAAACCTTGCCTGGCTTGTCTTCCTTTGTTGATTTGGCCGCCCGTTTTGTGAATGCGAGCACTTCGAGTGCTCCGACAACGAGCGCAAGCCCGCTCCAGGCAGACAGACCGTCAATGCCCCGCTGTGTCAGAACACTTCCGCCTGCTGCGGCAGCAACGAGTATCAAAACCACGGCTGCCTGCAGAAGCAGAAAGATCAGCCCGGCGTTGCCTTTTCGATTCCAATTGTCGTCGGGATTCGAAACCTCATTTTTATCCGGATGCGATTCCCTCCTGCCTGAAGGAATTCGCAGGGAGATCGCCAGTCTTCTTCCATAAGGATTCCCCTGCAGCTCAGCGGACGATTCCTCCGGCATTGGTGCGGGCTTCTGGACGGCAGGACCTGAAAACGGCTTCTGCTTCAGCACGACCGGCGGATCCGCTTCCCGACAAACGGGCTGTCCAAAGTCTTCTCCGGCCTGCATGATTCCCGCGGTGCCCGGCAAATGGCCACCTGCCGGACAAATGCCTGCAAGATGCCTCCACTGAAAACCCTGGTCATTCAATTTCGAGACAAGTGCCGATAAGGCGAGTGAATCCCCACCTCCGCTGAGACGGCATTCTCCCATCACCCATTTCTGCAGCAGCTCTCTGGTCGGATTCCCTGATTCAGTCATTCCCGAGAGTGGCAGGTAGGCAAAATTCACGATGAGGGCAACCGGTTCAATCAGAATGAAACGGTTATCGAGCAGCAGCCTCCAGGGATCGAGCATCTGTGCGTCCATTGCCGAAAGAATCCGGAAAAGTTGGCGTACAAGATGCAGCAGATCCGAGATGTCCCAGCAGCGTCGTTCAAACATCAGCGACAATGGCTGGAGGGAGGTTGTGCGCCAGGAAAGAAGGGATTTTCCGTCACGATGCAGGCAGGACAGCGGAAGAAGCCCGTCAATCGGATTGTCCTGCAGCATGCGCCATTGATATTCGAGAATATGGTTCTCTTCCGACACATCCATCGTCATCACGCCATGACCTGACAGGTTGCGGAAAATCGGTTCCACAGGCAGCCTCCCGATGCATCAGCATCCACTTCGTCAATCCGGCAGATTTCCTGTATCCGCCCTCTCTGTTTCCCTATCCTGTTCCTGCATGGTTTCCGTTCCGGTCCTGAAATCTCCGTACCCGCGCACGACGCGCAGCGTTGCATGCAATCCCGCCAATTCTTTCCGCATGGCATCGAGGATGCTGTTGACCTCCACGTTCGTATTCTCCGGTATGACAAGAATGATTTCCCTGTCTGAGACGGCCAGGGACAGGGAGGGTTGCCCGCAGGCCACCATCTCCCCCTTTTCCGGCATGCTTCCTTCGCATTCGCGCAGAAGGGCTCGAATGGCCTCCGGTCTGCCCGCATAGGACGAAAGAAAAGGATTCATGCTCACAATCTGATAAACAGCTGCCTGCTGCAGGCCTATCCCCGTCGAAACGGCATCATAGCCGGACTGCATGCCGGAAGCCCTGAAAAATCCGGACCCGGTGCCGGCCTGCATGTTTTCCATTTTTATCAGTTCCCGCTCTTCAATATGGGCACCACGCCGCCATACGCCTGCTGATCCGGTGCCCGTATTCCAGATGCTTTCTCCCGGTTCTCCCTCATTCCGTCCGGTTTCTCCCGCCACGCCGGGAGCATGCGTGGACATTCCTTCTCCAGCACCCCAACCCATCACGCGCACGCGTGTACAAACCTTCACGGCCGGGGCCAGACCAAACAGGGTCACCGGTTTCACTTCATAAACGGCAACAAGCTCCACCATTCCGTCTTCATCATAGTAACGGCTGTCTGAAAAATCGACCCCGGCTTTTCCATTCGAGATGCATAGCCCCTTCCAGGGATCTTCATCCCGAAACCGGTTGCTCGAGGCTTCTTTCAGACGTTCAGACACAAGAGAAAGAACAAGTTCGTCCAATGCCCCCTCCACCGTTTGCTGAACAACTTCCCCACCCTGAGCGGTGATGGAGGTCCCGACCTCCAGAAATGACTGCAGCATGCCGGACCTGTCGCGATGCGTTCCATCACTTCCTTCCGGGGTACCCAAAGAATCCAGCAGCGACAGCACTTCTTCCAGTTTTGCTCCTCCTGGAACAAACCCGTTATCCGCCACGTGTCCAATGTCCTCCTGAAGTGTCTGAAAGCCGGAGAGGCTGGCCAAATAGCCACCGGCAGACAGCATGCGGGCAACATCCGACACGGCGGATCCTACCCTGCGGCAGGCCAATGGAACCTGCAGAAGCGCCGCAACCGCCAGCACCGCCATCAGGAAAACCGGTAAGGAAATTGCCGCTTCAATGCTCACACTTCCTTGCGATCTCATCAGTATGATTGCCCCCATTCTTCGGAAATGCGTCCATAACCTGTCTTTCGCAGCAACCGATCCGGCAGAAACCAGAATTGCATGGATACGTCCGCCCTGAGGTAAACTGCGGTATTCCGGTTCATCATGGGCATTGCGTCTCCAGCCGATATGCATGACAGGTTCAGCTGCATGAGGTCTCCGATGCGTGCAGACTTGATTTGGCCCGGCACCATCATCAGATACAAGGAAAGGTAGTCCGCATATTCCATATTCATCATCCGCCCGGTTACACCGGCCTTGAGCCCATTCATGCCGTTTTCCGCACCGAAGATGTTGTCAGCCTGCCGGCCGATGACATCCATGCCTCCGTTCAGAAGCGATTTTGCTGCTTCCTCCGCCTGATTCACCAAGCCTCTGTAGCAGGATGATTGAAAGACCTGGTTTTTGATTTCCGCCTTCACGCGCTCCCTCAGCGCGGCAACATGTCTGGCGGATTCCAGCTTCACCGTTTCCGCACACGTATTTCGAAAGGTTTCCAGCCACAAGGCAAGCAGGTTCTCAAACCGATCCATCAGCGGCTCCGCCGTTTCCGTCGCAGGAAGACTGCTTACCCAGCCAGCAACAGCACCTGCAATGGCTTCCGGCATTTCCACCTCAGTCTGCAGAAGACTCTCAGACGCATACTGTCCTGCATCGGCGCATTTAGCCTCCAACGGTGCAAATGCTTCATCCACACCGGCGTCAATCCATCCGCCCACGGTTTCCCTCACGGCTTCATCGGCTCGGACGATGCCGTTTCCGACACCACGTGCCGCCATCTGACCGGCAGGATCCAGCAACAGCTTCTGGATGAGGTCACCCCGGATTCCGCCCGGGTCAAGCACCCAGGTTGAAACGGTCTTGACCAGCGGAACGGATTCCCCTTTGCACAGTTTGTCGACATCCACACAAGATTCGGCCGCTGCCCAGGATATCATCAGAAAGTTCTGCACAACGGGTACCCCTAGAACCGTCCAGCCGGCCAGCAGGGTTGCCAGCGCAAGTGTTGCGGATTCCTTGGCTGGCGTGGTATAGACATGAACCAGATTCATCGCGAGTCTGGAAGCGAACAGGGATCCCTTCATGGCTGTCAGATTCCCGGCTTCATCCGCCATCCCGAACAGAACATACTCCGCTTCCCCTTTTTCAAATGCGGTGTCTTCCAGATTTCTGCTCCAACCGGATTGAACCGAAGTTTTCCCGTCCTTCGAACCGTTTTTGAACATGGACAATACATACGTATTCATGTACAGCTCCTCCAGAAACACACCGGGCGCGCCATTGATGACCGTTTTCAAATGTTCGGCCGATTCCACGACCCGATCGATGCTTCGTGTGAAGAGATTGGCGGTATGCTCATGAATGATGACCGAACCATTGTCTCCGGCAATCAGCGGATTCAAGGAATCCCGGATATCATCCAGGTCATCCGCAAGTTCGCCAATGAGGATCAAGGCTTCACGCGAATCCTTGTGGCCATATGCCCCTGAAGGAAGGGTTTCCGCTTCCGTCCGACTGAAAGCGGGCAATGGACTGGATTTTCCTTCTGCACCCTCCTGCATGCCCCTTGCAGTTTTGCCGGCTGCCTGACGGAGGTCCCGGAGGGATGCCCGTGCCTTTCTGATCTGCCCGGCGGACGAACCATCCTCCCCGGATTCCTCCGTTTGAAGTGTCTCGCCCGACCATCCTGAAAACCAATCGGCAAAATCAATCTGTTCCGCCTCTGTCGCGGCAGGAATCATCGGACAGTCCGGAAGTGCATAACACCCGGCAAGGCGCATCCCTCCGTAGGTTGAAAACTGTCCGAGTGCTGCCGGACCGTTGCGGTTCTTCCATTCGGAAAGCCTGGCGGCAGGTGATTCGGGAAAGGCCCCTGTGCCCGGACCGAATGCACCGGCATCCGCCCGCTGAAAAGCAATATGCATTTCTTCTGACATCCTGAGCAATGATTCCGCTTCCTTCCTTAGTCCCGTGGCCGCCTGCAGCCAGGCTGCAAGCCGGTTTGACGCTTGCAGCAATTCTTCCCGCATGCTGCGGAGTCTTTCCGGTTCCAATGGTGCGGGCAGCGCAACCAGCGTCGCCTTGAGGGTACCTCTGGTCGATCCGGCATTCTTCGTCCCGACCTCCGCATCACCCCTTGCCTCTGTTCCTGAAAAGACAGCCAACTGAGCAATCAGGGAATCGACAAGGCCTGTGCCCTTTTCCAGATAAGCCTTGTGCCGATTCAAGTGTTCTTCCAGCTGCATCAGCATGTCAAGATTTCCGGATGCAAGCAGGCATATCCGTTCCAGAGAGGATAGCGCGTTGTCCCGGTTCGGGCACCATTTTTCTTCTTCGAAACGTGCCGTTTCGGCCGACAACCGTTCCCATTCGGCGCACAGATTGTCCCGAACCAGACGTTGTGCGTTCTCTGCTCCCTTCGCATCCGCCAGTGCCTGTATGAGCCGGTCCTCTTCGATTTTATCCGTTTCGGTCCCGACAACCTGCTTCTGATGCTTGTCGAGTGCGGCTTCAGCCACGGACACCACCCTTTCCGCTTCCGAAAAACGGGTTTTCGCAGCATCGGTTTCCGCGGTGAGCAATGCCAGCCGTCCGGACAACCTGTCACGTTCCGGAATCAGTTCATCCAGTCTGCTTTTCTGGTTTCCATATGTGTCCGCGCTCTGGCATGCGGCATCCAGATTTGCGCTGAGTTTCCGCTCCAGGCTGTCCCGCAGATCCGGTATGTCCGGTTGTGATTCCGAACCGACGGTCCGCATTCTCTCCAGGAGCAGGGACAGATACATCGTATCCCGCCGGATGGCTGCCGCTTCCCGGTCGAGTTCCATGTCCGTCCGAATGACGGCGGTGTCTTCCGCTGCCGCAGAAAATGCCTTGAATTTCTCGATAAAACCCGCCGCCATCTGCAAGGGTGCGCGATATTTCATGAATTCCGCCACCTGCCTGCGCAATACATCCCTTTCGCTCAGGTTCTGCAACGGGACCACCTGAAGCGATTCCAGCCGGAAGCCATACAGGTCCCTCACACCATCCAGTTTCATAGGTGTCAGGTTCGCTGACAGCAAGGACTCGGCTTTTGCCGCAAAAAGCGCCGGATCCCCGCAGGCAATGGAAAACAGTCCATATTGCTCCCTCAGCGGCCGATCGTATCCTGCGAGCAAGGAATCCGCCGTCAGTCGCATCGCCTCCCGCACATGGCCGCGGGCAAGTCTGAATCGCGCCAGATCGACCAGGATGCCGACAAGCGGAATCATCACGGACAAAAGGATGCAGAAGAAAACGGTCGCACCGCCATTTTTCCTTTTCCACATCCTTTCATTCTTTCTTGTCCATGCTCTCACTTTTTCCCTTTTGCATGTCTTTGCATTTTGCCTGTTCCGAACCATGTCATTCCGCCTCCGTCCTTGCGCCGGTCATCTGCACTGCCTTTCCGTACCAGATCCGGATCGGCCCGCAGACGTTTTCTGCAGCCGAACCGATCTTCGTTTCCCGAAGCAGCTGCAGCGCCCAATCCACATCCTGGATGAAGCTTTTTGGGTCCGTCACCAGGCTTTCGGCGGATGCATGAAGATGCCGAACTGGATTCCCGCCGAACAGGGATATCAGCCTCGAGGCCGGTACAGGCCATGTCATGTCGGTTTCGACGCGAATTTTGCTGAACGGCATCCCCGTGAGGAAACGGACAGAAATATCCGGCATGCCATTTCCAAGCATCATCTTTCCCCGGCCGGACATTGCGTTTTTTTCCCGCAGCTGGGTTTTCAGCATGGATTCCGCCTTTGATGCACGTTCCGCATCGCCTGTCAGCATTGCGGACAGCTGCCAGTACAAATTCCTGTCCTTCCCCGCCTGAGGAGACCAGTCTCCCGAACCGGACCAGATCTGTGGATTGGAACCGCATCGCCAGGCTCTCGCAAGCCCTTCCGCGGATTCCGACGCGAAAGATTGAAGCATTGCCTGGTCATGCAGGAGAATGACGACACGCAGAAGCAGAATGACAAGAAGAACAAGCAACGGAAGCACGACCGCGTGTTCGACGGTCGCGCCACCAGTGCATCCGGCCCGACATGGAGCCACCATTCTTTTTCCGGAAAAGACCCCGCACACTGGAACAGGACAGAACCGTTTCCTCACCATGCATTCCCCCCGATGATGCGCCGCATTGCATGACAGGTCCGGATGCCGGAAGAAATATCCGGCATGGCCTGTGCAAGCTGGCCTGCCTGATTCTGCTTTCGGAGATGATACCGCCGAAAAACACCGAATCACGCTTTCATCATAACGGGAAAGAACAGACAAAACGGTAAGCTGGGAGCCTACCAGCAAGGATTTATTTTGAATCGGGAGGAATGCGGTGGACATGCAGGAGTGACGCCGCTCCAATGAATGGCCGGATTCGGCCCTCCGGGGACTTTCCATGAAAAAACGGCTTCACCTGAGTGAGCCAATCGACAGGAATGCCGGGGCCACGCTGACCAGAACGACTGCAAGAAACATCAGGACAAGCGGAAAAACGAGTTTTGAGGAAGCTTCCTCCGCATAGCGTCGTGCGGCATGCTTCCGGGTCTCCCAGCTCTCCGTGGACATGCGCCGCAGTTCAAAAAGGAGCTGGTTCCCGCCCAGTCTCATATGCTGAAGCAGGATTCCGGTGAAATTCGAGATTTCACGGATACGGCAGCGTTCCGACAACTCCCCGTATGCCTGCTGTTCGGACATGCCCGCGGCAATATCGGCCAGAACGACCGTCAGTTCATCCAGAAGGGCGTTCTTTTCCCGCCGGAAGCCGGACGTCTGCTCCTGCACGATCCTGGCGATTGCCTGTCTCACATGCATGCCGGCGCCGACCAGAAGAGCCATCTTGCTGACAAATCCGGGAAAGGCCTGCTCCAATGCCCGGCACCTTGCCGCATATCTCACATCGAGCTGACGATCCGAAAGGAAATACACGGTGGCACCGGCTGCGGGTACCAGCAGCATCCATGCCGGTTCAGCCATCCCCGCAAGGCCCAGAAAAGATGCGAGCACGCAGCCGGACCAGCCACCGAGGCATTTCGCCGCCAGATGAATCTGCAGATGATAACCGGCGGTGTTCGTACCATATAGCAGAATGATGCGCGGCATAAGCCGTTCCGACTCCCAGCCCCGGAATTTATCCGGAAGGAAGGATTCCATTGCCAGTGCAAAAGGAAGCAGGGCGACCGGACGGAATTCATCCAGGGCAAGACCCGCTGCCGCACGGGACTGCGGTCCGGAAAGCAAAGACAATATCGGAACGGTCGCAAGAATCAGGACAAGCATGCCCAGCCACATAAAACATCCCCTATCTGCTGCAGTGCAGGAATTTCCGCCTCTGCGCGACTGTTCGGGCTTCAGGTCTTCCTGCCGTTTCGCCCCGGACTGCTCGGTCTCAGGTCTTCCTGCCGTCTCACCCCAGACTGTTCAGGCTTCAGGTCTTCCCGCCGGTCAGATCCTGACTTTCATCATCCGGTCTCCGACAACATATCCAGCCACGACCATCAGCAAGGCCACCGTCATGATGATCCTTCCGGCTGCGGTACCATACATGGGCTCCATGAAGTCTCCGCTTCCCATCCGGACAATGAGGATGAGAAAAACGGGTGATACGCTCAAAAGCCTTTGTTCCAGCTTCTTTGCAGCCCATGATGTCTCCATTTCGCGGCAGATTTCCATTTTTTCACGCAGGATGCGCACAGATTGCCGCATCACTTCCACCAGATTTCCACCGGATTTCCGGCAGACGGATACCACGTCGGCGAGGCTTCTCACATCTTCAAGACCAGTTCTATCCGCCAGTTCACCAAGCAGTAGGTCGACAGGTTCACGGATTGCCAGCCGGTCATTGATGGAAGACAATTCCATCATCAGAAGGGTATCGGACCGGCCGTACTGGGCAGCAAGAGAAATCGAGGCGTCCAGCAGGGATGATTGCAGTGATTTGCCGGCAGACAGTGAGACGGAAAGATAATACAGCAGGTCCTTGAATTGCAGAAGGAAGCGTTCCTTTTCATCGGACGCCCGTTTGCGCGCATACAGCGGAACAGCCGCGAATCCGAGCGGGAGAAGCGCAAGCACGGCAGGAACCCGGGAATAGAAGACATACCCGACAAATCCCACCGTCACAATGCCCGCAATCAGGGACAAGACAATTTCGCGCCCCGCCATCGGGCGATCCCAGAATGACATTTCCACAGTTGTTTTTCCGTGCAGCACCACTTGCATGAAGTTGGATTTCCGATTCCCGTCCGCATGATATTCCGGTGCATCCATTTATTTCGCCTTTCTCAGACACAGCCGTGGAGAACCAGCTTTCCGGTTCGCTTCAGTGAATTGCCGGTTGCTTTCAGAGAACCCGTCACCCGGTCTTCCGGACCGGCAGGAAGACCGGTCTCCTCCCGGAACCGATAGAGAGACTGAAGGCAGATTCCTTCCGCATCGCACCCGACTACTTCCGCGATTTCCATGACACGCCTCGAATGGTCCCGCAGGCGCTGCAGGAACACGACAATCTCGACGGCAGAGGCAATCTGCTTCCGTATGGCGGCCAGCGGGAGTTCGGCTCCCATCAGGACCATGGTTTCCAGGCGGGTCATCATGTCGGTCGCGGAATTCGCATGACCGGTCGACATGGAACCGTCATGTCCGGTATTCATGGCCTGAAGCATGTCCAGGGCTTCTTCCCCGCGGACTTCCCCGACGATGATCCGGTCCGGCCGCATGCGGAGCGAGGTTCGGATCAGACTTTTCATGGCAATTCCGCCCCGTCCCTCGGTATTGGCATTTCTTGTTTCCATTCTGGCCAGGTTGGCGACACCGGACAGCTGCAGTTCCGCGGAATCCTCAATGGTGACGATTCGTTCCTCCGATGGGATGAAGGCGGAAAGCACGTTCAGAAACGTAGTTTTGCCGGACCCGGTTCCACCGCAGACCAGTATGTTGAACCTTGCGCGGACGAGCAGTTTCAGAAATCCTGCAGCTTCTTCCGAAACAGCCCCCAGCCCGATCAGACGTTCCATATCCAGCGGGTGCTTCGGAAACCGGCGTATCGTCAGCAGTGGCCCATCCAGTGCGACGGGGGGAAGTACGGCATTGACCCTTGACCCATCCTCGAGTCTCGCATCGACAATGGGTTCCGACTCATTCACGATCCGATCCACCCTTGAAACCAGATTCTGAATGAGTTCCTCCAGTCGTTCCCTGCTTTCAAAGCGCACGCCGGCCGGAGAAACCTTGCCGTTGCGCTCCACAAAGATCCTGTCCGGCCCGTTCACCATGATCTCGGTCGTTTCCGGGTCCTGCAGAAGCGGTTCCAGGATATCCAGTCTCCTCATGGAGTTGAAGACCGATTCCACAGCCCGCTGCTTATCCGCTGCATTCATCCTTGCGGAAATCGGATCGGAAAAAATCATGTGTTCAATGGTTTCAAGCAGGAGCGTTTCCCTCTCCCTTTCCGTTCCGGAGGCATCCGGCCTTTCCAGGACGGTCGCTTTGCGGATTCCTGCCACCCATGCGCGAAATTCGGCATCACCTGTCATCCGCTCACCTCCGCTGGCTGTCCTCGTTCAGACTGCGGCATGAGTATGCGCGAGATTCCTGCGACAAACTCCGTTTTCATCGTCCAGCCATCTGACGGAAATCCATCCGGGTATGCTTCAGGCAGATCATGCAGGACCTGACTCTTCGGAAATACGGGTCTTTCGCCGATTCGGCTGGCACCGCAGATAATCCAGTGTATCTCGGCATCTTCCCGGAATCTGCCGGGGGAAGTGCCGTTCAGGATCCGATTGGCTGAAGCTGCTTTTCGGAGGCCGGGCATATCGCTTCCGCAGACAAGCAGAATCCGGTCCGCCATGGCGAGAAGTCCCAGATTTCGCGGGTCCAGTCCGAGCCCGGCATCAAGGATGATGGAACCGAAACCGGTTCTGAAGGCGGCACACTGAAGTTCGGCAACCTCTTTCGCACCAAAACTGCAGGCATCTTCCGGCAGATCCGGCTCCCTCAGGGCATGGACGCCGGTTGCCGGATCAAGAAACAGGCAATTCATGAATCGTTCATCCCAACCCGCTCTGATATTCCGGACATGATAGGCGAGCCGGGACAGACCATGCCCCCCCGTGGCGCTGAACCAGGCTTCCGTATGACCGGCCGGATCCAGATTCAGGTACAGGGTGCCTGTCCGCCGCGCCTGCAGGACAGCCAGGGCTGGCGCAGCCGGATTCATGTGCGTGGCGCCGGAAAGATGCAGGACCACCGTGACGGGTATTCGGCCGGACTGCTCCAGATTCCGGACGACCCAGCCCCGCTCCGAAGCCAGCGCCCTGATCTCCCGAAACAGGTCCGGCAAAGGCTGATACTTTCTGACCCCATCCGTTGGAAAGCGCGATTCGGAGGGCCTCGCAGGAATGACGGCGGACGAAGGACCCGGTAGGGCATCCCCAACGGGAACGGCATCCGATTTCCCGTATCCGGCAAACCGTGCAGGACAAAACTCCTGTTTTTCCAGCAGAGGGATGGCTGGTGTTCCCATTGCGTCCAGTTCCATCCATTCCGGCCGTGTATGCGAAATCAGGAGGATTGCAGGTTCCATGCCCACCGCGTGCAGAAGAGGAGCGCAATCCCCTTCTGATACGACAGGCCGAAAACCGCACTCCGGATGAACAAGCATCCATTCGGCCATCCGGTTTGCATACTCCGGATCGTCAAGTGCCAGGATCAGCGGAATCATCACAGAAGCCTCCGTCACCCGAACAAAATATTCCGTAACCTATTCTCTGTGACGAAATTATACAAAACATCCAATGATTTGTCCATATCCCATTTTATAGACACCCACAACATCCGGATTTTTCCACGGAAAACATGTATGTCAAGCCACAGGATTCAACACAGGCTGCCCTGATTTCCGCAGATGTCGGGGCAGTGCAGGGGGGCATCAGCAGGTTTTCGCGCACAAAAAAACCGTTCCTCCCGGAACGGTTCCATTGCCATGGACAGGAATTCGGACCATCTCCGCACGCAAGCCTGCAGTCTGTGCTTCCGGCGTAGGGTCACGATGACCGGCGTGGTCAGTCCAGGAAGTCCTTCAGTTTCTTCGAACGGCTCGGATGACGCAGCTTTCTCAAAGCCTTTGCCTCGATCTGCCGGATTCTCTCCCGCGTCACATTGAATTCACGGCCGACCTCCTCCAGGGTGCGCGCCCGCCCGTCATCGAGTCCGAATCGCAGGCGAAGCACCTTTTCTTCTCTGGGTGTCAGTGTATCCAGCACGTCGATGAGCTGCTCCTTCAGGAGGGTGAAGGCTGCGGATTCAGCCGGCGCAGGCGCATCATCATCCGGAATGAAGTCGCCGAGATGGCTGTCTTCTTCCTCGCCGATGGGCGTTTCAAGAGAAACCGGTTCCTGGGAGATTTTCATGATCTCCCGAACCTTCTCCTCGGTCATGCCCATCTCCTTGGCAATCTCTTCGGGAAGCGGATCGCGGCCGAGTTCCTGAAGCAATTGGCGGGATACGCGAATCAGTTTGTTGATGGTTTCCACCATGTGTACGGGAATGCGGATGGTGCGGGCCTGATCCGCAATGGCCCGTGTAATGGCCTGCCGGATCCACCAGGTGGCGTAGGTGCTGAATTTGTAACCCATGCGATAGTTGAATTTTTCAACGGCCTTGATGAGACCCAGATTGCCTTCCTGAATGAGGTCCAGAAAGAGCATGCCGCGGCCGACGTATCGTTTCGCGATGCTGACGACCAGACGGAGGTTCGCTTCAGCCAAGCGCTTCTTCGCCTCGGTGTCCCCTTCCTCCATACGCTGTGCCAGCACGATTTCCTCGTCGCTGGAAAGCAAGGGAACCTTGCCGATTTCCTTCAGATACATCCGGACCGGATCATCAATGGTGATGCCATCCGGAATGCTCATGTCGACTTCTTCTTCTTCGGTTTCCACATCCTTTTCGATGAAAGGAACCGGTTCGAATTCTTCTTCGGCCGCCTCTGGAATCACATCGATGCCAAGCTTTTCAAGCGATTCATAAATTTTCTCGATCTGGTCCGGCGTGACTTCCAGACGCTCGAATGCATCCTCGATCTCACCATAGGTGAGCATTCCCTTCTCCCTGCCCTCCTCCGCAAGAGCCTGGAGGACCGCTTTCGCATCCTTGGGCTCTTCTGTCGCACCCTCCTTGCCGGACGGGACCGTGCGCACGGCGGCAACGGACTCCTGCACCGTTTCGGAAGCTGCGGCCTGCCCGTCGGAGTCGGTGTTCGCGGCAACATCCCCTTTTGGTTTTTTGGTTGCCGGGGTTCTTTTTCTGGTTGTTTCTGCCATGTTCGTCTTCCTCTCCTTGATGTCCTGCATGCACGCGCTTCCATTTCATGGATCAACGCATCCTGTCATGATTGCGTTCCGGAACGTCGCAGAACGGCCTGTTCCCGGAATGGGTCTGCAGAAGTCTGCATGAAACCGCTATCCGTCGTTTGCGGACTGCAGGGCGGACATCCTCGCGATGACCCGGTTCAAGTCCACGCCAAGTTCCCTGCGCCGGTTCCCGTCCGATTCCGACCGGATGTTGTCGAGTATCCACTGCTTCTCATCTTCCAGTGCAATGCGCTCAAGCCTGCGCAGCAAATCCTGGATTGCCTTGTCCGCATTGTCCACGGTTCCTCTGGTTTCCGCCATGTGGATGACGGCCGATGCCGCATCGGGCGGCAAATCGTTCACAAGTTCCGCAATACTCGCTTCCCGCCGCACCTGGAGGCGCTCATACAATTTTTCCGCTACCACGCGTGAAACGGTTCCACGATATCTTTCAAGCGGAAGCCTGAGGGAGATTTCTTCGAATAGCCGGTTTTCATTCCCCAGCAGGCAAAGCAGAATGAGTTCGGCCTCATCATATCGGTTGCGCGCGGGTCCCTCGGACACAGGCCGCATCCGGAGGGAATTCGTGGAAAGGCGTGCGGGCGGGGCATCTCTGCCGTTTTTCCTGAGACGTTTGTCCACCTCTGTCTTCAAGGCATCCATGGATACCTTGTATTCGCCTGAAATGTTTGACATCGTCATTTCCCGTTCAATCGCATTTCCGTGGGAAGCCAGCACATCCGCCATCTTGTTGAGCAGATGAACCCTGTCCTCCACTTCCTGGCCGGGATGTGCCCGTTTCTGCACAAGGAGCCTGAACTCCAGGAGCGACAGCGCATGGTCCAGCAGGTTCCGGAACCGCTCGTCGCCGTGATTTCGGATGTATTCGTCCGGGTCCTTTCCATCCGGAATCTGCAGGATGCGCACGGAGCAGCCGGAGGCTTCCAGGATATCCATGCAGCGCAGGGTGGCGTTCTGTCCGGCCGAATCCGCATCATAGGCAATGACGACTTCTTCCGCGTATTTTTTCAGGATCCAGGCCTGCTGCTGCGTGAAGGCGGTGCCGAGGGATGCGACTGCCGTGTCGATGCCCGCCTGATGCAGGGAAATCACATCCATGTAGCCTTCCACAACAACAATCCGCTTGCTGTGGGAGAGCCGGGCGAAGTTCATGGCATACAGTTCCCGGCTTTTGTTGTAGAGCGGTGTATCCGGCGAATTCATGTATTTGGGATTCGATGCGTCCATGACGCGACCGCCGAATCCGACGATATTCCCCCTGATATCGAATATCGGAAACATGACACGGTTTCTGAAGCGATCAATCGGACCATGCGGACCCGACGAGGCAAGTCCCGCCGCATCGAGCAGCGCAGCGGAGGCGCCTTTTGCCTGCAGATGCCTGCAGAGGGCATCCCACGAATCCGGTGCATAACCGAGTCCGAATGCCCGGAGTGTCTTTTCCTGAAGACCTCGTCTCGACAGGTACTGCTGTGCCGCGAGCCCCCCCGGACCGGCGAGACTCGCATAGAAGAAACGGGCAGCCTCCCGGTTCAGTGCGGAGATTTCCTTCTTCTGCCTGGACAGCTCCCGCTCCCCATTGTCTTCCGGTTCCGGCAGTGTGATGTTGGCACGGTCCGCCAACTGACGCAACGCTTCCGGAAACTCCAGATTTTCAATCCCCATGACAAAATGAAAAACATTCCCCCCTTTTTGGCAGCCGAAGCAATAGAAAACCTGCTTCGCCGCGTCGACTGAAAAAGAAGGAGTCTTTTCCCCGTGGAACGGACAGAGCCCGACCATCCGCCTGCCTTGCCGCTCCAAATGGACATAACCGGACACGACACCGACGATATCGTTCCGAATGCGAACTTCCTCGATCAGATCCTCAGAATACAGCAAAGTCACACTCCCGACGGGTCGTCATACCAACTTGATTCCCGTCTACCGAGCATATTCGACAGGGGCTGCGTTATTCCTTTTTCCCGTTCGTGCAAGTCGGCCGGTTCATTTTCAGAAGTGTTGGGATGACGGCCGGTTCATTTTCCGAAGTATGGGTGACATCTGCTTCCTATCCGCTTGCATGATATCAAACATTCCAGGATTTCGGCAGGTATCGTTCCCTGAAGAATCGTACGGCAAATGGGTCTGTCATCCCGGCGACATAATCGCATACCACCCGGTGAAGGCCATCTTTCTCCAGCGCGGCGCGGTCATCGGCCGGCAAAAGGTCGGGCTGGTCGGACAATGTTTCATAGATGGCGGAAACGAGGCGTTCAGCTTTTGCCTCTTCCTGTTTCGCGGAAGAGCCGACATAGACCCGTTCGAACATGAAGGTGCGCAGCCTGTCCGATTTCTCCTGGACTTCGGGCGACATCACAATGTCGTCGGATTTCGCGCTTGTTTCGACGAGACTAGTAATCATCGTGTTGATGCGGCTGGATGAGGTTTCACCGAGCACGTCCGCACAGTCTGCCGGTATGTCGCTTTCCAGAATGACGCCGCCCCGGATGGCATCTTCGATGTCATGATTGATGTAGGCAATGCGGTCCGCATACCGGACAATCCGTCCCTCCAGGGTTGCGGCCTTTTCCGGACCGGTGTGGCAAAGGACGCCGTTCCGGACTTCCCAGGTGAGATTCAGCCCGGCCCTGTCCTTTTCCAGCACCTCGATGACCCGGACGCTTTGCTCGTTGTGACGGAATCCGAGCGGGCAGATCCGGTTCAGGATTCGTTCGCCGGCATGGCCAAAGGGTGTGTGGCCCAAATCATGTCCCAGGGAGATCGCTTCCGTCAGATCCTCATTGAGGCGCAGGCTGCGGGCTATGGTGCGTGCAATCTGGGAGACCTCGAGGGTATGGGTCAGACGCGTCCGGTAGTGGTCCCCTTCCGGGGAGATGAAGACCTGCGTCTTGTGCTTCAGCCTGCGGAAAGCCTTTGCATAGAGAATCCTGTCACGGTCCCGCTGAAAGTCCGTCCGGAGCGAGCACGGTTCCTCGGCTTGTTCGCGCCCGCGGGATTGGCTGCTTTTCGCAGCTCTCCGATCCAGATTCGCATCTTCCTGTTCCTCGAGCATTTCCCGTATCAGCATTCGGCACCTCATTTTCCAAGCATTTGCGCACGCAGGAGGATCCGGGCGACGACAACCGCATCCTGAAGCCCCCGATGTTCCGCATCGCCCAGCACATCGAGATGGCGTGCGACGGTTCCGAGCTTGTGGTTCGGCAGATTGGGAAAACACCTGCGTGCGACAGGCACCGTGTCAATTTGTGAATTGGTCACACGGATGCCCATCCGGACCGCATCGTGATGCACGAAACTCATGTCGAAACGGATATTGTGCGCTGCAAGCGGCAAGTCTCCGACGAAATCAAGAAAATCAGGAAGCACCATTTCCACGGGAAACGCATCACGGACCATTTCATCCGTGATGCCGGTGAGTACCGTGATGTTGGCGGGAATCCGGCAGCCGGGATTGACAAAACGCTGCCAGGTTTCCCCGAGGCAGCCATTCAGGACCTTGACGGCCCCGATTTCGATGATGCGGCTGCCATTGGGCGAAAGGCCGGTGGT
>JAIFNI010000269.1 GCA_020047785.1 Clostridia bacterium
TCTTTTTTTAATGCTTCAACTGTCGAAGACAGGATATTATTGCATTGCTCGTGATTTGTAAAGAGTCATCGAAATAAAAATATAAATAATTTACATATTTCGAATTGACATCCATTTTTTTGCATTGCATGACATCATTGACCGAAATATTTACAAACGGAATACGCAACACTTTCATCGGTTGCCGACCGGGGAAGGTATGGGGTATAATCGTGCATACGGTGAAAACCATCATTTTGGTAGAGTTCAGCCGCAAGGATGGGAAATGGACGGCAATATGGGCGGGATTACAGAAAAATCGGGCGAAAAAACCGTATTGGCTGTCGTTTTTGGCGGTCAGTCGTCCGAACACGAAATCTCCAGGGTTTCTGCGCAATCCGTACTGGAGAATTTGGACAAGACCAAATATGAAATTCGGATGATCGGCATCACGAAACAGGGCGAATGGCTTCGTTACGATGGCGACCTTGCTTTGATTGGTTCGGGCGAATGGGAGGCTATTGCGCGGAAGCGACGACAAGGTCTTCCAGGATGTCGTACAGATGAAAGACATTCTCTTTCAAATGGGTTGAGTGCAACCGGTTCCTTCTATGGATCCAGCTGTCTTTCCTTGCTCTCCAACGGATTAGGCGGCGAGCCGGAATCTCCGGTCGATGTTGTCTTTCCTGTACTCCATGGGCCTAACGGAGAGGATGGCTCTGTCCAGGGGGTTTTCCAGTTGGCCGGCGTACCCTATGTGGGATGTGGAATTCTTGCTTCCGCAGCAGGCATGGACAAGACGTTTTCAAAAATCGTCTTTCAGCATGCCGGGATTCCGCAGGCGAGGCATATCACGGTATTTCGGAGCGAAATAGACGGGATGGGGTCGGTCGTCGGCGGCCGCATTGCAGAGGAACTTGGTTTTCCCTGCTTTGTCAAGCCAGCCAATGCAGGTTCTTCGGTCGGCGTTTCAAAAGTGAAAAGCCCTGCGGATCTTGAACCCGCCTTGCGGGAAGCGTCAAAGTACGACAGCAAAATCCTTGTGGAAGAATTCATCCATGGCCGTGAAGTCGAATGTGCCATCCTCGGAAACGAAGAACCCATTGCATCCGTTGTTGGGGAAGTGATTCCCTGCAATGAGTTTTACGATTACGCGGCGAAATATCTCGATGACCGTTCCGAAACAAGAATTCCCGCGGATCTCCGGCCTGAAATTGCTGAAGCGGTTCAAAATATGGCCATCAAAGCGTTCAAGGCACTCGGTGGTTCCGGATTGTCCCGGGTGGATTTTTTTGTGGAACATGGAACCAACCGGGTTGTTCTGAATGAAATCAATACCCTTCCAGGTTTTACCAGCATCAGCATGTATGCGAAACTTTGGGCTGCGAGCGGAATTCCTTATCCCGAACTGGTTGACCGTCTTGTGGAGCTTGCCTTGAGGCGACATGGGGAAACGGGCTTCTCCATCGAACGGAGTGCTTCTTGCACAGATTCCCGCCTGGGAAAGGAAGCGACGGATTGAAGGATGTCATGATAACCGTGGATAGCCGCAAGGAAGATATCGAAGGCGAAATGGAAGTCTCACAGTTCGTCACGGAAGGAACACTTGCCTGCAGCGAAGGAAATTGCCTGATTACTTATGAGGAAAGTGAAGTCACCGGTATGGATGGCACCACCACCATGCTGAAGGTGGAATCCGGATCGGTGATGCTGATCCGGTCCGGAACACTCAGTTCCCTTCTTGTCTTCGAAAAGGGGAAAACACATTGGTCCGGTTATGAGACACAGTTCGGCTCCATACAAATCGGGATTACGGCAAACCGGGTTGATGTGGAGATGACCGAAACAGGCGGAAATATCAGTGTTGACTATATGATGGATTTCAACGGGGCGCGTGGCGGCCGGAACAGCATTCATGTCGATGTGCGACTGAAATGAGAGGGAATGACATGGCAAACGTGAACAGCATTTTTGACAAAATTCGGACTGAAATCCGGACTGTTACAGAAACGGCCTGCAGGGCATGCATCGCTGCAGGGACACTGACTGTGGAAAACATTCCGGAGATTGGACTGGAAGTGCCGAGGGAACGCGGATTCGGCGATTTCTCCACAAACATCGCCATGCAGATGGCGAAAAGTGCAAAGCTGCCGCCGAGGAAAGTGGCGGAGCAGGTTGTGGCCGCCATGGTTCTGACTGGAACGGACATAGAAAAAGTGGATGTAGCCGGTCCCGGATTCATCAACTTCATCCTGAACCCCATCTGGCTGCAGGAGGCGGTAAGGCTGATCCGGGAAAAGGGTTCCGATTACGGGCAATTGGACGTCGGCAAGGGAATCCGTGTCAACGTGGAATTCGTCAGTGCGAATCCGACCGGACCGCTCCATATGGGAAATGCGCGGGGTGGCGCACTGGGGGATTGCATCGCCGGAGTTCTGAAGAAAGCCGGATATGAGGTGACCCGCGAATTCTACATCAATGATGCCGGCAACCAAATCGAAAAGCTTGGTCTTTCCCTTGAAGCCCGATACCTGCAGCAGCTGCAGGGTGAGGATTCCCTTGCGTTTCCGGAAGACGCCTATCATGGCGAGGACATCACCGATCATGCGAAAGCCTATATCGCATTGCATGGTGATTCACTCTTGTCTGTACCGTCCGAGGAGCGCAGAAGGACATTGGCTGCTTATGCGCTGCCCATCAATCTGCAGCGCATCCGGGATGGACTGACCCGATATGGAATTGAATACGATGTCTGGTTTTCGGAGAAATCCCTGTATGAGAACGGCGACGTGGCGGATACACTTGCCTGGCTCAAGGAAAATGGCTTCACGGTGGATAAGGACGGGGCTCTGTGGCTTTCCGGCGAGATGAGTGGCTTGGAAAAGGATGAGGTGCTTGTTCGCGCGAACGGGTTCCCCACCTACATGGCAGCGGACATCGCGTATCACAGGAACAAGCTGCAAGTTCGGAAGTTCGACTGGGCCATCGATTTATGGGGTGCCGACCATCATGGACATGTAGCCCGCATGCATGCCGGCATGGCGCCATTCGGCGTGAAGAAGGAACAACTGGAGATCGTTCTGTTTCAATTGGTGCGGTTGTACCGAAATGGTGAAATCGCCCGCATGTCCAAACGGACCGGCAAGGCCATATCCCTTCTGGACCTGCTGGATGAAGTCGGTCTGGATGCTGCGAGGTTCTTCTTCAACCTGAAGACGGCCGGCAGCCATCTGGATTTTGACCTGGACCTCGCCGTGAAACAATCCAATGAGAACCCCGTTTTCTATGTTCAATATGCACATGCCCGAATCAGCAACATCCTTCGCAGGCTCCGTGAAGAAGACAATGTGACCCTGTTGCCGGTGGAATCCGTTGATCTGTCCCTGCTGACTGCGCCGGAAGAACTGCAGCTGATGCGGAAACTGGCGGATTATCCGGAAGAAGTCGCCATTGCGGCGAAAGGGCTTGAGCCAAGCAGGCTTACCCGGTATGTCATGGATGTCGCTGCCGAGTTCCATAGCTTCTACAATGCCTGCCATGTGAAAGGTGAAGCGCAGGAACTGCTGCAAGCCAGACTCACCTTGGTTGAATGCACGCGCATTGTCATCCGAAGCATACTGGATCTCATTAAAATCGGAGCGCCTGAGCGGATGTAATCGATTTGTCCCACAAATTTCAAATTATCTGCGTGTAAATCGGGAACGGGAAGACATTTATTCCTGGAATCCGGTATCAAGAAAGGAAGATGGAGCATGAGTCTATACGAACAATGGTCGGAACAGCTTGAAAAGCAGAACGAATCGAAGGAGCACGCGGACTTTTTTGCTCAGTACCTGGAGAAGGAAGCAATTGTCTACAAGAAGCTCCTGGCTGAGAAGCGGTTTGTTCTGGAAGGGACGCTTCTGGAACTGGCAGAGGAAGTGGGTATGGATCCCATCACTTTCACCGGGTTCATTGATGGGGGAAATACAAGTTTTTCTGAAGAGCAGGTACTCGAAGAACTGGAAGAAGGCAAGACCCTCAGCCTGCAGTTTGTTCCTGAAAAGCTTTTCTACAACATGCTCAGGGCAAAGGCGAACTGGCTGTACGGGTTGCCTGAATGGGATGCGATTCTTTCAGAGGAAACCCGCCGGGATATCCGTATGAAGTATAATCAGGATACCCGTGCCACGAGCGACAAGGTCGGACGGAACGATCCCTGTCCGTGCGGAAGCGGCAAAAAATACAAGAAATGCTGCGGTGCATCGGTGTGATCCCGCTTATGCAGGCATGCGCCCAAACGACCGGTGCCGGCTTAGCCGACACCGGTCGTTTTCATATAGAAACCATTCACCAACAATAAGGAGAGTGAATCATGCTGCAGGTACAAAATCTGTCGAAAAAATACGAGAAAACCTTGGCGGTTCGAAATGCCAGTTTTACCGTGAAGGCTGGTGAGGTGGGCGTTCTTCTTGGACCGAACGGCGCAGGGAAAAGCACCACCATCAAGTCAATCGCAGGACTTCTGAAATTCGAAGGGAATATCCGGATTGATGGGCATCCGAACAAAAGTCTGGAAGCAAAGCGCAAATTCGGATACGTCCCGGAGACGCCGGCGTTGTATGATGCACTGACTGTTTGGGAACACCTGGAGTTCATATCTCGTGCCTATCGGCTCGATGAAGGTTGGAAGGAACGGGCTGAGGCACTGCTTGTGCGCTTTGACCTCGATGATAAAAAGGACAAGGTGGGCAAGGAGCTTTCAAAAGGCATGCAGCAGAAAGTCAGCCTTTGCTGTGCCCTCATCATCAAGCCCGCCATGATCATGTTCGATGAGCCGATGGTCGGGCTTGACCCGAAGGCAATCAAGGAACTGAAATCCATTTTGATTGAACTGCGGGATGCAGGTTCCGCCCTGCTCATCAGCACACACATGATTGACAGCATTGCAGAAATCTGGGACCGTGTTCTCATCATGAAAAATGGTGAGATCGTTTTGAGCCGGACACGGGAAGAGATGGAGAAAAATGGCGAAGATCTGGAAGAAGCTTTCTTTCGACTGACAGATGCAGAACCGGCAAGCGCAGATTCCACCCTTGCGCCTGAATCCATCAAGGAGGCAAACGCATGAGCCCCTTGATTTACCTGCTTCGTCGTTCCATGGTCAACACACTCAAGGGAATCGTGAAGAAGCCCGTTGTTCTTATCGGCTACATCATAGCTGCCATCTTCATTCTCTTCATGATAGGAGCCGCCTTTTTCATGCCGTCCGGCACAGTCCGACATGGGACGCCCGAAATGTTCCGGGCACTCACAACAGGCATATTTGCCGTCATCATCTATTTTTCGCTGAGACTCGGCATAGACAAGGGAAGCACCTACTTTCGCATGTCTGATGTGAATTTCCTTTTTCAGGCTCCTTTCCGCCCCAATCAGGTACTGATTTACGGATTTCTGAAACAAATCGGCGGCACCCTTCTCCTGATGGCGATAGCCCTGTTTCAGATTCCCAACCTCAAGAACAATTTCGTCATGAAGCCGTATGGACCGTTGATCATCATGTTGGCTGTGCTGATGTTCATGTTCGCCTATCCCGTTTTTGCCATGCTGATGTACTCATGGTCCTCAAAATCCACCGCGCGAAGGAAACTGGGGAAACGCATCATTGATGGCGCAGCCATTTTGACGGTCGGAGGCTTTCTGCTGAAGTTATCCGAAACGAGGGACCTCGGTTCCGCCCTGGTCGCCATGCTGGACAGCAATACAGTCAACTGGGTTCCATTTATCGGATGGATCAAGATGGTTTTGGGTGCGGCCGTCGATGGCATCACCCCTTCCTTCTGGCTTGGGATCGGTCTTACGATTGGCGTTGTGGCTGCCTTTACCATCTGGATTTACAGAATGAACCTTGACTACTACGAGGAGGTTCTCGAAGCCACCGAATACACGGAAGCTGCCTATTCCGCAAAAAAAGAGGGTCGCAACCTTCAATTCAATCTGAAGGTGAAGAGCGGGGTCCGGCAGAAGATGGCTGGAAGCGGCGGGATGGCCATCTTCTCAAAAACGATGCTGGAGATGAGAAAAACAGCCTGGCTGCTCTTCGTGGACAGGACCACGGTGACCGTGGTTGCTGCGAGTCTTGCCTTTCGTCTGTTCATGCCGGATGAAGCAAGGACAGGCGGATTTGTTTCCATGTTTTCCATTTTGGGATTCAGTGTATATATGCTTTTTTTCTTCTCGGTGCAGGGACGTTGGGCGTTGGAACTCGGGAAACCATACATATTTCTGATTCCGGCTTCCACTGCTGAAAAACTGTTTTTTGCCACCCTGGCGGAGCACCTCAAAAATATGCTGGACGGAGCACTGCTGTTCATCATTTCGGGTATTCTCTTCAAGGCGGAATGGTACATGATCATCGCCTGCATATTCAGTTATGTCATGTTCGGTGCTGTCTTCCAATATGGCGATGTGCTGGCGCGCCGCATATTCGGCGGGGTACATGGCAAATCGCTGATGATGTTCCTCAAGCTTTTCTTTGTCCTGCTGATACTGGTTCCGGGGATAGCGGCTGTCGTGGTCGTCGGCATCCTGTTTCAAAGCACATTGCTGATGATCCTGGCCTTCGGCGGCTGGGGAATGATTGCGGCGGTATCGATGTTCTTCCTTTCCCTCG
>JAIFNI010000172.1 GCA_020047785.1 Clostridia bacterium
GAAGCCCGATGGTCAGGAGGCAGACCAGCAGGGAGCAGGACCATCTGGTTCGGCTGAATCCGGGTACCATGAAGGCTCCTTTCGTTCAGGGCTTCCGGCGACTTAGGGCTTGGAAGGAAAACAACCTGCTCGATGAATTCCTGAAAACAATGGCCAAACCTGCCATTCTTTTCAGGAAAAGAGCAGGTAATTTTCTTCCGGCGCCTTAGTTGTCCTGATAGGTGTCACGGATACGCAGAATTTCTTCGCTGCCGGCAAACAATGCATCTGTCACGGCAGGACAGTAATGAGCGCCGCGTTCCTTGTGAAACTCGTCCCAGACTCTGTCGAGGTCCCAGGCTTCCTTGTAGCAGCGTTTGCTGGCGAGTGCGTCAAACACATCGGCAACCGCCGTAATCCGGCCATACAAGTGAATGGCTTCTCCGACGAGGCCATTCGGATAGCCACGCCCATCCCATCGCTCATGATGTTCGTGCGCCACGATGGCGGCAGCCTGCAGGATGGGCCGGCTCGATTTTTTCAAGATCTGGTAACCGGTTTCAGCATGCCCCTGAATCACCTTGAACTCCTCCGGATCGAGTTTTCCCGGTTTTTTCAGAATGGCATCCGGAATCTCCACCTTGCCGATATCGTGCATCGGGGAGGCTGTCCGAATCAAATCCGCCTCCTCCTGGGGCAGGCCCATGGTGCGTGCGAGAACATGTGAATATTCAGCCACGCGTTTGACATGATTGCCTGTTTCGCGCGACCGGACCTCGCCCACTTCCCCCATCGTGAAAATGATTTCCCGCTGGGTGTCGTCGATTTCCTCATTCAGCAGGGTGTTCTCAATGGAGGCGGAGGCGGAAGCGACGACCATCTGCAGATGACGGATGTCATCCTGGGTGAAGGAACCCGCCCTTGTCCGCTTGTTCAGCACCTGCAAGGCACCGAGTACCTTTCCGTTGGAACCGCAAAGCGGAAGGACAAGAATCGAACGGGTGTGATAACCGGTCCTCCGATCCACTTCCTTGTTGAAACGCGGGTCGTTCTGGGCATCGTCGATGTAGACATCCAAGCCGTTCTGCACGGCATAGCCGACCAGCCCGGAGGAAAGGGGAATGCGGATTTCGGACACACCATGGGCCGCCATGGTCCAGAGCGTGTCGGTTTCCCAGTCCGCGAGCCAGACGGAACAGCGGTCCGCAGCCACCAGCGCACGGGCCATGTTCGCCAGATGAAGGAGAAGGTTTCCGACGCGTCGTTCACTGCCGATTCGACCCATATGCTCATAGATGATGCGATACCGATCCTCCGTACTCGGTTCATTCAAGAAAACGGTTTCTGAAAACGGCGCTTCATCAGGGATTGCGGTGCTGTTCATCATGGGGGTCCCTCCTGTGTGAACTGGGGTGGCAGCATGCGTTGCTTTTTCCATTTATTGATTTATTTCAATTACCGATGGCGAAGTCATACACGCAATGGTATGATATTTCAAAAGGACCTGCCATAAGCAGGAGGTATGACGTGAACGTCGGATTGCTGGTGCATCACTTCTACAGCCATTATACCCAACTCATCACGGAACGGATACGGGAAGAATGCGGGCGGCTCGGATACCGGCTCATCATTTTCGAAGGGCGGGAGGTCGGGTCGACGGACAGCCTGCTCAAATTCTACAATTCCGTCTATCAGCTTGTGGGTCCCGAGCGTCTCGACGGACTGATCATCGCGGCCGCGACCGTTGTTCAGGCGGAAGGGCTGGATGCGGCGGAGCGTTATGCGGAGCAGCTTTGCATCCCGGTCATCTGCATTGGGCGCCAGGTCGGGAAATTCCCGGTTGTGCGGACCGACAACGCCTCCGGGATCCGGGCCATGTTCGAGCATCTGACCGGGCACGGCAAAAAGCACATCGCCTTCGTGACCGGACACCTGTCTCAGGCGGATGGGTTTGCGAGAAAAGAGGAATACATCCGTCTGCTGCGCGCAAACGGAATTCCTTTCGACCCATGCCTCATTTTCGAAGGCGATTTTTCAAGCCTGAGCGGGCAGCATGCCGCCGAAGCCATGGAAAACCGCATCCGGGACGGGCGCATCGATGCAGTCATATTCTCCAATGACGAAATGGCATTCGGCGCGCTGACGCGGTTTCGGAAAAGCGGCATCCGCTGTCCGGAAGATATTCCGATCACCGGTTTTGATGACTCCGCCTGGAGCCACCTCACTGACCCGCCTCTTACAACGGTTTCCCAGAACCACAACCAACTGGCGGATTATGTGATGAATCTGCTGGTGCGGATGATACATGGGGAGGTTGTTCCGGAAGACAGTCAGCTTCCGGTTACACCGGTCATTCGATGCTCCTGCGGCTGCTCGGAGTATTCCGTCACGGTCCGCGGAAAGGGGCTGTCGGAAATTCCGGAGGAGAACCTGCTTCTGACGGAATCGCTGCAGTCCTACAATTTGGAGTTGCTGTTCGGCATGCTGGAGAAAATCCTCACGACCAAGGGAATAAATGACTTTGCCATCGTCAGATTTCCGCATCCGCTGACCTACAGAAACCTCCCGCATTTCACGCCACCGGAAAATTCCCGGATAGTATTCTGTCTGGCCGGTGGGGTTCGGGTTCATCATGAGGACCCTTTCAAGACAATGTCCATTCTCCCGTCCCCCGTTCTGGAACGCATGAAGACCATCACGCTCATCGTCAAGCCGCTTTTTTTCGGCAATGAAATTTTCGGTTACCTGATCGCCGCCTGCTCAAAAGAAACGGATCAGATGGTGGATGACATACGGCTGCATCTCTCCAGTCTCATCAAGGGTTCCCTGCTGCTGGACGAGCGGATTGTCATGGAACACCGCCTGAAGGAGGCGTTGGAAGAGCTTCGTTCGGCAAATCGGAGACTGAACGATCTCTCGTCCTGCGACGAATTGACCGGACTCTTCAACCGGCGCGGGTTTTTGCAGGAAGCAACCCTGCACCTGGAAAGCGGTTTGGGTGGAGATCATCTGATTGCCTACATCGACATGGACAACCTGAAGACAATCAATGACAGGTATGGCCACGAGGAAGGTGACACCGCGATTCGCATGGTCGCGAGCGTTCTTTCGGATTCCGTGCGCGAAAGGGACATTGTCTGCCGTCTGGGCGGCGACGAGTTTCTGTTGCTGGTGAAGGAAGCCACACCCAGCCTGATGCAGGTCATGGAAGACCGATTTGAACAAAACCTGCGCAGGGTCATGGATCTGCACCGAAAGCCCTATGAAGTGTCATTTTCCTGGGGATTCCTGCTGGCAAAACCGGGTGATCGTCTCGAAGAAACCATCCGGCAGGCAGATGAGCGGATGCTGGTGCGAAAGAGAGAAAAGAAGAAAGTGAAGGAATCAGGCAGATGATGAACAATCACGGCAGCATGGATGAATGGAAAGACTGCGATCCTCTTTTCTCGTTCGCCCCGATTTTTGGGGATCATATGGTTCTTCAGCGCGGAACATCCATACCTGTCTGGGGAACCGGACCGGAAGGTGCCGCTGTGACGGTTTCCTGCCGCAATCAGCTTGTAACCGGGTTCGTGGCTTCCGGCAGGTGGTCCGTCGTTATGGCTCCAATGGAAACAGGTCCTGCCTTCAGCCTGGAGGCGGGCATTCTGGACCTGCAGGGAAGTTTCGTCGGATGCAGGAAACTGGAGAATCTCGTCGTCGGGGATGTATATCTGGCAGGCGGACAATCCAATATGGAATTCCGTCTGGGGGAATCGATCGGTGCGGCAAAATGGATTTCCGAAGCGGATTTTCCACTTATCCGTTCCTGGTTTGCTCCCCGGATCCCATATGCAGGCGCAGAAATGGAAGAGCCGGAGGCAGATTTTACTAAGCCGCCCACCTGGCAGATATGCACGCCGGATACCGCATCGGATTTCTCTGCAGCAGCTTTTCATTTTGCACGAAGACTGATGGAAGAAACAGGCACACCGATCGGCATCCTGGATGCCAACTGGGGTGGGTCTTCCGCCTCCTGCTGGATGAATGAAACAGACCTTGAAAACGATGCGTTATTGGAACCCTGGCTGGCAGACTACCGCAATCTGCTTGAAACACTAGATGCAGAAACCTATGAGAATGCCCGGCGCACCTATGCCTGTCAGGTGGCGGAATATGAAATCAGAGACGCAGAAGCGAAACGGAAAGGGCTTTCCCTGCCTGAGCGGGATATTTTCGT
Organism: Clostridia bacterium; assembly: GCA_020047785.1. Lineage (GTDB taxonomy): Bacteria > Bacillota > Clostridia > DSM-8532 > DSM-8532 > JAEWSN01. The sequence continues at coordinate 4,199 of JAIFNI010000172.1, forward strand.
CGGCGGCTATCCATGGCCGCCGCCAAATGGACCGAAGAATGCGCTCAGTCCCTGCGGCCTGTATCATACCATTCTCGAACCGATGGCGCCGTTTGCCCTGAAAGGCGTGATCTGGTATCAGGGCGAGACGGATGCGAATGACCCGGGCAGTCCGATGGGCGCGGACAAATACGGCAGGCTTTTCAGTACGATGATATCGCGGTGGCGTGTGCTTTTCCATCAGCCGGAACTACCTTTTTTCTTTGTTCAGTTGACCTCTTACGGTTGTGACGGCAATCCGGACGGTGAGAACTGGCCCATACTGCGGGAGCAGCAGAAGCATGTGGCGGAAATCGTTCCGGGCTGTGCGATGGCGGTCATCCACGATTATGGGGACCGGATCGACATCCACCCCAAGCACAAGCAGCCTGTCGGGGAAAGATTGGCGCTGCTTGCATTGAAGCGGATTTACGACAAGCCTGTGACGGACTCGGGACCAGTTCTGCAGTCGGCGGTGATGGAAGGGGATTCGGTTATTCTGAGGTTTTCAGTCTGCGCAACGGACCCCGCTGACGGTTCCAGGGATTTGCAGGCCTTGGGCGAGTTGATTGCGGGGTCCCGGGACCCTCTTTCCATGAGCGGTCTGTTTGCCGAAGAAGGAAACGCCGTCGTTCTGAATGGATTCTCGCTGGCAGATGCGGATGGGGTCCATCATCCGGCATCTGCCCAAATTGAAGGGAATGCTGTTCGTGTGCGGGCGGACGGTGTGCATCAGCCTTGCTTTCTCCGGTATGGCTGGAAGAACCATACGATGGCGAACCTGTTCAATCAGGCGGGGCTTCCGGCTTCTCCCTTCCGGCTGGAGTTTCCGGGATAATCCCGCGTGTTCATGCGCCGCTCCTTCTTGTCGGCATACATGCGCAGATCGGCTTCATGCAGCAGGTCCATGAGTTTGTCGGACCCATCCCGTGCAACGGCCATGCCGAGGGAGACCTGCATGGGTATGCTTCTTCCGTTTCCCGGAAGTTCAGCGATGGCCGTTCTGATGGTTTCCATCAGAAGCATGCCTGATTTTTCGTCGTCTCCCGGGGAAATCAATACAAATTCATCGCCGCCGAGACGGGAAAAGACCATCCTTTCAGCCAGTTGTCCGGAGACGTGCTTTGCGAAGCGGGCCAGCGCTTCATCACCCGCGAGGTGTCCATACCGGTCATTGATCTGCTTCAGATTGTCCACATCCATCATCATCAGAACCAACGGAAATTGGCCGGTGGATTGCAGCTTTTCCAGCACCTCGTAGAAATGACGACGATTGAACAAACCGGTCAGTTCATCGTGTTGACTGACATAAGTTAATCTTTCTTCATTCTGCTTTCCCCGGAATGCAATGGATGTCATGCTGGCGAAAAAGCAGAGCATGTCCGGAGGCGGATCGGGTATCCCGGCCTTCATGCCCATCAGGGCCGTACCGTATACTTGTCCGTCGACCAGGAAGGATAGTCCGATGAACCTGTCAATGCCCGTAATAGCCTGAAGCACTTTTGCAGCGGCTGGAGGAATGGACCCTTCCGTCGCTTCCGACAGGGAGATAACGTTTTTGATACGAACCTCCATCATCTGTGAAAGCATTTGCGGGGAGACCTGCGTCTTCAGGCCGATGACCCCTTTTTCCAGAACACTGAGGATTTTGGTCACGAAGGGTTTGTCCGCAATGAGGGATTGGGTTGTCAGATCTCTTGCATCAGGGTCATATAGGGAAAAGGAACAGACTGCAGATCCGGACAACCGTTGGAGCTGCTCCGCCACAAGACCGTACAGGGCGGGCAGGGTGGCATGGGTCTGCTCGAGGAGGATGTTTTCCATGATTCTGTAGGATGCATTGTGCATACCGTATCCTCCTGACTCGTCCCGAACCCGTATCCATCTGCAGGAAATAAAAGGGTTGTTGTGCGGGATGGAAAATATATACCCGCATATTCATTGGTTGAACATCCTTCCCGGCAAATGCATGGGACATCAGCCGCCATCATTGCAGAAAGCCGTATGATTCCTGTGATGATGGTGTTCGTACGACAGATCTACGGGATGGTTGGGGAACCTGCTGTACGCACGCGGGACGGAGGCATTCCCTTGATCTGACGGAAGACGCGAGTGAAAGTGGCCAGGCTTCCGAATCCGCATGAGAAGGCGATTTCCGTGAGTGTATCCCCCGTATCCAGTCGTTCACAGGCCTTATGAACACGATATCGGTTCAGATACTGCAGGAAGGTCTGTCCGGTATGGGCCTTGAACAGACGTTCAAATTGGGAAACGCTCAGACATGCTTCCCTGGCGGCATCGGCGACACGGAAAGAAGAGTCGTATTCCGCGTCAATCCGGTCAAAGGTCCTGCGCAGGGTTTCCTTGATGCGCGCATCCTCCCTGTGGCGGAACTCTGGGTCCGAGTTCGGGA
>JAIFNI010000167.1 GCA_020047785.1 Clostridia bacterium
GCCTTGTTCCGTTGTTATGCGGACAAGCCCGTTTCTCTCGAAACACATGACTTGACAAACCATCGTATCGCGATATAATTAACATAGTTCGATATATGAACAGTGTTAATTAAGGTGGATTGCCATGATAAGAATCAGGAAACCGGATGCCACAGGTTTACAGCCTGCCTCGGGCACGAAACGCAGGAACCGAAAAGAAGACACACGCAGGATGTTCATCGATGCGGCGCTGCAGCTGATGGAGGAGCAGGGTGTCGAGGCACTGTCCGTCCGGCGGCTTTCCGAGATGACCGGGTATTCTTTTCCGGCCCTGTACAACTACTTTCCGAACATGACCTGTCTGTATCAGCATTGCATCCATGTCCTGCTTGAGGACATGCTGACACGGGTGACAAACGGGCTGTCGACGGATTCGGATTCCGCTTTGGAACAGGTGCTCGAACTGTCGCGGCGAACCTTGGACTACTGGCTGGAAAGGCCGCTTGCCTTTGAGCTGGTGTTCATGGTCAAGCTGGATGCGCTGCCGCCGGAAGAAATTCGGGACGCGTTGATGAACCCACCACTCATACGGAAAGTGCGGGATGCACTCGGGCGACTGATGGCTCAGCTGGGGGTGCCGGGTTCTGAATGGGAAGCGTGGATCCAGCTGGTGTTGAGCCATATGACCGGACGGATGATGGCATGGATTCGCCGCTCAGACACTTCGGATGCCATCCGGTTTCGATCGGCGTACCTGCGGGAACTGGAGCTGTTGCTGGGAGCCATGATGCATGAAGCGGGAACTGGAGATGTTGCTGGGAGGCATGATGCATGAAGCGGGAACGGATTGAATACGCGATAGGGACGAGTCGCCTGGCTGCAGTCCTTGCGGCTGCACTCAGCCTTGCCGGGACATTCCAAAACGGCTTTTACCGGGACAATGCATTCGTCAAGTCGGTGTGGCTCGGGAATGACATCGTCACATGGGCGCTTGCGATCCCCCTGCTGTTCTATGGGCTTCATGGTGTCCACGCCAGCATGAGGAAGCGGCGGGATGTCGCCGAATGGCCGCTCCTCCGGTTGTTCCTCTGGCTCGGAGGTCTCTGGTACCTGATCTACAACTATGTGTTCTATGTTTACGGTGCGGCGTTCAGCGGTTTCTTCCTCGGACAGGTGCTGGTGGTCGCGCTGTCCGTCATCGCCCTTCTGCAGGCGTTGACATCCGCGCCTATTCACGCGCTTGTCGCCACCCACCTTTCACCGCCGAGAGCACCAAAGCGGGTGCAATCTTTCCTGCTGATTTTCGCCGGTCTCCTGGGCGCGGCATGGATTGCCATGGCCGGTTCGTACTGGGTGACGGGCGAGGTCCCGGAAGCGATTCGTCAGACAGGCCACCCGACGGGTGTCGTGTTCGCGACCGATCTTTTGTTTCTGGTGCTGCCCCTGTTCTCGCTTTCCGTGCTGCTGCGGCGCGGGGAACGCTGGGCCTGGCTGTTTGTGCCGATCCTCCTTGTCAAATGCAGCCTGTATCCGGTCGTGTTTGTTGTGGCCGGCATCACGTCCTGGCTGGCTGCGGGAACCTACGACGTGCTGACACCGGCCTACCTGCTGATGGGCATCGGCAGTGCATGGACCTTGACCCGTTTTCGGGTGGAAGGAGCAGACCGCCATGAAGGTGCTGATTCTCAACGGAAGCTATAGAGGAGCCAACGGCTACACGGCTTTTCTGGCGGACAGGCTTGCCGATGGCGTCCGGTCCGCCGGTGGCGAAGTGGAGACCATTCACTTGGCGGCTGCACCCCGCCGTCAAGTCCGGAGACCGAGTGGCATATTTTTCTGAAATCGACCCCGCTTGTCGCGCCGATTGCGGCAAAATCGACGGAGGGATGCTGATGGATGATGTCCGTTCCGATTGCGATGTGATAGGTCGCAGGAATACCGAGCAGATGGGCTTGATACAGCACACAGTTTTCCCTGTATGGAAATCTTTCCGGATTTGCTTCCATCGAGGCGGCAAGGCTCTCGCCGTATCCCATTCCTGATTTCGCGCCGGCCTGCAGCGCCTCATTCATCCATCGGCCGGTTTCCTCCCACATGCCGAATGAACCATCTTCGATGGCGGTCGGAACATCTTCGGAAGTCCCGCCGTTGAAGGCAAGCTCGAAGTCATGGATGCTGCCCGCTCCATTGCCGGAAACATGCGTGATGAGTCCTCTCTGCATCAGATCAATGAGATATCTCGACATTCCGCATTTGATGACATGGGCGCCCATGGACCAGATGACCGGTCTTCCGGCTGTTCTGGCCTCGACGATCCGATCGATCAGCGCGTCGAAATCCGCGCTCCCCCAATCCGGGACAGGGTCGATGCCCGGTCTTGCCAGGCTTGCAATGGTCACAAGATTGGTTCTCTGCCGGACGGAATAGGTGGTGACTCCTGAAAAATCAAGCTGTCCGGTTGTTTTCACGTTCTTGTCCATTCGTGTGTCCTTTCAGCAAGTGTTGAACCAATCATGCCAATGCAATGCATTCATCCAGCCAGTCCAGAATGGCTTCTGCATCGCAAAAATCTCCTGTGATGGCATGGGCTCCGGCTTTGATGAGCCGTGCGCGCTTCACCGGATTGATTCCGCAGCGCGCTTCCTCGTCACTGGCCACACCCAGCGTCAAAGCGCCGAATTCCCTGCCAAGCGAGATCTCCACCCTGCCATCGCCGACCACGACGACTTCGGAACCCTTCAGCCCTATTGGTACTGGGAGTCAAAGTGCTAAAACAATGAATGGTCCGGTTCGATTCTTCTGACGAGGCTGTTTGCGCCAAGGATCAGCAGGAAGCCCACGACTGACTGGTACAGGCCTGCAGCTGCTGCCATTCCTGCATCCTTCCAAAGGCTTGTGAATACGAGAATGGCGGGCCACAATTCCGGACGGCTGTACCAGTCCACAGGCACAAGTCCGTGCTGCCGGATCATGCTGTTCAGCAGCCCGTATTGTGGATTCAGAAGGCCGTATGCCATGTAGCCCACAACGACCCAGGAAAGCAGGCGTGGAAAGATGAGAACGGATTGGTAGAGCTTTACCGCCTTTTTCTGGCTTAATCCGAAGAGAAGAAGCGCAATGAGAATGCTGGCCGTGTATCCTGACAGAATGAACAGAAAATTCAAAAACAAGGTGTTCCGCGTGATCCGCCAGGCGGCGTCCGTCAGAAACAGAAAACGGAAATTCTCCAGACCGACCCAGGGGCTTCCCAGGATCCCGAGATTGTACTTGAAATTCTTGAAGGCCAGAACCAATCCGTACATGGGAAGATAGGAGAATAGAAGGACAAAAAGCAGTCCAGGCGAAGCGAGCACAAGAAGCTCCCTGTTCTGGAGATTCCTGCGCAGGCCCGCCCGTCCTGACTGTACACGGGTCCTTTTCCTCTGGATAGTGGAATGCCTGAAGTTTCGCATGCCATGGCCTCCAAACCGGTTGATGTGACCAGTATAGGATGCCGGCCTGTGCATGGATACTTCGGAATCGGACCCTGTGTTTGCAGACGGAAGAGCAGCACGTTGAAAAGGGATTCAAATCAGGGATCTGTCTTCATTTGAAGCATGTCAGCAACGCATGACATATGAACCACTGAAGGATTGGCCGTCCCGGGAGCGCAGATTCCAGTATTTTGCGGGCAACCATGTGGATGGCAGTCCTGACGAGATGGGACGTACTTCTGCAGAAGCAGGGGCTGTCGTGTCGCCATGAAGCAGAGCTTCATGAACCGCCTGCATGAAAAGACCGTGGTTGGTCAGGTACATGGGCATGTTGATTTGCCTGGATGTTTCAAAGAGAACCGACCAGGATGGGTCCACGTAGAACGAAGGGACGGCTTCTTCAAGGTCCTGTTCGAATCCGGCGCCATCCCTCAGGCGTGCAGCCGCCAACCAGAAGGTCGCAAGGCTCCAGCCAGTGAAAAAGTGTTCATGTGATCCTTTACACAAGTCATATCGCATGTCGTAGGCTTTCCGTTCAGGATCACCGGGAGCCCCAATGGGCAAAAAGGTAAGAGGACTCAGTTGAATCGGATGTTTCTGCACACCGAAATGAAAGTCGTCCGGATTTCCTTCGCAGGTCATATGAAGACCGTAGCGGGGATGCAGGAGTCGCGGAAAGGACAGCCCGTCACGCAGTATCGCATGCCAACGATTTGTTTCGTCTGGTGTAGTTCCAAGCTGTTCTTCAGGCAACGAGCCGAGTTGTTCCGCTGTCTTCAGGGCGGTTGTCAGACAATATCGGGCGCTGATCAATGCGCAGAGATAATTTTTTGCGTTTTCTCCACCCCATTCATCCTGTCCCATGGAGGGGATGACTTCCATACCCCATGTACCGTCATCGTCTTTTTTCAGCACCTCGGTGAAGAAGCGGGCGGATTCCCGAATGATGGGCCATGCCACATCCCGGGTCCAGTCTTCTTCCTGAATGGCCTGTGCAGTCTCGCTGGCCATGAAAGCCGGATACGCCGCATTGTGGATTTCAAACTGAAACGGGTTGGGTGATCCACTGTCCAGGAGATTGGACTTGTTGTCCATTGGGAATTCCCATGCCCATTGCGCGCCGCCGACCCCGTAGATCCGTTTGGTGAAGGCCTGCATGTTGGAAAGACAGCTTCTGTAATAGGAAACTATCCCTTTGGCAATATCGAAATGCCCCAGTTGAAGAAAGGCAGGCAGGATATACGCCATGTCCTGAGGAAAATGGAAGGGCCACCCGTTTCCTGAAAAGCCCATGGGAGAAACAGGACAAACCGGTTCGGGTGAAAAACTGCACAACAGATAATGGAGGGAACGACTCCATAATGCCTGATGCCTGTCATCGGAAAGAAGGACACAGGCGTCGCCATAGCGTTTTCTCCAAGCTTCTTTCATTTCTGTGAACAGAGAGGTGACGTCCTTGATTTGACTCATCTGCTGCATAAGGGTTTCCTGTTCACTCGACCCGCATGCTCCGATGACCAGCAAATGGCGTCCTGAGGTGCCGGAGAAGTGAACTTCTGTTCCCGCTGCGGTTGTGAGGGTTGAACATCTCCCTTTCCGATCCAATGCCTGAAAGGCAAGGGTGGTGCTTGCCTTACCGATTCGGAGCTGTGTCACATGACAGCCCGTTTCGGCAGCAGAAGGCACGGATGTCGCAATCCCCGAAACATGCTGCTTGTATCCCTGCGTCATGAGATCCGTGATGGGTTTCAATCCGATACCCGGGACGGGTTGATCAGGACTTGCCTCAAATTGAAAATCCAGGACCAGAAGGTTTCTCTTGTCTGGATGAAAGGACAGGTTCATATGGATTCGCAGATGCGCCCACTCCAGTTGTGTTTCCAGCCGGTTTTCCAGCAAATGCAGTTCCTGTCTGTACTGAACGGGAGCGGTCGGGGTTTCCGTCCAGACAAGTTGATACAAGGGAAGCAGCATGTCCAGTCCATACAAACCCCGGTGCCAGTGGTCTGCATGCAGATAGGCTGTGTTGGGCAAACTCCCTGACTGAGAGGATTGCCAGGGACGGTTCATGAGGCCCCAGGCATCAAAGCACGCACCTGCCTTGCCGCTTCCCAGGTAAACAGGGATGTAATCTTTTTCGCTTTGTGGCCACTTTGTACGCAGAATGTTGCCTTTATTCAATGCATCAGCCATTGTGATTTTCCTTGAGGTCATTCTTTTATCCCTGCTTTCATCATGTAAATGATTTCGAGACGGTTGGAATCCATCAGTATTCATCGAGGAATTTCTCCCGGTACTCACCTGGAGTCATGTTAAAAATTTTCTTGAATACGCGATAAAAGGTTCGAATCTCTGAAAAACCATTTTCCATCGCCAATTGTTCAAAATTCATGGTGCGGTCCGCTTTGATTTTGTTGATGATTTGATTGAGTTTGTATCGGTTTTGATATTCGGAAAAAGAAAGACTGGTGTGGGAACGAAACAGTTTTCCTGCATATTCCGGGTTGATGTTGATCCGATTCGCAACGTCCCGCAGTTTGATGTCATGCATGAATTCTTCCGATATCAGTTGCAACATTTCCGATACATAAGGATTGTCCGCTGTTTTCATGCTTGTCTTGATTTTGTTGGACAAGTCGAATCGTTGCAGCATTTCGAAGATGGCATGCTCATCGACCGGTTTGAGGATATAGTCCTTCACCTCGAGACGGATGGCCTGTCTTGCATACTCAAAATCAGCATACCCTGAAATGATGCAATAGTTTTTGCACAGATGCCGATCCTTGCAGATTTGTATGAACTGAAGCCCGTCCATGTTTGGCATACTGATATCAGAAAAGCAAAAATCAAACGAGTGCTCTTCCATTTTCCGTAGGGCGTCTTCCCCAGACAGGGCAAATTCAACAATATCACAATCAATATCCATTTTGTGAATGATAAAGCAGATGCCTTCCGCGATGAGAGGCTCATCATCAACAACCAGGATGTTCATTTTTTTCACAGTATGCTACCATACGCTCCTTTCAAGGTTTTCTTGTTGTACATGGCACAGCGTTGGAGATCTTCCCATGAACGAGAATATGCAAGCCGGGGGGGAGAATACGTAATGGCCGCCATGCTTCTCACGGATAGAGTGGTTATAAAGGAAGGCGCCAACTCATGTCCACAG
>JAIFNI010000005.1 GCA_020047785.1 Clostridia bacterium
GAAGAAACATGGGTATCGGTCTATACGGGCGTTCCACTGTGGCGGGGTCGCCCGTGCATGCGTTTGTGGGAACAGAATCTCAATTGCCGGAGAACCCGGTCTTTCATCTGCGGACGGACCGCACCAGCTATGTCATGGCCGTGCAGGACGGTTATCTGGCTCATTTGCACTGGGGGGCCGCATTGACCGGGCATGCCGGAGACTTTGACGACATGCTTCGAGTCATCGGCCGCTGCTCCTTCTCTCCAACACCGGATCCCGGGAAGCCTTTGAGCCTGGATACACTCCCGCAGGAATTTCCTGTTTACGGGACATCCGACATGCGGTTCCCCGCCATGCAGGTCCGTTTTTCGGATGGAAGTTCTGCCTGTGAACTGAAGTACGCAACATTCAGACTGATCAACGGAAAGCCTTGCCTTGAGGGCCTTCCGGCGGTGCTTCCAGAGGAACCCGACGGCGCGGAAACATTGGAAATCGACCTGGTCGAACCGGCAAAAGGGCTGACTGTAACCCTGTCCTATTGCGTCATGCCGTCTTTCGACGTCATCATCCGCACGGTCAGGGTGCGCAACGACAGTTCCGAACCAGTGGTTCTTGCCGGTCTTTCCTCCGCGGCAGTGGATTTTGACTGCGGTACCTTCGATGCCATCCATCTTCAGGGGGCCTGGGCACGGGAACGGCACATTGAGCGGTATCGGCTGCAGCATGGCGCCAAGCTGCTTGAAAGCAGGCGGGGACATTCGAGTCATGAAATGAATCCTTTCTTTGCCCTGCTTTCACCCGACGCAACCGAGGAAACCGGCGATGCGCATGGCTTCAGCCTTGTGTACAGCGGTTCCTTCACCGGCGTGCTCGAAGTCGGCGGGTATGGCACCACCCGGGCGATTCTCGGTCTGCCGCATTTCGACTTCGGATGGAACCTGCTTCCGGGAGACGTGTTTCAGGCACCGGAAGTCGTGATGGTTCACTCGTCCGAAGGCATCGGCGGTATGTCCAGACGGTATCACCGTTTGTTCCGCGCGCGTCTGTGCCGGGGTGTCTGGAAGGACAAGCGCCGGCCGGTTCTTGTCAACAACTGGGAGGCCACCTATTTCGATTTTACCGAAGACAAGCTGGTGCGTCTGGCGGAGCAAGCCAAATCGGCCGGAATCGAGCTGCTCGTCATGGACGACGGTTGGTTCGGCAAACGCAATGACGACCATTCATCCCTCGGGGACTGGTTCGTAAATCTGGAAAAACTGCCGGATGGCCTTTCCAGCCTGGTTGACCGCGTTCACGAAGCCGGTGTCGGCTTCGGAATCTGGTTCGAACCGGAAATGATTTCTCCGGACAGCAACCTGTACCGGGAGCACCCGGACTGGTGCGTCCATGTACCCGGCAGAAGGCGGACGGAAGGCAGAACGCAGCTGGTGCTGGACATGTCCCGCACGGACGTCTGTGACTGGTTGATTGAAACGATTTCCGGCATCCTCTCCAGCGCTCCGTTCCAGTATGTGAAGTGGGACTTCAACCGGAGCCTGACAGAAATCGGAAGCGCGCAGCTCCCTGCGTTTCGGCAGCGGGAAACGGCGCACAGATTCCTCCTTGGAACCTATCGCGTGCTGGAGGAATTGACGTCCCGTTTTCCCAAGGTTCTTTTTGAAGGATGCTCCGGTGGTGGCGGACGGTTTGATCCCGGCATGCTCCATTATTCGCCGCAGATCTGGACAAGCGATGATTCCGATGCCGTGGAGCGGTTGAAGATCCAATATGGCACATCGATCGTATATCCGTTCTCCGCCATGGGTGCCCATGTCTCCGCCGTGCCGAACCATCAGTGCGGTCGTGTGACCCCTTTGTCTTTCCGTGGACACGCTGCCTTTACCGGAGCATTTGGCTATGAACTGGATCTGGAACGGCTGAGTGAGGAAGAAAAGAAGGAAATCAGCCTGCAGACTGCCCAGTACAAGATATGGGGCCATCTGCCGTCCGAAGGGGATCTGTACCGGCTGCGCAGTCCCTTTGAAGGGTCCGAGGCTGCCTGGATGTTTGCGATGCCCGACCGCTCCGAAGCACTGGCCCTTCACTTCCGTGTGCTGGCAAGGCCGAATCCGGAGCCGGATCGCCTGCGGCTTGCCGGGCTGGACCCGGATGCGCTGTATGAAGTGACCTGTTGCGAAGGAACGGCACCGACCGGTGATGCTGTAAGGCTTTCGGGTTCGCGGCTGATGGCTTATGGGTGCCAGATTCCTTTCCGGCTCGGTGATTTTGCCAGCACACTCTGGCATGTGAAGCGGGTGGAGGAATGACCGGGAGCGGAGCAGACCGCATGGTTGCGGCATCCAATGCGCTTCCGATTGCCCAGGCCTGGTACATGCGGACCTGGCGGGAATTCCGGATGGAGATCCCGCAGGTCCACAACCGGCTGGAAATCATGTATGTTCTTTCCGGAACCTGCGTGATGGGGGTCGGCCGGGAACCCTATCAACCGTTTCCCGGGAAAGACGGCAAAACTCCCGAACCTGAAATCTCAGAGCGCAGAATCATGAAACGGGGCGATTTTCTGCTTGTCGACGCACTGGTGCCGCATACGCTTGTGACTGCCCCCGACGGAGACTGTCGGATGCTGAATCTTGAGTATGCCTGGCTGCCCGCTTCCTCCTCGTCCGCCACGTCTCATTTCTCTCATTCCCATTCATCCAATTGTTCAAGTCCGACTGACGGCATGGCCAATGAAATCGGGAACGACACAGCCAATGATGCAGTCAATGACCGCTCGTATGACCGCTCGAACGACACAACCAACGACACAACCAAAGGTTATGCCGGGCGGCAATATCCTGGTCTGCACACACAAGCCGCAGGCACACCGGAATTTGCGGAACTTCTTGCGCGGAAGCCGCCCTTCCTCTTTCTGAAGGATACGCAGGATATCGGCACGCTCCTGCGGAGTCTGGTGTTGGAACTCGACGGGGGTGCGGCACCGGAAGAATGGTTTGCGCAAAGCCTTTTCTTCGCCCTCCATGTCCGGATATCCCGCCTGTTGTCCGAAACGGAACGATTCAGGCAGGATGCGGGTCAACGGTATGTTTCCGATGCGCTGCAGTACATGCGTACGAATTATGACCGCGAGATCCGCATCACCGAGGTCGCATCGGCCGTCAATGTTCATCCGGCCTATCTGCAGCGGTTGTTCCGAAAGACCCGCGGCGTAACGATGATCGCATGGCTGAACCGGTATCGGATGGAACAGGCCAAGATGCTGCTGCTGACGACGGATCTGCCCCTTGCGGACTTGTGCGGATACGTCGGCATGAACAGCCGTCAGCACTTCTCCGCCATTTTTCGCGAACATGTCGGAATCAGTCCGGCAGAGTTTCGGCGCAGCACTTCCATGACCAGATTTGTCGGAAAAGGGGATGCCGGCTGAGAGCGGCTGATCAGAATGATGTCAGAATACCTGACATCCTGATTTTCATGTGTCATGATTCAATCCTCATTCCTGCTGCGATTTGCATATACTGTCATTGGAGAAGCGGGTTTGCATTGATTGCCGTCTTGGCTGCTGATGGTTCAGAACACGCGCTATCCGAATAAATTTCCGGCATATCGCAATGCCGGACATATGGAGGTTCCTGTATGGCGTTCAAGATTGCATTCATCGGAGCAGGCAGCGTCGGTTTCACCCGCACGCTGCTGTCGGATTTGCTGACGGTGCCGGAGTTCCGGAACATGGAAATTTCCTTCACCGACCTCAACGCCCACAATTTGCAGATGGTCACCGACCTTTGTCAGCGTGACATCCTGGAAAATGGGCTGGACAACCGCATTCATGCCACCACGGACCGCCGTGAGGCGCTCAGGGGAGCAAAGTACATCATCATCTGCGTGCGTGTGGGTGGTCTCGAAGCCTTCAGGCTGGACATCGACATTCCGCTCCGGTACGGCGTGGATCAGTGCGTGGGGGACACCCTTTGTGCCGGCGGCATCATGTATGGCCAGCGCGATATTCCTGTCATGCTGGATTTCGCGAAAGACATTCGGGAACTCTGCACACCGGATGTGCTGGTGCTCAGTTATGCGAACCCGAACGCAATGGTCACCTGGGCACTCAATCACTATGGCAAGGTCAACACCATCGGCCTGTGCCATGGCGTGCAGGGCGGCCATCATCAGATCGCGGATGTTCTGGGCCTGCAGAAGAAGGAAGTCGACATCATCTGCGCCGGCATCAATCATCAGACCTGGTATGTTTCCGTGAAGACAAACGGCGTAGACCGGACAGGCGATCTCCTCGAAGCGTTCGAAAAGCATCCTGAATTCAGCAGAACGGAAAAAGTGCGCATCGACATGCTGCGCCGGTTCGGATATTACAGCACGGAATCCAACGGACATCTCAGCGAGTATGTGCCGTGGTATCGCAAGCGTCCGGATGAAATCCGCAGCTGGATAGACCTGGGCACCTGGATCAACGGCGAAACCGGCGGATACCTTCGTGTCTGCACCGAAGGCCGCAATTGGTTCGAAACCGAATTCCCGCAGTGGATGAAGGACCCGGCCCGCCCCTTTACGCCGGAAAAACGCAGCGAGGAACATGGCTCATACATCATCGAAGGGCTCGAAACCGGACGTTGCTACAGAGGCCACTTCAATGTCGTCAACAACGGCACCATCACGAACCTGCCGGATGATGCCATTGTGGAAGTTCCCGGATATGTGGATGCCAATGGCGTGAACATTCCGAAAGTCGGCGACCTGCCGCTTGGCTGCGCGGCAGTCTGCAACGCTTCCATTTCCGTGCAGCGGCTGGCGGTAGAGGCAGCTGTTGCCGGAGATGATTTCCTGCTGCGTCAGGCCATGATGATGGATCCCCTGGTCGGCGCCGTCTGCAATCCGCCGGAAATCTGGCAGATGACGGATGAACTGCTTGTGGAGCAGGCACAGTGGCTGCCGCAGTACGGGAAGGCCATTGCGGAATCGAAGGCCAGGCTCGAAACCGGGAAAGCTGCCGGCACGCTGATTCCCACCCAGGTCGGATATGAAGGCTCGGCCCGCCTGAAGATCAAGTCCGTTGAAGAGATGCGCGCGGATCGGCAGGCGGCGGACAAGAATGCCGGTGAAACCGACAAGGCGAAGGACCGACCGGCTGAATAAGTCGCCGGAAAGAAATTACCTGCTCTTTTTCAGAAAATAATGGCAGGTTTGGCCATTGTTTTCTGAAATTCATAGAGCAGGTTATTTCTTTCCAAGACCTAATCGATTTCATGGCATGGTGCCTGGAAGAAAACAACCTCCTTGTAGGAGCTTTCATTTTCTTCGATTTACGCTGCTCGTTGAATTCCCGAAAGCAATGGCCCCCGGCCCACCCGAAGCATGCTGCCCGCAGGCAGGATTGACAGGGTGGAAACCGGGGGCCATAATATTCTTGCGCGTCCTGCGATCTCGGCAGGAGAAAGAGCAGTGGCAGCTTAAGGGCATCCGGGGGGACAATATGGCAGGCAATCCTACATGCAAGGGAATCATCTTCGACTTCAACGGCACATTGGTGTTTGATACGCGGCAACATGAAGCATCCTGGCATGACCTGATTCCGAGGCTTCGCGGCACGGGGTTCACGGAAGAGGAGTTCAAGCAGCATGTCCATGGACATACCAATCGGGAAATATTCTCCTATGTTTACGGCCGGGAACTGACTGCCGCAGAGGGCGATGAATATGGGGAGATGAAGGAGTCCATCTACCGGGATCTGCTGTCGTCCAATCCGAAGGCTTGCCGACTGGTTCCCGGAGTCGAGGCTTTTTTCAACCTGCTCAAGGACAACGGCATTCCGATGGCCATCTCAACAGCCGCACCCGCAGCCAATATCCGATTCTACCGGGAACAGTTCGGGCTGGATCGCTGGTTTGATGAAGAACGCATCATCTATGCGGACGGTACATTGCCCGGAAAACCGAATCCGGCCCTGTTCAACCGTGCCATTGATCGACTGGGCCTGCCGGCGGAATCGTGCATCATCGTGGAAGATTCCACACTGGGCATCCGGGCTGCGCAGGCTTCCGGGGCAGGGCGCATCATCGGGATCAGCGAGACGGCGGAAGGTCGTGAACTTCTTCGCGGATGGGGCCTGTTCCGGGTGATTTCGGATTATGCCGGCATGGATCTGGACGTATTCGCCTGAACCTTGGCAATGCGCTTTGACAGGCCAAAAGTCACATGATACAATCATAACCAGGTCAAGACAGCAGAATCCTTCCAAGGCGATGATGGAGAAGAGTAACCCGGACAAACCACACAGGGATGGCCCGTCCCGGACTGAGAGCGGGCCTGTGATGGAAACGGGAGAAGTTCGCTCCGTAGCCCGGCTCCTGAAAGTATCCGGCAATGAATCGCCGTGACTGCCAGATGCAGTGCGGCTTCCGTTCCTGATTGGGACGTTTGCCGGATATCGGTAGGGAATCGCGGATGTCCTCCGTTACAGGGGCGGGGCATGTCATGTGCCTGTTCATGGAGTGCGCCTTCGGGCGAACTTGGGTGGTACCGCGAAAGTCTTCTTTCGTCCCAGGATTGGGATGCAAGGCGGCTTTTTTTATTTTTTGATTTTCTGCAGAAGACAGGTGCTG
>JAIFNI010000317.1 GCA_020047785.1 Clostridia bacterium
GGTTTCCAAAAACGGCTCGTTGATGACGCTGACAGATGTCGACCACCTCATCGTGACAGTTCCGTTCGGCATATCGGACATGGCTGCACTGCAGGAAGGACAGACTGCCACTCTTTCATTCAGTTCCCTGTCCGGTACGGCAACCGGCAGCGTATCGCATGTCGGAGAAAACGGCTATCGCAGTGCAGATGGCGGGGAAGCGGTGGATGTGGAAATCTCGGCAGACAATCCTGGTGCGCTTGCAGCAGGCATGACCGCGACCGTGGAGATCCACACGTCCGCCGGTTTGCTCTTCGCGCTTTCCGAAGCGACTTTGGCCTATGCGGAGGTGAAGGTGCTCCGCTCGGACGCCGGCGGTGACGTGCAGTCGGTTGCGGTCAGGGAAAATCAACGCATAAAATCCGGCAGTCTTCTGCTGGTCATGGAAAACACGGATCTGAGCAAAACCGCCCGCACTGCGGAAACCCGCATTGCAAACCTGACAAGGAGCGTCGAGAACGCACAGGCCGATGTGGACAGCTGTGTCGTGCGGGCACCGATGGATGGCATCGTTACCGGTCTGGACGCCACAGTAGGCGATTCTGTGAAATCGGGAGCCGCACTTTGCTCCATTCTGGACACAACCGCCATGACCCTGGAAGTATCCATCGACGAGTTGGACATTGCCAGCATTTCACCGGGACAGTCCGTCACGGCGACGGTTGATGCCGTTTCAGACACGGAAGCGACGCCGCTTACAGGGACCGTGACCAGCATCGCAGTGGAAGGTTCCTCCTCGAACGGGGTGACCACCTATCCCGTCACCCTCACGCTGAATCCCGACGCGCGTCTCAAGAGCGGCATGAACGCGGATGCTTCCATCCTGGTCACCAACAAGGAAAACGTTCTTCTGGTGCCGATTGAAGCCGTGACCACCCTCAACGGGAGGAGCTTTGTTTATGTAAGTGGCACACCTTCCGGCACCACGACCGAGGCGGGGATCGGAACAGGTGGCCGTATGGCTGCAGGATTCAACCCTGCGGCGATGCCGGGTAACGCAGCGGTACCGGGTACTGGTGCGTCGGTTCGTGGCAATGAGGTGTCCGGCCAGCGTCCGCGTGGCAGCCGCACAGGCCCGCGGACGGCATCCGGAGGAGCTGTATCCGGTAATTCCATGCCAGGCGGTTCATGGGGAGCCGGAACCAATGCGATGACGGGCTACTATGCGGGCGCTGTGCTTGTAAGGGTGGAAACCGGCGCGCACAATGAAACCTATATGGAAATCATCAGCGGGCTATCCGAGACCGACCAGGTCATACTGCCGGCGTTGACGACTACCGCTGGAACAAGCACAACCGGCGGATCTTCCGGATTCGGTTTCCCGGGAATGGGTGGCATAGGCGGCGCAATAGGCGGGCCTCAGACAGGCACACGAACCACCGGCACCGGGACGACTTCAGGCACTCGTTCCTCCGGCAGCACAGTCACCGGTCAGCAAGGTGCCGGAGACTTCGGTCCGCCCCCAAACTAAATCGCAGGAAAGAAGTTACTTGCTCTTTTTCAAAAAGGGGGAAGCATGATACGCGTAAGGGACATGTATAAAACCTACGAAATGGGCTCCACCGCCGTCCACGCGCTGAACGGCGTTTCCCTCCACATCCGGGAGCATGAGTTCGTGGCCATCATCGGCCCGTCCGGCTCCGGCAAGTCCACCCTGATGAACATGCTGGGCTGCCTTGATACGCCTTCGGCCGGTGATTATTGGCTGGACGGAAACGAAGTCAGCAACATGACGGACAACCAGCTTGCCGACATCCGCAACCTGAAGATCGGCTTCATTTTCCAAGGGTTCAACCTGCTGAAGAAGCTGACCGCCATCGAGAACGTGGAACTGCCGCTCATTTATCAGAACATTCACGCGAAGGAACGCCATCGTCTGTCCCGTCTCGCGCTGGAAAAAGTCGGTCTCGGAGAACGCCTGCACCACACGCCGAACGAGTTGTCCGGCGGCCAGCAGCAGCGCGTTGCCATTGCCCGCGCCCTGGTCACGAATCCACCGCTGTTGCTGGCGGATGAACCAACCGGCAACCTGGACTCGCGCTCGGGCATCGATATCATGCGGATGCTTCATGACCTGCATGAGGCAGGCAATACCCTGGTGGTCATCACGCACGACCAGAACATCGCGGAAGAGGCCGAACGCATCATCCGCATTCAGGACGGACAGATTGTCGAAGACAGGGAGGTGCGGTGAATGGGGATTTGGCAGGCATGGCGAATGGCCATCAAAAGCATTCTCTCGAACAAGGTCCGTTCGTTTCTCACCATGCTCGGGGTCATCATCGGCGTGGGCTCGGTCATCACGGCTGTCGCATTTGCACAGGGCAGCACAAAAAGCATCACGGACTCCATTCAAAGCATGGGATCGAATCTCATCAACATCAGCATCACGGGCCGAGGCAGCAACCGGAACGTCACGTATGAGGATCTGAAGGAATTTGCCGATTCGTATCCCGATGACATCGCCGGGGTGGCTCCCTCCGTCAGTTCGACCATCACCGTGAAAAAAGGACCCAGGAGTGTTGCGACGACCACGCTCATGGGCACGACACCGGACTATGAGGTCATCAAGGATTCCCATGTGCAATCCGGTCGATATCTGCTGGAAGTCGATGTGACCTATCGCCAGAAGATTGCGCTCATCGGTTCCTATGTGGCACAGGAACTGTTCCCGGACGCGGACCCGCTCGGACAGACCATCAAGGTGAACGGCAGCCTGCTCACGGTGGTCGGCGTTCTGACCGAAACAAACGGTTCCCAGGCCCAGACGACCGATGATTATGTCATCATTCCCGTCACGACGGCGCAGCGCATGCTCCGGAACGGCAATATCCGCAGCTTCATGGTTCAGTCGGCCACAGCGGAGAAGACCAGCGAGGTCATGACCGCCCTGAAGGATTTTCTGTTCAGGATATATGCCTCCGAAAGCGCTTATCGCGTCTTCAATCAGGCTGACCTGCTGAGTACGTTGAGTACCATCACCGACACCCTCATGATGGTACTCGGCGGCATCGCAGCCATCTCACTGCTGGTCGGCGGCATCGGCATCATGAACATCATGCTCGTTTCGGTGACAGAGCGGACCCGGGAAATCGGCATCCGCAAGGCCATCGGCGCCAAGCGGCGCAGCATCCTGACCCAGTTTCTGATTGAGGCGATTGTCGTGACCGGTCTCGGTGGACTCATCGGTGTCATGCTTGGGCTGGTGACCATCAAATTCGTCATCGGCGGACTTGGACTGGTCCCCGCCGTATACTCCATCCCCTGGATCCTGATATCGTTCAGCATCTCGCTGGTCACGGGCATCCTGTTCGGCATGTTCCCGGCCATCAAGGCCTCGAGGCTGAATCCGATTGAAGCGCTCCGGTTCGAATGACATCCACCTGACCGGTGATCCGGTTTGCGAAATGGCTCCGCATCGAGTCCCCGGATATGGCGCACCACGCCCATCGACAACCATGAGGAGGTATCCCCATCATGAAACATCCGACATTCCCAGCAAGGACCCTGGCAGCCTTCGCGTTGATCTTCAGCCTGATACTCGGTGGCGCCGGAAACACGTATGCCGTTTTATCTCCCTCCCCTGTTTCCGCAGCAGCTTTTGCCGATGTGCCCGAAACCGTTGCCTGGCGGGCTGCAGTCGACCGTCTGACTCGGCTGGAAATCATCAGCGGAAGCACGGATGGCTTGTTCCATCCGGAAGCAGGCGTCACACGGGAACAATTCGCCAAGATGGCCGTCACCTCCGCCAATCTGGCCACAGCCGACAACATTCGGAAAAACAGCACATCGTTTGCAGATGTCCCTTCCGCCCGCTGGTCCAGCGGATATGTCCGCACGGCTGCGCAAAACAGTCTTTTGACTGGATTTCCGGATGGAAGGTTTCATCCCGCAGATGCCGTGACTTACGCACAGGCTCTTTCCATTTCCCTCCGCATGCTCGGATACTCGGACACGGATCTGACAGGCATTTGGCCGCAAAATGTCCTCACAAAGGCAGCAGCCCTGAAACTGACATCCGGCTTCACCTGCAAGGCAAATGACCCGATGAGCCGCAAGGATTGCGCGGTCCTGCTGGACAGGCTGCTGGACACCGATGTGAACCCGGTCGCAGCCGCAGGAACGGGAAATGCCGCTGCAAGCGGAAGTGCTTCCTCCGGTGCGGGGAATATCACTGAAACCGGAAGCACCTCTTCCGGAACTCCCTATGCGGAAAGCACCGGTCTGTTCAGTGAAGTTGTCATCCTGGCTGATTCCACGGTCGATCGCACGCTGGATACCGGAGAATTCCGCACCGAAGAAGGAGTTCTGACCAACAGCACAGAAAGCATTCTTCAGACAGGTCACGACTATTTGGTGAAACTGGACGGAACTATCATTGTCAGGGTGTACGGTTTCAACTCCTATGTGTTGAGTTTCCCTGTCGCAGATGTATCCGACGGTACGCTCTATTATCGGACCGCAGCCGGAACCACCCCTTTGGTTCTGACCCCGGACATGACCTTTTTTGACGGCAACGGCATTCTCCCATATGGCAATGTTTTCACGGATGTCAGGGCCGGAGAAATTGTCTCGCTGTCCTATGAGAGCGCCGATGAATCCCCCGCCTACCTTCATTTTACAGTGCCCGCTCTAAGTCGTACCGGTACATACATGGAACTGCTCATTCTGGATACAGACGTCACATCGGAGGATCTGTCCGGAAACCGCATTCTAACCGACAAAGGGCTCTATACACTGGCCGTAGGGATTCCGGCACCTGTGCCGGGCGCAAGAATCGGTGCCGTTGCAAACGGAACTGTGCTGACAGGCATCACCGGACAGGTGAACAGGACTGAACATGCAACCATCCTGCAGTCAGCCGGCACAACAGCCGTGCTGATGAAGAACGGAACGAAGGAAACGGGCGGTCTTCCGCTCGACACCGTCTGGTATCATGACGGATTGAAAATCCAAACCGACTCACTCGGCGTCCTTCTCTCCAGAAACAGTTCCATCGTTTTCGGTTTGAGTCCTTCCGGAGAAGGATACGAATACGCGCTGCTTTACGACCCGGTCTTCTCCTCACCGCAGATTGCCGATCAACAGGAAATCTACGACATGACACTCGGCGCCATCGATCTGAACAACGCGACACTGACACGTGCCGGCGACCTGATCGCGGTCAATGAAATCAAGCTGCAGGACATCGCCTATGAAGTCACCGACATCTGGCACGGGAACCGATATGTCGACATCTATACGAGTCAGATTATCGGCGCGATTGAGGCGTATGTACCAAACCGTTTCTCGCCGCAGTCCATCCAAGTGTCCGTATATAACAACACGACCCGAAAATTCGAATCGAAGACGTATGGCTTCAGTCCCGAGTTTGCCGTATCCGACCTTTCCGGCACCGACTTCCAGATTGGCGATTCCGCCATCATGCTGCTTGGCCGCGACGGAAAAATCATCCGCATGCTGAAATGACTGGAGGAAGAGCCCTTCCGATTGTCATCCTGCGTCCGAATGCCATCCTGCATCCGAATGTCATCCTGCATCCGATTCTTCAGCGAAGTTCCTGTCGAAGCGGTAGAATGGACCGGGAAGGATTCCCATGAATCATGCACGAAAGGAGCAGCATGCATATTCTGCTTGTCGAAGATGATGAAGACATTCGCGAAGCAACCGCTTGGCTGCTCCGCAAGCAGAAATACACGGTGGATGTCTCCGACAATGGTACAGATGGCCTCGAGCGACTGCTTTCCGGCATCTATGACCTTGCAGTCATAGACTGGATGCTGCCCGGAAAAGACGGGATTTCCCTGATTCGTGAGGCCCGACGTGCAGGCATCGGCATCCCCGCACTTCTGCTGACCGCAAAAACTGCTGTCCGCGACAGGGTCGACGGCCTGGACGCCGGCGCAGATGACTACCTCATGAAGCCGTTTGCAAGCGAAGAGCTGTTTGCACGTATTCGGGCACTCTCCAGAAGAAAGGCGGACACTTCCCCCTGTGATGTACTCACGCTCGGAAATCTGCTGCATCGACCCGCTGAAAGTGAAATGGAGGCGAATGGCCGGCATGTCAGGCTGACACAGAAGGAAAACCAACTGCTCGAAATGTTTCTGCGCAATCCGAACCGGGTTCTTCCGAAGGAATTGCTGTTCGATCGGGTATGGGGTGTCGAAGCGGATGCGGACATGAACAGTGTTGAGATTTATGTCCACTATCTGCGCAAAAAACTGGCCGGATTGCATGCGAATGTGAATCTGTCCACAACCCGGGGCATCGGGTACAAACTCGAAAAAACTGCGGTCGGGCATGGGACACCGTCATCGGACTGGGCCTGAAATCATCACAGGCAAGCCTCATGCTGTAGGATGGACCCCTGATGCTTCGCTTTGAATCACCAGCAATTCCCTGTAAATGCGTCCGAGTCTGACGGTTTATGTTATTTATACGACGCATTTACAGGGTAGGAAGACAGGATATCGGCAGGATCGGTCCGACCGGATGATCCGCTTCGACGGAGACGGTGGAAACGAGGGAATCCCATGAGGATAGAAC
>JAIFNI010000281.1 GCA_020047785.1 Clostridia bacterium
ACAGGCGCGTGCTTCGGGATGCCCTCCGTCACACCGACACGGAACTGATGGAAATCCCCTTTGACCCTGCAACTGGAAAAATGAGATCTTCCGATTTGGATGCCTGTCTGCATGTTCCCTCCGCAGCTGTTCTGGTCCAAAGTCCGAATTTCTTCGGCATTCCGGAGGACATCGCTGACATCGCCCTGCGTGCGCATCGGACGGGAGCCCAGTGCAATGTCTCGTTCGATCCGGTTTCACTCGGACTGCTGGCCTCTCCGGGGCGGCAGGGCGCGGACATTGCCACGGGCGAAGGACAGCCGCTCGGCATCCCGATGGCATTCGGCGGACCCGGACTCGGACTTTTTGCCGTCAAATCCCACCTGGTCCGGCAGATGCCGGGTCGGGTCGTCGGGGAGACAAAGGATGCGCAAGGCAGACGCGGGTTCGTTCTGACGCTTCAGGCGAGGGAACAGCATATCCGCCGGGAACGCGCCGCCTCGAACATCTGCACGAATCAGGCACTCTGCGCACTCACCGCAACGGTTCATCTGTCCCTGCTGGGACCGGACGGCCTGTCCCGGGTGGCACAAACCTGCCTTGACCATTCCCTGTATCTGCAGCAGAGGCTTGTGTCCTCCGGCCTGGCTGTACCCGTCTTCGAAAGTCCATTTTTCAGGGAGTTTGCCGTGTATCCAATCCTGCCGCCATCTGTGATGAATGAAATCCTGCATGATGCCGGCATCATTGGAGGCTTTGATCTTTCTGCGGCTTGTCCGAATCTGCGGGATGAGCGGGGGGTTGGCGCATGGCTTGTAGCGGTCACGGAAAAGCGGACGCAGGCGGAGATGGATCGGTTCTGCGAGGTGCTTCTGGCGGATGCACGGATAGCGGAGGCAGTATAAGATGAATACCATGAATCATTGGCAGACGTCCCCCCTTCTGATGCAGCTGCACAAACCGGGCCGGATCGGTGTGAGTCTTCCTGTTTCGGAAACGCCTGTCATGGACGCGACAGCCTGGTTTGGCGAGGATGCCTGCCGTGAAGGGGCCCTTCCACTTCCGGCGCTGTCCGAACCGGATGCCGTGAGGCACTTTACAGCCTTGTCGCAAAGAAACCACGGGCTTGATTCCGGTTTCTATCCGCTTGGCTCCTGCACCATGAAATACAATCCGAAAAGAAACGAGGAACTGGCGGCGCTTCCCGGGTTTGCCCACCTGCATCCGCTACAGCCGGATTGCGAGGTGCAGGGTGCCCTGCGTCTGATGCATGAACTCGGAGAGCTGTTGTGCGCACTCACCGGGATGGATGCGGCCACCCTCCAGCCGGCAGCCGGCGCGCAGGGGGAAACCACCGGAATTGCCATTCTGAAGGCTTGGCACCTGTCCAGGGGAGATACCGGACGGACAAAAATCCTGGTTCCCGACTCCTCTCATGGAACGAACCCTGCAACGGCTGCCATGGCAGGGTTTCAGGTTGTGGTCCTGCCTTCCGATGCCCGTGGATGCGTGGATCCCGAGGTGGTTCGTCGTGCGGCCGGACCGGATACGGCCGGACTGATGCTGACAAATCCGAACACGCTTGGCCTGTTCGAGCCGGATATCGCAGAAATCGCGGAGATTGTCCACCATGCAGGAGGTCTGCTCTATTATGACGGCGCGAACATGAATGCCATCATGGGGGTGTCCCGCCCGGGCGACATGGGGTTCGACATTGCGCACATCAATGTGCACAAGACCCTCTCGACTCCGCATGGCGGCGGGGGGCCGGGTGCCGGTCCCGTCATGGTCAAGGCGTTTCTGGAGCCGTTCCTGCCCTCACCGGTCATTGTGAAAAAGGAAGCCGGCTATGAGCGGGAGGAAGAGCGGCCGAATTCCATCGGCAAGGTGAAGGCATTCTACGGGAATTTCGGCATCCTGGTCCGTGCCTACGCCTATCTGCGCACCATGGGAAATACGGGCCTGCATCTGGCGTCCCGGCATGCGGTGCTGCATGCGAATTATCTTCGGGTGCGTCTTTCCGGAACCTATTTGATTCCGCATGATGGCCTGTGCATGCATGAATTCGTTCTCTCCGCCGAAAAGCAGGCGGGTCGGGGACTGACCGCGATGGTACTCGCCAAGAACCTGATTGATGCCGGCATGCATCCGCCGACCGTCTATTTCCCGCTGATTGTGAAGGAAGCCATGATGGTGGAGCCGACTGAAACGGAGAGCAGGGAAACCCTCGACCGGTTCGCCGATGAAATGATCCGGCTGGCCGCGCTGACGGATGACGAACTGGAACATGCGCTGCACGCACCTTACGGAACACCCGTGACGCGACTCGATGAGGTGGCTGCGGCAAGAAAGCCCGTCCTGTGCGATTGCATGGGTATAACCTGAAAAGCCGCGCTGAGACATGGGAGGATGGCATGAAGACACGCATCATCATTGGAAACCGCTGGGACCCGCATTGGAATCTCGCTTTCGAGGAACACCTGGTGAATGCGGCCGAAGAAGAGGAAGCCATCCTGTTTCTTTGGCAGAACCGGGATACGGTCGTCATCGGCTGCAACCAGAATCCCTGGCGCGAGTGCGATCTTTCCGCCATGAATCGGGACGGGGTCAGGCTTGCGCGTCGGATGACCGGAGGTGGAGCCGTTTTTCATGATGAGGGGAACCTGAATTTTTCCTTCATCGTGCCAAAAGAAAGATTTGATGTGGTGCGTCAGGGTTCCGTCATTGCGGGAGCCTTGTCGGAAGTCGGCATTCAGGTGCTTCAAACCGGCAGAAATGATTTGACAGTGGATGGCAGGAAGTTCTCGGGCAACGCATTCCTGCACAAACGCCGAACCTCCCTGCATCATGGCACGATTCTGATCGGTGCCGACATGTCCCGTCTGGGCGGCTATCTGCAGGTGGACCCGGCGAAACTTGCGGGAAAAGGGGTTGCGTCCGTTCGGGCAAGAGTCGTGAATCTGGCTGAACTTGTTCCGGGACTTCAGGTCGAGCAGGTAAAGGCGCTGGTGCGTGAAAGCTTCTCCCGGGAATACGGATTGCCTGACGAGGTGGAACAGGCTGATTTCGATGCTTTGCCGGAGACCGTCTCGCAGTTGGCGGAGCGCAACGCGTCCTGGGAATGGCTGTATGGCAGGACGGCGGAATTCACCATGTCCGTCCGGGTCCGGTTTCCCTGGGGGGGTCTGGAGATTGGCTTTCTCAACAGGAATGCCAGGGTGGAGGAGGCCAAAGTCTGGACGGACAGCCTGTTGCCGGAATTGGCGCCTGTGTTGTCCGGAATGCTTTCCGGTGCGCCGTTCATGGCCGAAGCGCTGGCAATGCGGGTGCGCGGTTCGCGAACCGGAAACGAAGAATTGGATGGCATTCTTTCGGATATTGCGGACTGGCTCGCGGAAAATCCCCTGTGACACAATGTTCGGCAGGATGCAGGGAAATATGAAAGCCTTGGTGATACTCCTGAATGCTGCTGATGAATGCGCGAATGAGATCGACGGTGAAACTGGAGTGGAGACATGAAGACGGCATACGGACAATTCAACCGGATCAACGACGGCATCAGGGAAAACGGATTGTGGAAGGAGGAACGGGTCCTCACCACGCCGCAGTCCACGCATATCGGCACGACAACCAGCAAGGATGTCCTGAATTTCTGTGCCAACAACTATCTCGGGCTCTCAAACCATCCGGCGCTCATCGAGGCGGCAAGAGAAAGCTATTCGGCTTTTGGCCACGGTCTTTCCTCGGTCCGCTTCATCTGCGGAACCCAGACGGTGCACAAGAATCTGGAAGAGAAAATCAGCGGCTTTCTCGGCATGGAGGACACCATTCTCTATTCCTCCTGTTTCGATGCCAATACGGGACTGTTTGAAACCCTCCTGGGGGAAGAGGATGCCATTCTCAGCGATGCACTGAACCATGCCAGCATCATTGATGGTGTCCGTCTGTGCAAGGCGAAGAGATACCGGTATGCGAACAATGATATGGCGGATCTGGAACGCATGCTGAATGAGGCAAAGGATGCAAGGATCCGGCTGATTGCCACGGATGGCGTATTTTCCATGGATGGCACGATTGCGGATCTGCGCGGCATCTGCGATTTGGCGGAACGTTATGACGCGCTTGTCATGGTGGACGACAGCCATGCGGTCGGCTTTGTCGGAAAACACGGGAGGGGTACACCGGAACATTGCGGCGTTGCGGGCCGTGTGGACATCCTGACCGGCACACTCGGCAAGGCGCTTGGTGGTGCCAGCGGCGGCTACACCAGCGCAAGCAGGACCATCATCGACCTGCTGCGCCAGCGGTCCAGACCCTATCTGTTCTCCAACACGCTGGCTCCGGCCATTGCAGCCTCGGCCTGCACGGTGTTCGATCTTCTGTCGGAAGACACCTCCCATCGGGATCGGCTGGAGGAAAACACCACCTATTTCCGATCGCGGATGAAGTCGGCCGGGTTCGACATTCCGGAAGGTGTACACCCCATTGTGCCGATTCTGCTGGGGGATGCGGGGATTGCTCAGGAGATGGCCAGGCGCATGCTTGATAAAGGCGTGTATGTCGTCGGATTCTTTTTTCCGGTTGTTCCGCAGGGGAAGGCCAGAATCCGCACACAGATATCCGCGGCGCATACGCGGGAAGAACTGGATATCGCCATCCGGGCCTTTATCGCCTGCCGGGATGAGATGGGTCTCGGAGAAACAGGACAGTACAATGAAGAAGACAGTTCACATCAGAACGGGCGTTGAGGAAACAAGGTGTCTTCATGAATGTTTTTGACATGGTGGGTCCCGTCATGGTCGGACCATCCAGTTCCCATACGGCCGGCGCGCTGCGGATTGCCGGCATGGTTCGGGTGATTCTGGGGGAGCGAGTCGTAAAGGCGGACATCACGCTGTATGAATCCTTCGCCGCAACCTGCCGGGGCCATGGGACGGACAAGGCCGTCCTGGCCGGTCTCATGGGCTTTGAAACCGATGACGGACGGATTCGGACCGCCGATGTCCTTGCGGAGGAAGCGGGATTGGCCTGTCGGTTCACCTTCAAGGACAATGGGGGTGTGCATCCGAATTCCCTGGACATCGAGGCTGTCGGGGAGAGCGGCAAGGTCCTTCAACTGACGGGCGCGTCGGTCGGTGGGGGCAGCATCGTCATCCACAGGCTCAACGGCATCGCGGTTGAATTCACGGGGGAACTGCACACGCTCATCGTGGTCCACACGGACATGCCGGGCGTTGTGGCGGCTGTTGCCGGTATTCTCTCACGATGTGAAATCAACATTGCCACCATGAAGCTTTACCGCTCCGTCAAGGGGGGAGAGGCCATCATGGTGCTGGAAACGGATCAGCCCGTGAACGAAGGGGTTTCGGAAGATATCGGACTGATTCGCGGCGTAAGGCAAGCCGTCGTCATCCAGGCGATGGTTTCGGTTTGACAGGGAGGCATGCGTGGACGGAACAAACAGGCGGAATGGGGCATACGGCATGGCCGGAATGGTTGCCGAAGCCGAAATGCAGGGCATATCCATCTCGGAACTGATCCTGAGCGGACAGATTCGGGACCTTGCGCTGACGCGCGAAATCCTGATGGAAAAGATGCGCCATCGTCTGCAGGTGATGCGGGAGGGTATCGAAGCCGGTCTGGACCCATACCTTCGGTCGGTCAGCGGGTTGAGTGGCGGGAATGCCTGGCGTCTGAAACAGGCGCAACAGGAAGGAAAGCTGGCCGCCGACACATTCTCGGCCGGTCTGATGATTCGCGCGATGGCCATGTCTGAAAACAATGCGGCAATGGGGCGGATTGTGGCCTGCCCGACCGCAGGATCCTGCGGGATAGTTCCGGCAGTGCTTCTCTCCCTGATGGAAGCACGCAATATCCCGGAAGAACGCGTTGTCATGGCTTTGTTTCATGTCGCGGGTGTTGGCATGGTCATTGCCGACCAGGCAACTGTATCAGGCGCACAGGGCGGCTGTCAGGCGGAATGCGGAAGCGCCTGCGCGATGGCGGCTTCCGCCGCCGTGGAATTGTTGGGCGGTACACCGCGGATGAGTGCCCACGCCTGTGCGATCGCTTTGAAGACGCTTCTTGGGCTTGTGTGCGATCCGGTTGCAGGTCTGGTGGAGGTTCCCTGTGCCAAGCGGAATGTTTCCGGTGCCGTGAATGCCATGGCTGCCGCCAATATGGCACTGGCCGGCATCGAAAGCGCCATTCCCGCCGATGAGGTCATCTGGGCGATGAAACAAATCGGAGACGGCATGAGCGGCACACTCAAGGAAACGGCGAAGGGAGGCCTGGCGGTTACTCCGACAGGCCTCCGCATAGCAGCGGAGATAAGATGACCGTCCCCGTTCGGGCAATGGAAATAAGATGACCGTCCCCGTTCGGACAGCGGAAATCAGGTGGCCGGGCTCATTCGGGCCGCAATCCCGTACTCCTCGATCAAGGTCGTGAACAGTTCCTTCACCGAGATGATCTTGTCCGTGCGGTATGCGTTCTCACCCGCGAACGCGAAACCGTGAGACATGCGGCCTTTCTGCGCGTTGAGCAGAGCCAGCGCGATGCAATAGGGACTTTCCTTTTCCCTGCAGGTCACGATGCAAT
>JAIFNI010000223.1 GCA_020047785.1 Clostridia bacterium
CCGAATCACGTGATTCCGTGTGTGAATGGCACCAAAGGTGCCATTCACATGCAGGATTCCAAAGGAATCCTGCATAAAAACTCGTTGAAACAAGTTTTTACACGAGAATCAAGATTACTTCTTGGAAGCTACATACGCATCATATTGCTTCTGGCATTCCGACTGGATGTCGCGGATGCCGGCTGCTTCGAGTTCCTTGATCATTTTCGGCACTTCCGTGCTGGGGTCGATGGTTCCGGTGGAGAGACCGGTCATGTACTTGTCCTTGATGACCTTGCAGGCTGCGATCTGCGTTTCAACATTGGCGATGTCGAAGGAGAAGCCGATGGTTTTCGTGGCAACCGCATCCTTGTAGCCGTCGAAGATGACCTGCCACATGTTCGGGTCTACGGTCACGCCTTCAGCCGCCTCGACGGAGCTGAGGGAGTATGAGCCCTGGGAGAACGGCCAGACGGCATAATTGTCACGGCCATCCTGCGTCCGCTGCGCAAGTCCCTTGTCGTTCTTGTCCCAGTGGGTCCCGGGTACGCCATAACGGAGAATGTCACGGTATTCCTGGTTCGTGTTGACGATTTCCTGCATCTTGAGCGCCAGGTCGATGTTCTTGGAACCGGCGGAGATGGCGTTCATCGATCCACGGATGGAACCGGTGGAAAGGTACGGGCCGCTGTACTTGGAGATGAGCTGAACATATCCGTCGCCGCCTGTCCAGATGGCATCGGCGCCGTAGAAGCCCTGACCGTTCTTGATGGCGGAATAGGTGCCGGTGTCGTCCACGGTGGCGGCGTCCTGGTTGATGTAACCGGCCTTGAACCAGCTGTGCACAGCGGCAAGACGGTCATACATGTCCTTGTGTTCGACGGTGATGACGACCTTGTTCTCATCGGCGCCACCAACGGCGGAGTACGGGATACCGAGCAGGGCGTCGCGGTTGATCATGTCGAAGTCCGCGTCAAGACCGGCGAGACCGCCCTTGTTCAGATGAAGGGGGAACTCGGCGTTTGCGGCAACGGAATCACCCTTGGTGAATGCGTCCTTCGCTGCCTTGAGGAACGGTTCGATGTCGAAGAAGCTCATGCGGTCCTTGACTTCCATCTTCAGGTCATCCACAAAGAGGGCTTTGTCAAAGCGCCAGAACATTTCAGCCGCATAGTCCTTCTTGACCGGAATCGCGAAGATCTTGCCGCCGACCTTGGCACCTTCCCACACGATGGCGGGCATGGTCTTGAACAGGTCGGGGGTGATGGAGGTGACCTTGTCGGTCAAATCGGCGAAGTATCCGTTCGCGGCCTGCACCGCGAAGTTGTTGAACCACTCGCAGGTGAAGACCATGTCGTATTCTTCACCGGACGAGAGCGCCAGCATGGTCTTGTCCCCATCATAATACAGGGTGTGAATCTTGGCATTGATCATGGGCACGGAGATTTCAGCAAGTTTCGCCTCGACGGCGGCCTGTACTTCAGCGGTCTTGGGGGCGCCGCCACCCATGATCCAGATCAGTTCCACAGGTTCGCCGGCCGCGGAAGCCGGAGCGGATTCGGTGGCGGCCGCTTCGGAAGACGCGGCGGCGGAACTGGATTCGGCAGGAGCTGAAGACGCGGCCGGAGTTGTTCCGCCACAGCCCGCAAACGCGGACACGACGAGCAGCAGGGCCAGAAGCAGGGATAAGGTACGCTTGTTCATGATTCTCCTCCTCTTGACTGGTTTTATCCGATACACCGGTTTTGTCCGCCAAACAGCATGGCGAAGCTATCCGGGAAGGGTCGCGATATGGTTTTGTCAGCCTTTGACGGACCCGATGGTCAGTCCGGATATGAAGTACTTCTGAAAATAGGGATAGGACATGGCGATCGGCAGAACGACGACCATGACGATGGCCATGCGGGTGGATTCCGCCGGCAGCTTGAGCCGGCTTGAATCAGGACTCATGAACTGCGCGTTCTTCGTCAGAAAGTCCATGTTCCGTTCGATGCTGATCAGGACGTACTGGAGCGGATACATGTCCTGATGGTCCGATCCGATGTAAAGCATGGTGCTGAACCAGTCGTTCCAATATCCAATCGAAAGCATCAAACCAACCGTGGCAAGTGCCGGGAGTGATATGGGCAGGATCATCTGGAAAAAGATCAACAGCTGTCGTGCCCCGTCGATTTTTGCCGATTCGATGATGGAGTCCGGCACGGTGGTCTGAAAATAGGTACGGAGGATGATGCAGTTGAAGGAAGAAACCGCCACGGGCAGAAGAAGCGCCAGATAACTGTTCTGGAGACCGAGCATCCTCGTGTTGATGAGATAGGCCGCCACGAGTCCGCCACCGAACAGCATGGGGATGAAGATGAGCATCGTGAAGAATCGGCGGAGCTTGAATGTGGGACGGGAAAGGACATACCCCATCGTGGAAGTCAGAAAGAGACCGGTGATCGTTCCGATGACCGTGATTCCGATGGATACGAGAAATGCGGTTCCCACACTGCTGCGTTCGCGCCAGATGTACTTGTAGGCATCCAGCGACCATTCCAGCGGCATGAAGCTGTAACCGATCTTCTGGATGGAGGCATTCGAGGAGAAGGAGATAATGGCGACAAATACGAGCGGTACGACGCACACGAGTGCCAGGAGAATGAAGAAAAGGCTGAAAAAGAAATTCGTCGGCGCGGCGATCCGGTTGAATCTGGCCACCGCGTCCAAGTCCATTTTTTGCTTGCGCATCCGGTGCTTCCTTTCTGGGTTCCGGGCTTTTCCGTAACGAGCGCAGGGGCTCCGGTCAGCCATCGACGGGATTGTGGACGTAAGGAACGTCGGTCTGCATCAGAAGAGTGCGCTGTCCTTGTCAACCTTTGTGACAATCAAGTTTGCGAGCGAGATGGTAATCAGTCCGAGAACGGACTGCAGCAGGGCGGCAGCCGATGAGAAGCCAATGTTGTTCATGCCCATCAGTGCCTTGTATACATAGACATCGATGGTCTGCGTCACATCGACCAACGGGCCGGAATTTCGGGGAACCTGATAGAACAGACCGAAATCGGAGGAGAAGATGCGGCCGATCGACATGATGAAGAGGATGAGGATGATCGGCTGAAGCATTGGCAGCGTAATGAACTTGACCTGCTGCCATTTCGACGCCCCGTCAATGATGGCCGCTTCGTAGAGGGAGGCATCGATGCCCGTGATGCTGGCCAGATACAGCACCATGCCATACCCCATGCCCTTCCAGACATTGATGAACAGCAGGAACCCGGGCCAGTATTTCGGGGTCATGTACCATTGGACGGGCTCCATGCCCAACTGCTTGAGCAGTACGTTCAGAACACCTTTGTCGGCGCTCAGGAAAGAGAAGACGAAGTAACTGACAACGACCATGGACAGAAAATAGGGAAGAAACATCATGGTCTGAACCACTTTGGCCAGCCGTTTCGAATGCAGCTGCGAGATCATGAGGGCCAGCGTGACGGTAATCAGCATGCCGACCACAATGAATACGGCATTGTAGGCGATTGTGTTTCGGAACATGATTGCGGCGTCCGGTGTGGCAAACAGATACTTGAAGTTGTCGATTCCCACCCACTTGCTCTTCAGAAGGCTCTCCAGAAATCCCTTGCCCGGGAGGGGTTTGAACTTCTTGAACGCGATGATGACACCGAACATGGGCAGATAAGCGAAGAGCAGATACCAGACGGTTGTCGGCAGCGCAAGCAGCGTGAGTTCAATGTCATCGGCGCTCAATCTCCATTTTTTACGCAATTTTCACACTCCTTTGATATATCTTTTATCCATGCCGCAAACATTTTGAAACTGACTTTCCGTGATTATCATGGATTGAAGACGGATACAAATTATATTTTGTGCATATCGCATGAAGCATGTACTGATTTGCAAGATGAATATATCATATAAAATTTTCATGTGTCAATATGATATGCCTTTTGAATTTCCAACCGACATGATATGATGTTGACACCCGAATTGGCCGAAACAGGAGGTTCCCATGCAGGCGCATCAGATTCAGGATCCTGCACTTCCCCACTGCCTCACGTCTTCCGAACTTCCGGAGGCGCTGGAACTCTGGAACAGAAGTGCAGGCATCGAAACGCCCTACAAGCCGCTGGACCTTTCAACCTTCGAATCCCTGTTCTGCACCGGGGCGGAAGGCGTTCAAAAAGTCATCTTCGGGGTCCGTGAATCGGGCCGCCTCCTCGGTTTCGCAGCAGGCAACATTCATCCGCCGGCAACGACAGCCTATCTGACCCATGTGCTGGTCTCTCCGGAAGCCAGACGACGCGGGTTCGGCACCAGGTTGACCGAAAAGGTCCACGAATCCCTGGAAATCATGGCGGCCGCCTCCGGCACGCCGCTTTCCTGCCTGGATGCACGGTTTCTCAATCCGGCCGCGCTTGCCTGGGTGGTTCCCGGCACGGAGGGACACGATCATCCCAACGCACCTGGTGTGGACGTCGCGTCACCCGCCTATCTCTTCATGAAAAACATCGGATATCGGGACCTCGAGATGGTCAATTCCTTCCATCGGGATTTGGCCCTTTTCGAATACAGTCCCTCCATTACGGAAGCCATGTCGAAACTGGATGCGGAAGGTCTCCGGCTTGCAAGATACGATGCTTCCCGCCACACCGGACTGACAGACCTCATCGATGATCTGGGAAGCCCCGTCTGGCGGGACACGCTCCTCGGCAATGCGGGAAAACCGGGGGGCGGCCTCCCTGTGCTGATTGTCGAAGACGGAACCCGTGTCTGCGGTTTTGCCGGTCCGATGGCCGTGCAGGAGAGCGGACGCGGTTATTTCAACGGCATCGGCATCCATTCCGCCTACCGGAAACGGGGAGCCGGCAAGGTCCTGTTTTCCGCACTCTGCCTGAATCTGAAGGAAATGGGCGCCACGTTCATGACCCTGTTCACCGGAGAAACCAATCCGGCCCGCAACATCTACGAATCAGCGGGATTTCGCATTGTCAAGGTCTGGGCCTGCATGCGGAGAACCGTTCATTGACATCATGGCTGATAAGGCGCCGGAAGAAAATCACCTGCTCTTTTTCCGAAAAGAATGGCAGGTTTGGCCATTGTTTTCGGAAATTGATAGAGGTTATTTTCTTCCAGGCACGAAGGAATCGAAAGCCGTTCCCTCCATCCGCAGCTTACATCGCAAGGGGGATGAATTCATGGACGACAGCGGAAAAAAAACCATCATGGCCATCGGCGGGCACATCGGGGACATGGAACTGACGACAGGCGGCGTACTCGCCACCCTTGCGCTTCAGGGGCACAAAATCGTCACCGTCGCGATGACCGCCGGGGAAAAGGGAAATCCCGCCCATCAGACCATTGCCGACTACCGCGGACAGAAAATCCGCGAGGCGCAGGGATTTGCGGAAATGCTCGGCGGCAGCGCCGTCGTGTTCGACACCCCGGATGGAGAACTCCTCGACAGTGAGGACAACAAATTCGCACTGGCGGATCTCATCCGTGGAGTCAAGCCGAATGTTCTGCTCACACACTGGAAAAACAGCATGCACAAGGACCACGAAGCCACGCACCGCATTGTGCGGGATGCGCAGTTTTATGCGGCGTTGCCCGGTTTCGTCCGGGCTTTGCCGGCACACTTCGCTGCAGGACCCTGGTACGCGGAAAACTGGGAGGATCCAATCGGGTTCCGCCCCTACAGATACGTGAAAGTCAGCGAGGAAGGCTTCGCCCTTTGGGAACGTGCCATCTCGCTCCATTGGTTCACGGTTCACAGCACGTCGTTCGCCTACAAGGATTACTACACGCACCTGATGCACGTCCGCGGCATCGAGGCGCGGAAAACGATGGCGCAGGCATTCGACTGCGATGAACTTGCCAGAAAAGTCATCGCGGAGGGATTTTGACCCATGATATATGAATCGGTCCTGAACCTGCTTCAGGCGGTCGTTTCGCAAAATGCCGCGCCGGGCGCGGCGCTTGCCGTCAGCCGGCGCGGAAAGCTCCTGATGAGGGAATCCGTCGGAATGGCGGCCATCCATCCCATTCCTGTCCCGCTCGAACCGGACACACGGTTTGATATGGCTTCACTGACAAAGACCATGGCAACCGCCATGGTTGCCATGCGTTTCGTGGAAGCGGGTCTCATCACCCTTCAGGACCCCATAGCCCGCTTCCTGAACGTACCGGAAGAAAAGAAAGGCATCACCCTGCACCACCTGCTGACGCATACAGCGGGCTTTCCACCGCATATCCCCCTGTGGACGGATCTGGACAGTCCGGACGAAGCCATCCCGCTGATTCTTTCCTCGGTCACCCACGGCAGGCCTGGCGGTCAGGTTGCATACAGCTGCATGGGCTACATCCTGTTGGGCAAAATTCTGGAATCGGTTGGTGGGGAAACACTGGACATACTGGCGGAAAAATGGGTTTTCGGGCCATTGGGCATGAATCATACAGGATTCCTGCCCGTCTCCGGCCCTTCCATTTCTCCCGTTCCTTCCGCTTCCTTCGCCTCAACGGAAATGGATCCCGGCACAGGCCGATGGCTGAACGGGATTGTTCATGATGAGAATGCGCGATTCCTCGGCGGCGTGTCCGGAAACGCAGGTCTCTTCTCCTCGTTGGACGATTGCACCCGGTTCGCGGCCATGCTTTCGAACGGCGGTACACTACCGCCTGAAATCATGGCCGTGCCGTCCGATCCGAAAAATCCGTTCGAAGGGGCGTCCACCCGCAATCCCATTTCTACGGAGAGTTTCCTCCCACCGGCATCTTCGGAGCGATTCCTTTCAACGGCCTCTTCGGAGCGATTCCTCTCGCCCGCCTCATTCCGCACAGCCACCCGAAATGCCACCCCCGGCCTGGAAGAGAGCAGAGGACTCGGATTTTCCCTGTATGACGGACGCATCCTCTCCTGTGGAGACCTGTTCTCACCCGGTTCCTTCGGTCACACAGGGTTCACCGGCACCTCCATCTGGGTGGATGCAGACACGGGTCTGTCCATCGTATTCCTCACCAACACCGTTCATTTCGGCCGCGACCGGGACCACTTCTTCCGGTTGCGCCGGCAGCTTCACAATGCAATAGCAGCCACCTTTCCGGAATAACCGACCGAACAGGGAACCTGTCGCGGAGGGACGCATGAAGAATCCTATCGTCAGGAACGGCATCGACCGCATCAGCGACCTCGACAACCTCCTCAAGGGAAAGCGGCTTGGTCTCGTCACCGGGCCGACCGGACTGGATGCGGCATTCAGGCCAACCCTCGGCATTCTGTCTGAAAAATACAATCTGAAATGCCTTTTTTCCCCTGAACACGGCCTTTTCGGCGAAGCACAGGCGGGTGACGAGGTGGCCTCCGCCATCGACCCCCGCAGCGGCCTGCCCGTTCACAGTCTCTACGGCAAGCGCCGGGACCTGCCCGAAGAACCCTTGAAGGAGCTGGATAGGCTTGTCTTCGACATGCAGGACGTCGGGGTGCGTTATTACACCTATCCGTACACCATGGCAAACGTCATGGAGGGCTGTGCAAAAGCCGGGATACCCCTGACCGTTCTCGACCGGATCAACCCACTCGGCGGAACCGTCGTATCAGGAAATCTGCTGGACAGAAAGTTTTCCTCGTTTGTCGGAAAGTATCCCCTGCCGGTCCGTCACGGGCTGACCCTGGGAGAATTCGCCCGCTGGGCGAACAAGGAACAGGAAATCGGGTGCGATCTGACGGTCCTGCCCTGTGAAGGATGGACCCGCGACATGCTTTTCAGCCGGACCGGACTGCCATGGGTCATGCCTTCCCCAAACATGCCGACACCTGAAACGGTTCTTGCCTATGTCGGCACCTGTCTGTTCGAAGGAACAAATATTTCCGAAGGCCGCGGAACCACGAAACCGTTCGAACTGATTGGTGCGCCGTTTCTCGATGCATGGTCCCTCACGGAGGCCATGAACGGACTGGCACTCCCCGGCGTCCGCTTCCGACCCGCCTTCTTCCGCCCCAGCTTCTCCAAGCATGCCGGCACTGTGTGCGGTGGCATGCAGCTTCATCAGACGGACGCAGAAACTTTCGATCCCTTCCGGACAGGGCTTCTTCTTCTGGAGACCATTCGTCGCACGACGCCGGAATTCGAGTTCCTTGAAAACCCGTCCGGAAAATATTTCATCGATTTGCTTGCAGGAACCGATGCCTTGCGGAAGCCGGATTTCGATCCGGCGGCATTTGTGGCGAATGGGGAAGCCGCCTTGTCCGAATTCCGTGCAACGAGGAAAGACATCCTGTTGTATGAATGATTCCGGCACCCGGGAAAAACATCCTGCCGCACGAAAGATTCCGGCACTTCGGAAACGCCATGCCGCACGAATAAACGACAGAAGCCTGCAGGAATGGATTGCGCCATTCCCTGCAGGCTTTTCATTCGGGTGGATCAGTCGGGTGGACCGGTTGTCGAAAACGCATCAGCCCCTGTAATCGTCGGCGTCACCCGGTGCCAGAACGGAGTTGGTCTTGAGGTGCGCCACCAGTTCATCCACCTGTGTGTAGGCAACCGCCACATACGTATCCGCCGCTCCGTAATAGATGGCGATACGACCGGTATCGGGATCATGCAGGGTCGCACAGGGAAAGCAGACATTCGGCACAAATCCGGTGGTTTCATAGGGCTTTTCCGGTGTGAGCAAATAATCACGCGTCCGATAGAGCACCTTTGCGGGGTTTTCCAGATCCAGGAGCGCGGCTCCGAAACTGTATACAAAGCCATTGCAGGTACCGGATACGCCATGATAGAACATCAGCCATCCTTCATCCGTCTCGATCGGAACGGCACCGCCGCCGATTTTCGTGGCCTGCCACCATCCGGCGCCACCCCGGGTCATGACTCTGCGATGCCGGCCCCAGTGCACCATGTCGGGCGACTCGCTGAGGAAAATATCTCCGAAAGGCGTATGTCCGCTGTCGCTGGGACGAGACAGGAGCATGTACTTGCCGCGAATCTTGCGTGGAA
The DNA here is from genome assembly GCA_020047785.1 of Clostridia bacterium. Classification (GTDB taxonomy): domain Bacteria; phylum Bacillota; class Clostridia; order DSM-8532; family DSM-8532; genus JAEWSN01. The sequence continues at coordinate 8,973 of JAIFNI010000223.1, forward strand.
AAAATACCCCATTGCGGTTGAAGGGGATGAAGGGATTCTCGATGCGGACGAACGACCTGAAATCCTTCGTGGTGCCGACCGCGAGCGCTGCGCCGCCGAAATCCGCGCACCAGATGATGTAATAGGTTCCCTCGATGAGGACGACCCTGGGATCATACGAATAATCCGGCTGATATGGAAGTCCCGCTTCGTCAACCCAGTGAATCTCCTCGTCCTGGATATCCCAGTGCAAGGCATCCTTTGAATGTCCGACATGAAGCTGAGGCTTGCCGTGCTTGTGATCGGCCCGAAAAACACCGACGAACGCGCCCTCGAACGGCACGACGGCGGAATTGAAAGCCCGGGCGCTTTTCGGCGTCGGGTTCCAGCCGATGATGGGATTTTCACTGTGGCGCCATACAATGTCGGTACAGCTCGCCGGGCGGTCCTGCCATGGCATGTTGGGCAATGATTCCCCTGTCATCCGGATCATGATTTTCGTCCCCCTTTTCGGTTGGTAGTATTCCGGTTTTCATTTTATCCGAAAATCCGTCACTTTACAATCCGATATATGAACGAAATCACATGATTTGTAACATTACACGTCATCCTGCCTGCATCAGCGACGCGCCTTGCCTGTCATGTGCCGGATGTCCATCCGCAGCACGGAAGTCTTGGATGCCGCGCGCGTGATGTAAGCCTTGCCTTCCTCTTCGAATCCCGGAGCATATTTTTCAACCAATGCGAACAAACCCGTTTCCGCGTCCTTGCCGGATATTTCAACAACCTCCCCGTAACAGATGACGCTTTGATAATTCGTGCTGAATTTTTCAGGCAGCACTTCCGTGGCACCGACAACCGTGAAGGATACCCGTGCGTCCGAGCGGATGTCATCGAGTTTGGTGCCTTCCATCGCACAGTGCAGCCATATGACGCCATCTTTGTATGCGTAACTCATGGGAACGGGATGCGGGAACCCATTCAACCCATTGACCGCCAGTATGCCGTATTCCCCCGCCACCAGCAGGCATTCGGCTTCCGCCGCCTCCATGGCCCTGTCCTTGCGTCTCATTTCTGCGAACATGTTTCCTCCAACTCTTCGGGACCTTTTTCTCCTGTCACGTCGACAGGACCCCAGATGATCCGAATTTTCCCATCAATCCCGGCGGTCTCTGTTCTCCCCGCTCTCCCTGAATCCTGCAAATCTCAGGAAATTCCTGTTTCCCCGGACTTCCCGATACGGAAAAACAGGCCTGCCGGCGCCTGATGTGCCGGTCGACCTGTTATCCTGAAAAAAGATGGGACGAACGCTTCCGATCACTTCTCGGCTTTTTTGACCTTGCTGACCACTTCCGGCTGCTGGATCACAACGCTCTTGAGTTCTTTTGCGCCCGAAGCCGGAGCGGCATCGGTCTTCTTCTTCTTTTTCACTTCTTTTTTGTAGTCCCTGTTACCCATGCGAACACCATCCCTTTCGGTCACCCCGTCGCGTATGACTGCCCAAATGCGGCATACAGGGTGATTTCCCGATATTCAATGTATCACGATTGTTCCTTCTGTTCAACCGGGTCCGGACAGAACCGCAGAAACAGCTGCACGATTCAAGCGGAGCACGCCGCGTCGACAGGCAAGCCACAGATCATCCCGTCCGTTTTCCGCCATGCGTTTCACCTCGTTGTCCGGAAGACCGTCCGCCTCCGTGAGAAGTCTGACGCGTTCTCCTTCCGGGTCGAATACCGCGATACCGTCGTATTCGGAACAAAACCACCGGTTCCCTGCCTCATCAATATAAATGAAACGGACTTTGTCACCGGCAAGGCCATCTTCGATCGTCAGTTTCTGCTCCGGCACAAAACGGCCGCTCCGCAGGCCAAACCGGGTTGCGCCGCCCGTCATGTAGACACCGCTTCCCACCCAGACGGAGCCATCGGGCGCCTCCGCGATGGTCGTCACATAATCGTCCGCAAGCCCATTCTCATGGTTGAATGTCTGAACGGCATCATCCAGAAACACCGCCACACCCCCGCCTTTGGCGATGTAGGCGCCGAACCAGCGAAATCCCCGGCTGTCCGTCAGCATGGTGTTCACCATCGGGCTGGTCAGGCCATCCTTTTCCGTCAACCAGCCAAACGCGCGGGTATCGCCGGAATCCAGCCAGCCCGGCACATCCTTCAACGGAATCCGCAGAGCACCCTTGAAGGTCCCTGCATATAGCACCCCCCTGCCGTCGGACATCAATCCGTTCACCATCTCAAGGCGCACATCCGAACAGGATGTCAGGTCCGCTCCCTGTATCGGAGGGGGCAGGCCAACCGAAACGGCAGCCCGAAAACCTGGAATGCAGGTCACCCCTTTTTCATGCCCCACCCAGAGTCGGCCGGAATCATCCAGGTACAGGCTTTTTGCCGATCTGAAGGGTTTTTTACCATGAAGGATTTCCGAAAAGCCGGTCTCGCCGTCCCGCATCAGGTACAAGCCGTTCAAGCCGCCGGCAAGAATCATGCCGTCATAGCAAAACACACAAGAAAACTCGGATTCAGGCATGTATACGGTCCAACCCTCCGGTAGGGTGACAGAAGCCTGATCCCCCTGTTCGGAAGCATCCATGCTGCCGGTTTCCAGAATCGAACATCCCGGCAGGAAAAGAAACAGGCACAACATCAGAGCAGCCAGCAGAGATGGCATCGGCCTGCATGTCAGATTCCTGTCATGACCATGACGAACTGCAGCGGCAATATCGATGACATGCATCGGATGGCTCTTCATGAAAAGTCCTCTTCCACTTTCATTGTTTCCGCCGCCTGAAGAGCATCCCGCCATGCCTCCAGCATTCTGACGAAATCATCGAATTCAACCACGCACGCTTTTCCGATGCCATCGGGAGACAAGGCATCCATCACGACAACACGTTCCCGCCCGACCAGGACCGAACAGACGTTTCCGGTGATTTCAACCATCAGCTCCCGGCCGGACTGCAGGGCTTCCACCGCATCCTGCAGGTACCGCCCGCCGGCTTGCGCATCCGTGGTCAGCAATGTGCCAAGCAGTTCGCACCAGGACGGAAAATGAAACACCGGTTTCATGCCGCGAAGGGTCTGCTGGTGGGTTATGTGCCAATGCAGCAAAGGTTCACCTCTCCAATTCCGGAAAAGCCGATATGATCCGGTCATTTCCATCCAGATACATGCTGATGGGAGTTGATTTCCCAGTACCGCGCCAGGTGTTTCCCGTTACGAAGATCCTGTTCTCATAGGCCTCCGCAATCGCATCGACGACGTCCTGAGGCGACCACCCGGCCGGATAAAAAGATGAGAACCCGCCGTTGCCGGTTTTTTTCACGCCATCAATCATGACACGCGCCTCATAAACTCCATTTTCATCCGGAACCGACGCGCTTCCGGGGATGATGCTCCCCCTGGCCCATGGGATTCCTTCATAATGATACCCGCTTCCAACACCCCGCGCATTGACAGAACCCGAAAAAATATGTTCCAGCGCGGAACGCGCATAGATGTCGGGATACTCCAGATGGTCAAGCCTGAATCCTTCAGGGATTGAAGCGGTACCATCCTGCTCCGGCGGGGAAGCAGTGGAAGTATTCGCAGTATCCCCTCCTTGATCCTTCGACGGTGAAGGGCTGGCCGGGGTCTCCGACGGTGAAGGGCTGGCCGGGGTCTCCGACGGTGAAGGGCTGGCCGGAGTCTCGGGAAGAACTGTCATCGGGACAGGCGTCCGCATGGCGGGAGTCTGCAAATCCAGCCACGCATCAGGTGCGCATCCTGAAAAGAAGAGGGTAAGCGTGAGGAATGCAGGGAGCAGAAAAGCCAGCAGTGACAGCACTTGGAAGGCTGAGGTCCTCCCGTATCCCTCCTTTCCCAGTAATGTCCCGGGGGTCCGCCTCTCACAGCCGCACTGGCCACCGGTCCGCCTGTGATGTATGATGAGTGAGTTGTCAGTCGCCCCAACGTCCGGACATTCGGGAAGGATTCGCATCATGCGCGTGGTCTTGCAGATTTTCATCCAAAACATTCTTCCCATTTTCATCCTTGTCACCCTCGGCTACCTGATCAGCCGCAAATTCAATCTGGATATCGGAACACTGAACAAGATCAACTTCTGGCTTCTGGTCCCTGCCTTCACTTTTTCAAACCTCTATGTGACGGATATCGGCATCGATGCACTGAAAGCCCTTGCCGTCGCCGTGCTCATCCTGCTCACGAATCTTTTGCTGGGGGTGGTCATCTCCCGGCTCCGACATTATGACAACGGCATGGAAAATGCATTTCAGAACGCCGTCATGTTCTACAACTCCGGAAATATCGGAATCCCCCTCATCACGCTGGTGTTCAGTACAGGCGCCTTCCTTGCCGACGGGCGGACACCCTACCTGAACATCGCGCTCACGACGCAAATCATGGTACTCGTCGTGCAGAATGTATCCGTCAACACCTTGGGCTTCTACAACGCGGGCAGGGCCAAACTTCATTGGAAAACAGCGCTGTTGAATGTCCTGAAGATGCCAGCCATCTATACGGTCGCACTCGCCTTTCTGTTGAAGCTTGTTCCCTATGATATGACACGTCTGCCCGTCTGGCCCGCAATTCTTTATCTGAAAGGCGCACTGGTGCCGACTGCCCTTCTCATTCTTGGCATTCAGCTTTCAAAGTCGAAGTTCCGATTTGACAACCATCCCGCATGGCTTGCGGTCGCCATCCGACTAATCGGGGGGCCGATGCTGGCGTTTTTGTTCCTGAAACTGTTCGGTCTGCAAGGTGTCCTTGCGCAGGCTCTGCTCATATCGAGCGCCGTCCCCACCGCAGTCAACTCAGCGCTTATTGCCGTGGAATGCGACAACCATCCGGATTTTGCGACCCAGGTGGTCATATTGACAACTCTGCTGAGCAGCATCACGCTGGTCGGGGTCATCTATATGGCCTCCAGACTGTTTCCCATTTAGTCTACAACAAAACCGGAAATAATTCATGCGCGAACGCAACTGAGATGAAGGAACATGATGCAAAAACCCGTACAGGAATGTGATACAGGAATGCCGTACAGAAAAGCCGTACAGAAAACCATGAATGACGGTTGCATCAAGGAGATGGAAATGAACGCCGACGGAATCAAGTGGATCCAAACGCGAAACGACCAGTACCAGGTACTCCATTCCCTGAAGACAAACAGAAAAAAGCGTGCGGAGCATGGTGAGATTTTTGTGGAAGGGATTGAGGCCGTCAAACAGGTCATTTCTTCCGGATGGGCAATCCGCAGCATTCTGTCGGCAGATTTTTCACGACTGTCATCCTGGGGCGCCGACCTGGTGGAAAACCATCCTGGAGCAAGGCGTCTGCAACTGGCGCAGGAATTGTACCGGGAACTATCCGACAAGGACGAACCTGCGGAAATGATGCTGACAGTGGAAATGCGTGGACAAAACCTCAAGACAGCACCACTGCCGGCTTCTCCGCTCATCCTCGTGTTCGATCGGCCCTCCGACATGGGAAACCTGGGCTCTCTTGTCCGTTCGGCCAATGCACTCGGGGTGGACCTGATCATCCTCAACGGACACGGGGTCGACCCTTACGACCCGAAGACCATCCGTGCCAGTCTCGGCGCTGTCTTCCACACGCCCATCGTGCAGAACGAATCGGCCGATGTGCTGGAAAGCTGGCTGAACAACCTTCGCAGTACATGCCGCCTGCAGGTTGTCGGCACGGATTCAGGCGGAGACTGCACACTCTCCGAATCTGGCATCCGTCGCCCACTCGCCTTGATTCTCGGCAATGAGGCAAAAGGCATGAGTGTCCGGCTGAAGCAATTCGCAGATCGCATCATATCCATCCCGCTGACGGGTGAAGTGAATTCCCTGAATGTTGCATGCGCCGGTTCCATCTGCCTTTGGCAGGCGTGTGAAAACAGCAGGCGCACGTTGTAAGGTGCCGGAAGAAAGTCATCTGCCCTATTTCCGATTATGTTATTTTCCCAACGTATTTACAGGGTAGACCACACAATGCGGTTCTTTCCCTGTTCCTTGGCCAGATAGAGGTTTCTGTCCGCACGATTGATGAGAATGCGGGCATCGTCGGATTCCTGCCAGATGGAAATGCCGAAACTGCAGGTGATGTGGAGGCCATGGCCGAATTCGGCGGTCTCCCGCGCCTGCTGCATGCGGCGTGTGACGGCCAGCGCGATTTGCCCGGTGGCGCCGGGGAAAAGAACGACAAATTCTTCACCGCCCCATCGCGCCACAAGGTCCTGCTTTCTGACTTCCCGACGGAATATTTCAGCCAGCTTCATCAGTACATCATCCCCAACCAGATGGCCGTGGCAGTCGTTTATCTGCTTGAAATCGTCCACATCCGCCAGAACGACGGCAAAGGGTTCCCCGCTGTCCTTTGCCCGCTTCAGCAGGAAATCCAGATCGGCATCGAACTTGAGACGATTGAAGCTGTCGGTCAGCGGGTCCTTCCAGGCCATTTCCTCCAACTGCCTGTTCAATGAAAACTGTCCCCGTTTCTCTTTTTCAAGTCGAAGATGAAGGGATGCGGCCGTAATCCCGAATGCGAGAGGAAATAGGACGGCTGCCACCCATTCCTTCAAGGCGACATCGGAAAACCTGACCATGGCCAGAACAAGAAAGAACACCCAGAGGATCAGGGTGGCGGCAAGCATCAGTTCGAAACGCCCCGGCACCACATAGAAGGCGAAGATGACCAAAACAACGGACAGCAGCTGAAGCATGAAATCGGGATTCTCGTACAGCGATGAAATGAAAAGGACGGACATGCTGATGATGAGCTCCGTCAAAAACAGGATTCCGGCGAAGGTATGGAAGGTGCGTATCTTCGGAAACAAAAGATAAAGGGCAAGCAGCCAGGAAAAGGAAGCGGCCCGAATGGACATGATGTGGGCAATCCGCCCGGGGTCGCGGTTCGAAATGAAGTCGGCAAGGAGAAACAATGCGAAAACAGCCGCGAGGATGAGCAGAATGGGGCGAAAACCAGCCTTTCGCTCCGCGAGAATCTTTTTTTCGTACGCCTGTTCCACAAGCGGGTCCGCAAAACGTCCCAGACGGGTGATGGCCGGCCTTTCATCCATGATTCCTCCTTGAAGTCCGGATATTCGGATGAAGTGTACCATGTTGTGGGAAAATGTTCAAATCGACGAAATCGGGCCTAACAAACATGCCGTTATTTTGATGCGGATAATGGGTTGAAATAGAGGGAACGGAATAATCGGGTGAATGGATGATGAAAACCGGCATCTCGGGTATGCAACTTGTCTAGGAGGTAGGAAATGGAATATCGGACTTTGGGAAAAACAGGCATGCAGCTGTCCATTGTGGGTTTTGGAGGCATCCTGGCCGCACGGGAAGATCAGCAGACAGCAAACCGCTATGTGGATGAGGCGATTGACGCAGGCGTCAACTATTTCGATGTGGCGCCGACCTATTTCGATGCGGAGGACAGGCTCGGACCGGCGCTTTCCGGAAAACGGAGCAAGGTCATACTGGCCTGCAAGACGGAAAGCCGCACAAAGGAAGGTTCTCTGGACCTCCTGCGAAGCTCGCTGAAAAAGCTGGAAACGGATCATTTCGACCTGTACCAGTTCCACGCCGTCACCACCATGAAGGATGTCGACACCATCTTTGGCCCGGGTGGAGCCATGGAAACATTCCAATGGGCGAAGAAAACAGGACTCGTCAGGCACCTTGGTTTCTCCGCCCATTCCGAGGAAGCCGCACTGGCCATGATCGAACGATACGATTTTGATTCCGTGCTTTATCCCATCAACTGGATCAATCTGCTGGATGGAAAATTCTCTCCGCCCGTCCTGCATGCGGCCAAGGCAAAAGGAATGGGAATTCTTGCCCTGAAGGGCATGGCACGCACCAGCATACCGAAAGGATTGGAAAACCCCAGGGAAAAGACCTGGTACGAACCCATCGATGAGGAACTGCATGCCAAACTCGCATATCGCTATACTCTTTCTCAAGGCATCACCGCTGCCCTACCGCCAGGCTACATGAAATGGTTCCGTTGGGCGGTTGAAGCGGGAAACGACTGGAAACCCGTCACGCCGGAAGAGATTGCGCTTCTGCAGCAATATGCGGAAGGAGTCCCCGCCCTGTTTCCGCAATGACGAGCGGATGTGGTGCAGCAAGGCGCTGACTACCACCTGTCGTCGTCAGGCATGATGCTTCAGCATGTCGATGGTGCGCCGGATACCGTCTGCCTGGTCTCCGGTCCATCCTTCGAATTCCACGGAATACCACCCGTCATAACCATGTTTTTTCGCAATCCCCATGCAGCGGTCGAAGTCGAACTTGTCCTGGCCGCCCTCCGCATTGAAATCGTAGGTTTTGGCATGCACGAGCATGGCACCGAGACTAAAAATTTTGTCCAGCGCCTCGTAGCGGATCTCATCGGCGAAATTGCCGAAATCCGGACAGATGCGGAAATTCGGATGGTCCACCATCTTGAAGAGCTTGACGATGTTGTCCGGATCGGCCGACATGCCATGATGGTTTTCCAGCACGAGTGACACATTCTTCGTCGCGGCGTATTCGGCCAATTCCCGATACGAATCGGCGGTGATGGACAGATCAAACATGCCTTCCGGCTGGCTCCCCGTATTCACGCGTGCCCCCTTGCTTCCGAGCATGGCGGCGACATCGATCCAGATTTTGATGACGGCGAGGTCTGCCCTGCGGATGGATTCATCCGGCTCTGAAATATTGCCGTAGTCGATCGGCATGTTTCTGACCTCGATGCGATACTTCTCCAAAGCAGCCTTCACTTCCGCAATGTTTGCGGGAACAGCCTGACTGAGTGCCTGCATGGACTCCCCGAACATTTTCCCGGCCATTTCCCGTTCAGCCGGATCCTGGGAGCCGAAAAGCCTGAATGCCTTGTCAACATTGGCAGCCGCTTCCGGCATGTCGGGCACCATCCAATGAACAGCCTCGATGCCGTCCACACCATACTCCTCCCGTGCCATGCGGATAAACGCCACCATGTTCATTTCGCCTTTGAAAAAAGCCCGGTTCATGCTCCAGCTGGATATCGCAATCTTCATCGTCTTCCCTCTTTTCCCCTCCGCAAATATTCGTTCGGTCACTCCTTCAGTATGACGCTTGCGTGTTCGGGAATCAAGATGATTGGGAAGACGGACAAGTCACTCCTCTTTTGTTTGACACCCTGTTTGCCGTTTGCTACGATGAAACCTGCAGCACGCAGGATGTGCCCAAAAAGGGCTGTTCATCCACGCAGGAGGTAAGACGGATTGAAGAAGGAAGACAAGGCTGAACCCGTATTGCCGGCGAGTGTGGAGAAGAGGGAATTGCAAGGCGGATATCCCGCGGATGCGCTGGAATTGGATGCGGTTCTTGAAAAAAATCATGTGTACGAAGTGAAGACAGAGGTCGGCGACCTCGATGAATACGGATTTCTGAAACCCCACGCCTACCAGGGGTTGTTCGCGCAAATCGCGGAGCGACACCTCACCCTCTTCCACCTGGATGTGGACATGACCCTGAAGCACAACCTGGCCTGGGCATTGGTCTCCCTGTCCCTCGAATTCCCGAAGCCCGTCGAAGGATGCATGCGCCTGTATGCCACTACCTGGCATTCCGGGCATAAGGGTCCCTATTTCCGCCGCGAACTCGTCTTCAAAAATGAAGAAGGGGCCGTGATGTTCCATGGTGCCACGTTCTCCGTTCTGCTGGACATGGAAAAACGTTCGGTCTTTCGAAAACGGGAGCTCCCTTTTCCCGTGCACGAACCTATCGAGGAGTATGTCATAGAGGCATCTCCTTCCGCATGGGGAACACCGCCTCTTTCTCCTTTCGGCAGTCGAACCGTGCGCAACAGTCACCTGGATTGTCTTGGCCATGTCAACAACTGCCGGTACGGGGAATACGCACACGATGCCCTCACGGAGGAAGAGTGCGAAAACCTGAGGAACCTCAGGAGGATGGACATTCGTTTCATCTCCGAGTTGAGGAGAGGTGACACGTTCAGCATCCTGAAGGCAGAGGAGGTCACGGCATCCGGAAAGCGCATCACCATCCGGGGGTGCAACAATGCGACGGACACGGTCTCCTTCGATGTGGCGTTCACATTCCCGGAATGATAGAATGGTCCCAGGAAAAGATATGTCACCAGCAATAAATCATCTGACCTTTTTCAGAACAGAATGGCAGGTTTGGCCATTCATTGTTTTCAGAAATTCATCGAGCAGATTGTTTCTTTCCAAGACCTCCCCCCCCGATATGCGTAGGAACCTTTTGAAAATGTTTGATGGAAAGGGAAGCAGATGAACAGATTTCTCGGACGCATCGCAAAATGGTTCAGCCCCAGATTTCTGGCCTGGCTCCGTTCGTTTGCCCTCTTCTTTCTCGTTTATACGGTACTGGCATTCCTGCTCAGCTACACCATCGCCTATACCATGCCATTCCTCATCGGGCTTGGCATTGCCATCATCTCACAGCCGCTGATCCGGTTCGCGACGAGTAGTCTGAAGATGAAATCCTCTCTGAGCGCCTGGTTGTCTCCGCTCATCACCATTCTGCTCCTGCTCGGTCTGATCGGCTATGTCGGTTTTCTGGGAATCCGTGAATTGATCGGCCTGGTGGGACGCATTCCGTTCATCGATCCGCAGGCCATCCTGACAGCAGTCGAATCCTGGCTGAAGAGCAACGCGCTTCCTTTCGACATACCGGCCCTGAACATGGATTACCTGATGCTGCTGCTGAATGAAAACCGCACGGCCATCATCGACACCCTCAGGCAGGGTCTTTCCTTCGCCGGCAATGCAGCCCAGTGGCTCATCGCCATCGTCACCTCCCTGCCGACCTGGATCATGCTCATCATCATCATCCTGTTTTCAGCCTTCTCTTTCACAAAGGATTACGGCAAGCTGAAGAAGTATTCCATGAGTCTGTTCTCGGAACAGGCGCTCGCTTCCCTCCGGATGACCTGGTCCAATGGCATCGTCATGCTTGGCAAATACATCCGGTCCTACCTGTTCATCTACTTCCTGACCTTCCTGCAATCCTACCTGCTTTTCATGATTCTGGACATCGAATACCCACTGGTCTGGAGCCTTCTTGTCGGGATTTCCGACATGATCCCCATTCTGGGTCCGGGTTCCATCTATCTCCCGCTGGCCCTCGCACAATTGATTCAGGGAGACTGGGTGACTGCCATCATCCTGCTCGGAGGCTGGATGTTCATCACCGTGGTTCGGCAATTCGTCGAATCGAAAGTCGTGGCCGATTCCATCGACATCCATCCGCTCTTCATGCTTGCCGCCCTCTTCATCGCATTCCAGGCCGGAAGTCTGAGCGCCTTGCTGTACCTGACATTCCTGCTGGTTTTCTACAACCTGCTCAAGCAGTCGGGCATGCTGCACCCGCTCTTCAGTCCGCACGACCCGGCAGGACCCGCAAAAAAACGTTATCTGTTCCTGGGCAAGGTGAGGAAATCTGGTGCCCATGAAGCGGGGAAAACCGCAAACCCGTCATCCGAATCCATCATTGCCGGTTCCGACAAACAACATCCACTGCCCGAAGAGGAGAATACCCGTTCCGAACCGGAAACAGCGCCTGCTTCGACTCATGATGCCAATCAGGCTTCATCCGGGGAAAAAAGAACCTGAGGACCCGGAAATATATACCATTCCCGATTGCGAATCGATCATCCACGGATAACGGCGGCTAGCCTTCAATCCGAGTGAAGGAGGTATGTGTCATGTTCTGTCCAAACTGTGGCACCAGTCTGGAGGATGGCTCAAAATTCTGTTCCGGATGCGGTACAGTCCTGAACCGGGAATCTGCTCAGGATATCTCTGCTCAGACGCAGCCTGCGCAATTTCCATCTCAGCCGCCGCCCGCGCAATTTCCATCCCAGCAGCCGCCCGCGCAATTTCCATCCCAGCAGCCG
>JAIFNI010000279.1 GCA_020047785.1 Clostridia bacterium
ATGTCATCAGAATTGCTTCCGTATGAAGGGTGGATATATTTTGAAGAGATTGATTGCACATTTCATTTCCTTGGTGCTCACACTCATGGCCATTATTTTCAATGCCGCGCAAGTGAAGACGACAGAGAATCTGATCTGGAGCATCCCATACATCATATCAAACTGTGCGGTTATGTTTTTTTTGCTTTTATCCCTTTTGAAAAAGCCAAAGGATGTCAATGAGAGTCTCCCCATGTTTCTGATAGCAGTTCTCTCCACTAATTTTTTCTTTTTCATCATTCTGTTCGGCCGACTATTTCCAATGGGTCCCCAAAACCAGATGCTCATCAACATCGATAAATACATGCATCTGCTTGCTCTGCCGTTTTACATCTGGGGAGTCATTACGCTTGGAAGACGTTTGACTGTGCTGCCTGAAGCAAACAGCCTTCAGACTCATGGTGCATATCATTTTTCCAGACATCCTTTGTATGCATGCTATATCTATTGGTTTGTCCTGCAGAATCTTACTTATCAGACATGGAGCTGTCTCATTCTTTCGGTCGTTCAAATCTCTCTGATTGTCATTCGGGCCAAATACGAGGAAAAAATCCTTGAGAAGAATTTTCCGGAATATATCGCATACAAACGAACCGTGTGGTGGATAGGACGGTTTTCAAATAATTCCAAATAAATGGTCTAGTACCCGAACAGGCATTGTCAGGGGGAAAGACGGCATGACATCCATCCACGGCGGCATCATCGACTTTCACGCGCATATCTTTCCCGAGGCACTGGCCCGGAAGGCGGTTACCCATATCGGCCGACATTACGGCATTCCCATGAACGGCAGTGGTCTTCTGGAAGAACTCAACGTTTCTGCCGAGACATCCGGAGTGGCCCATGTGGTCATCCTGTCTTCAGCCACCAGACCTTCCCAGACCGACACGGTGAACCGTTGGCTGTCGGAACGGCAGAACAAGCGCTTTGTGGCTTTCGGTACCCTTCACCCTGACTCCAGCGAAGTGGAAAGAGAGCTGGACACGCTTATCCGCCTCGGTCTCCGCGGAGTGAAACTGCATCCTGAATTTCAGCAGTTCGACATCGATGACCCGAAGATGGACCGGATTTACAGGGCTGTCGGCGGGAGTCTTCCCATCCTCATGCATGTCGGCGACCCGAAACTGGACCATTCTGCGCCGATCCGTCTTTTACGCGTTCTTGACCGCTTTCCGGACCTGAAGATTGTGGCGGCGCATCTCGGCGGCTACGAAAGATGGAAGGAGGCACGGGAGACTCTGATTGGTCTTCCCATCCATCTTGACACCTCGAGTGCACTCTGGGCGATGAGACCGGAGGAAGCGCGCGATCTCATCCGTACGCACGGGGTCGACCGCGTTGTGTTTGGCACGGATTATCCTGTGAACGACCATGCGCAGGAACTGGTTTTGTTCAATCGGCTCGCATTGACCGACGGAGAACGACAGGCCATTCTGCATGACAATGCGGCGGCCATGCTCGGAATTCAATGAAGCGGATGGTCTTCTGGTGCAAACAGGCCCTGTTCCGCTCTCCGTGCTTTTCTGATATGATGGGGGGAACAGGGTGACAAATCTGGCAGCGCCCGCAGACAGATTTCATCCCGGAACGGATGGCATGACAGCGCATGTTCAACTTAGGCAAGCGAAAAGGGCAAGCTGCCCCTGAATTGGATAGCCTCCCGCGCCATGTTGCCTTCATTATGGACGGCAATGGTAGATGGGCAAAAAAACGCGGTCTTTCCCGCAGTTTCGGGCATGCAGAAGGCTCCCGGATGACGAAGGAAGTCGTGAAATCCTGTTATAACCTGCATATCCGGTATGTCACGGTCTATGCGTTCTCATCCGAGAATTGGGCAAGACCCAAGGAGGAAGTCGACCAGCTCATGAAGCTGCTGCTCGAATACCTGAAGGGTGCGGACAAGGATCTGGACGGCCGTGCCGTCCGCATCCGCGTCATCGGGTCTAGAGACGGACTGCCCGATGACATCATTCGGGAAATAGACAGGGTGCAGGCCAGTACCCTGGCCAACACCGACATGGATTTCATCATCGCCATCAATTACGGCGCCCGTCAGGAAATCCTGCAGGCGGTCCGCGGCATCGCAAAGGAAGTTGCGGATGGGAAGCTGACTCCCGAGTCCATCGAGGAAAGCTGCCTGGAAGACCATCTGTATACGGCAGGCATCCCGGCGCCGGATCTCCTCATACGAACCAGCGGCGAACAGAGGTTAAGCAACTTTCTTCTCTGGCAGTGCGCCTATACGGAATTCCTTTTTCCGGAAGTTCTTTGGCCCGATTTCAAGGAGCGTCACCTTCGGGAGGCGCTGCATGCCTATGCCGGCCGGAATCGCCGGTTCGGAGGAGTATGATATGGCCGTTCGTGTGATCAGCGGAATCATTGGTGCCATTTTTCTCATCCTGGTGCTTCTGGCGCCGCCTTCCGTCATCCTGATCGTCATCCTGGCGGCGTCCCTGCTTGCGGTCTTCGAGTTCCGACAGGCGGTTCAGTCCGTTCACCGCACGGTGGATCCGTTTTCGGCCGTTCTGATGACGGTCATGCTCGTCATCAATTCCCGGTTCGGTAACCCGGCTGTGATTGCGGAGCTTTCCGAAACGATAGCAGAATGGCCGCCATCCATCTCATCCTTTGCGCAAAGCATTCTTCCCCTCGCAGCTTTCGTTTTTTCTTCCGGAAGCGTGCGGGTTGTCGCTTTCATGTGCATGGTCTGGCTTTTCGGGCGGCTGATTTTCCAGAACGATCGGTTTCATCTGGACGACCTGACCATGACTTTCACCGCCGTCCTTTATATTCCGTTTCTGATGTCCTTCATTGCTCCCATCCGCAGCATGGAGCATGGCGCCGCATTGATCTGGTGTGTCATCGTCGGCTCCGTGATGACGGATACAACCGCTTATTTCGTCGGTGTCAACCTGGGCCGCCATAAGCTTCTGCCCGCCATCAGCCCGAAGAAGACCGTGGAGGGCGCCATCGGCGGCGTACTTGGCAGCATGGTTTCAATGGGTGTGCTTGGTCTGCTGGTTCCGGCTGTGGTTCGCGTCGACGTCCCATGGGTACATTTTCTTATGATGGGACTGTTGTGCGGAATTGTTTCCCAAGTGGGGGATTGGTCGGCCTCCGCCATCAAGCGCAGTTCCGGCATCAAGGATTTCGGGAAGCTCATTCCGGGACATGGCGGCATGCTGGACCGCATCGACAGCATTCTGTTTGTGGGACCGGTTGTCTATCTGTATTTGCGAACCTTCACAGGACTGTAAGGTCTTGGAAAGAGGCAACCTGTTTCGCGACAAAGACCTGCTTCAAGGCAAACAACTTGCTCCATGACAAACAACCCGCCCAATGGCAAACTGCCAACATAGTGGAAAACAACCCGCCCAATGGCAAACTGCCAACATAGTGGAAAACAACCTGCTTGACGGATGTAACAATGGCAGACAGAAAGGACAAGATGACACGGAAGATAGCGATACTTGGTTCCACCGGTTCCATCGGCGTTCAGGCACTGGATGTGTGCAGCCATCTCGGCATTGAGGTGGTTGCCTTGGCGGCCGGATCGAACATCCGGTTGCTGGAAGAGCAAATCCGGCAATACAGGCCAAAACTGGCCGTTGTGGCCGATGAGGCGCTTGCGCGGCTGCTTGCTGTCTCGGTTGCCGATACGGGCACACGCATTGCCGGTGGCGCACAAGCACTTGTGGAAGCGGTTACGATACCGGAAGTGGAACTTGTTCTTTCTTCGGTCGTGGGCTCCGCCGGTCTTCTCCCCACTGTTGCCGCGATTCAGGCCGGAAAAAGACTGGCACTCGCCAATAAGGAAACCCTTGTGGCCGCCGGCGGCATCATCATGCCGCTGGTCCGCAGCAAAGGCATGGAAATTCTCCCGGTGGACAGCGAGCATTCAGCCTTGTTCCAGGCTTTGTCAGGGAATCGTGGGGAAGATGTCGAAAAGCTCGTTCTCACCGCATCGGGCGGACCCTTCCGCGGTTTTACGGCTGAAGCCCTGGAACGAGTGACAATCGAACAGGCCCTGCGACACCCGAACTGGTCGATGGGCAGCAAAATCACGATAGACTCCGCCACCATGATGAACAAAGGGCTTGAGGTGATTGAAGCGCATTGGCTTTTCAATGTGCCTGCGGAAAACATCGAAGTGCTGATTCATCCGGAAAGTATTGTGCATTCACTGGTTTCATACCGGGATGGCTCGATGATTGCGCAGATGGGGGCGACGGACATGCGGATCCCCATCCAGCTTTCCCTGACATGGCCGGAACGCCATGGGAATCCTTTCCGCCGCGTATCCCTTGCCGATATCGGAGCACTTACTTTCCAGAAAGCGGAGATGGATGTGTTCCGGTGCCTTCCGATTGCCTATTCAGCCATCAGACGCGGCGGAACCATGCCCGCGGTCATGAATGCCGCCAATGAAGCGGCTGTCGGAGCCTTCCTGAACGGACGGATTCCATTCGCTCGAATTCCGGATCTGGTGGAAGCAGTCATGGAATGTCATGTTCCGGTTCTGTTTCCCGGTCTGGATGATATCGCACAGGCGGATCAGGAAGGCCGCGCCCTTGCTAAGGAAGCCATCATGAAACTGAAATCATGAAGATGAAATCATGAGGATGCAATCATGAAGCTGCTATCATGAAGCGGCAATCGTGATATAAAACAGTCCCTTGCCTGATTGATTCCTGATTGCCTCTCCTCCCTGCAGACCTATGCCGCAGCGAAAATGCCTCATGAAAGTTCGAGAAGGAGTTTGAATGAATCTGCTGGTTGCTTTGATAGTCCTGAGTGTTCTGATCCTGGTGCATGAATTGGGCCATTTCCTGGTTGCGAAATGGAGTGGCATCAGGGTTCTTGAGTTTTCGATGTTCATGGGTCCCAAGCTGTTTTCCTTTCGGAAGGGCGAAACGCAGTATACCCTGCGTCTGATTCCCATGGGCGGGTATGTGAAGATGGAGGGGGAAGAGACGGAATCCGATGACCCACGTGCCTTCAGTGCCCAGAAGGTCTGGAAGCGATTCCTCGTTGTATTGGCCGGTCCGGTCATGAATGTGGCGCTGGCATTCCTGCTGATGACCGTTTTTATACTTTCCAGCGGCGTCATGACAAACCGGCTTTCTGAAATCGGGACGAATTCCCCGTTCACTGCCGCAGGCATCAAAGTCGGGGACCGTCTGATCTCCTGGAACGGAAAAACCATCCACGACGCGAAAACGGACATCACCATGTTTCTGTATGGTGCCAAGGAAGCACCGGTGGACATCGGATGGGTGTCGGCCGACGGAAGCCGTCAGGAGGCTGAAATCCAGCTGTTCAAGACGGACCCGGTCTATCGTCTTGGGTTCTCCGTGATGATTGACGGGGAAACCGGTACCAATGTCATCGACATGGTGGAAACTGATTCCCCCATCCAGAAGGCCGGCCTGAAGCATGGCGACCGCATCGTGAAGATCAACGACGTGGAAGTCACGAATCGTGACGAGATATTCGGCTATATCAACGATGGACGGGGAGAAGGGAATCCGGCGGTCACCGTCACTGTCCACCGGAACGAGCAGTCCATCATTTTCCGGGACATTGTGCCGTTTGTGGACACGCATTACACCATCGATGCGGACTTTGAGGTGGAGCATCCCGGGTTCTTCGGCGCCATGGCCGCCTCAGGCCGATATTCCGCGTCCACGGTACGCATGGTGCTGACTACCGTCGGCTGGATGTTCACGGGCCAGGTTTCCTTCAAGGACGTTTCCGGACCGGTCGGCATCGTCGGTACCATCGGAAGCGTCGTCGAACGGGGACCTTCCCTCCTCGATAAACTTCTCAGCATGGCCAGCCTCGGCGCCATGCTGAGCCTGAATCTCGGTGTGATGAACCTCATTCCTTTCCCGGCCCTGGATGGCAGCAAACTCGTCCTGCTCATCATTGAAAAAATCCGCCGCAAGCCACTGCCGCCTGAAAAGGAAGGCCTGATTTCCCTGATCGGATTTTCCCTGCTGATTATCCTGCTGGTCGCAACCTTGTTCAATGACATCCCCAGATGGCTGATGTAGCGGGTATGCCGCCATAGGAGAAACGCATGGCTGATGCAGCGGATGCCGCCAAAGGAGAATCGCATGGCTGAACCGAACAGACTCAAGCCGACGAGAAGGAAGACGCGCACCATACAGGTGGGCGATGTCCGCATCGGCGGCGATGCGCCGGTCAGCATCCAGTCCATGACCAATACGAAAACTTCCGATGTGGCGGCTACTGTCTCGCAGATTCAGGAACTGGAGGCTGCAGGGTGTGAAATCATCCGGGCTGCCGTTCCCGATATGGCCTCGGCGGAGGCAATCTCGGCCATCAAATCCCGCATCCGCATTCCCCTGGTCGCGGATATCCACTTCGACTGGCGCCTGGCGATTGCCGCAATGCGCAACGGAGCGGACAAGATTCGACTGAACCCCGGGAACATCGGTCATGCGGACCGCGTGCAGGAAG
>JAIFNI010000134.1 GCA_020047785.1 Clostridia bacterium
CAGGATTCTCTTTCATCCACTCGTCCATCCACTTCAAGGCGGTGCGGCAATAGGGACATCCCCGAAGGATGAACATGCGCACAGGTTTCATATTATGTCTCCTCCCGTATCAGTCGTTCACTGGTGCGTCTTCGTCCTGGGAGCACGGACCGGTCTCTCCCGTGGACCAATGGTGCCGGCATAGGCTGATATACCTGTCATTCCCGCCCAATACAATCTGTTCGCCTTCCCGGACCACGCGACCATCCAGAAGCCGCGCATTCATGATGGCTTTCCGACCGCACCAGCAGATTGTCTTCACTTCCTCCACCGTATCGGCGAAAGCGAGAAGCCATTGGCTTCCCTCAAATAGATTCCCGATAAAGTCGGCTCTCAATCCGTAACAGATGACCGGAATTTTCCGGTCGTCCACAAGACGGACCAGTTCCATCACCTGGGCTTTTGAAAGAAACTGCGCCTCGTCGACGATCAGGCAATGCAGGGGTTCATCTCCCGTGGCACGGTCAAGGGCCTCGATGACGGACCCTTCCCGTTCCACCAGCAGACAGGAAGAGGACAAACCCGCCCTGGATTTGACCATGCCGATGCCATCGCGGACATCCACGGCCGGTTTCATCAGCAGCACACGCTGCTGCCGTTCCTCGTAATTGAACTTGACCATCAGCGCATTGGCGGTCTTTGAGCTGTTCATGGCCCCATAACGGAAATAGAGCTTTGCCATCGGCCGTTTCTCCTGTCTGCAATTCATCCGTTCCGGTTTTCACAGGTGAATCCGGATTTTGTCTTTGAATTATTATACCATCCGAATGCGGGAATGGATAAGTCCGGGGACAAGCCAGACTCGTCGGGAAAGGAACGGGACCGATACGGTGCGTCAACAGCGAAACCGCCTGCGGAATGTATACAAAAACCATCATTGGTGCTATCATGTTGGATGGTTCCTTCTTGTAAGCCGATCAGGTTGCGTATGGCAGCCCCTCTTTCATCCCTGAGGCAAGCAATCGGAATCAAGATGCCAACCAGTCTGACTTCAGTTAAGTCTTGGAAAGAATTAACCTGGTCTATGAGTTTCAGAAAACAATGGCCAAACCTGCCATTCTTTTCTGAAAAAGAGCAGGTAATTCCTTTCCGGCGACTTATCCATGTGGGAACGGAGCAATCCCGGAGGAATGAATCATGCTGCAGCCCAAACTGTTCACTGTCCTGAAGAACGGCTACACGAAAGAACAGCTGCTGAAAGACATCATAGCCGGCATCATCGTGGGCATCATCGCCATTCCGCTCTCCATCGCACTGGCCATCGCATCCGGCGTATCGCCGGAAAAGGGATTGATCACCGCCATCATCGGCGGTTTTCTGATATCCTTCCTGGGTGGAAGCAGGGTCCAGATAGGGGGGCCGACCGGTGCCTTCGTCGTCATCATCTACAAGATCATTCAGGACTTCGGTTATTCCGGGCTGGTCATCGCCACGCTCATGGCCGGTGTCATCCTCATCCTGATGGGTGTGCTGAAGTTCGGAAGCGCCATCAAGTTCATTCCATATCCCATCACAACCGGCTTCACAAGTGGAATCGCGTTGGTCATCTTCTCCCAGCAGCTCAAGGATTTTCTGGGCCTGCGGATGGAACGGAATCCTTCCGAATTCGTGGAGCGCCTCGTCGAATATGGCAAAAACATCGGCACCCTGCAGATACAGAG
The DNA here is from genome assembly GCA_020047785.1 of Clostridia bacterium. Taxonomy (GTDB): domain Bacteria; phylum Bacillota; class Clostridia; order DSM-8532; family DSM-8532; genus JAEWSN01. The sequence goes on from JAIFNI010000134.1 coordinate 1,701, forward strand.
TCTTGTGGTCGGTCTGGCGGCTCTTGCCATTCTGATGGGATGGCCCTATCTCAACAAGCGCATTCCGGCCGCACTCATCGCCATACTCGTCACCACGGCCATGGTGCAGCTTCTCGGCATCCAGGTCGATACCATAGGTTCCCGTTTCACGGATTTGAAACCTGTCATTCCCCAATTCACCTTGCCGACGACAGACTGGGCAACGGTGCGGTCGCTTATCCAGCCAGCCTTCACCATCGCCATTCTGGCCGGCATCGAATCCCTGCTTTCCGCCGTGGTCGCAGACGGCATGATCGGCGGCAAGCACCGCTCCAACATGGAACTGGTCGCGCAGGGGATTGCCAATATCGGGTCCGTTCTTCTCGGCGGCATCCCTGCAACCGGCGCCATTGCCCGTACGGCGGCAAACGTCCGCAACGGCGGCCGCTCCCCGGTCGCAGGCATCGTGCATTCCCTGACGATTTTTCTCATCATGCTGATCCTGATGCCCTTCGCAAAACTGATCCCCATGACCACACTCGCGGCAATCCTAATGATAGTGGCCTACAACATGAGCGAAATCCGTGTATTCAAGGGGCTCCTGAAAGCTTCAAAAGCCGATGTCCTCATTCTGCTGCTCACATTCGTCCTGACGGTTCTCATCGATTTGGTCGTTGCCATTGAAGTCGGTCTTGTACTGGCAGCCTTCCTCTTCATGAAGCGAATGGCGGACAGCACAAGCATCCAGTCCATCCGCGAAGACCTGCAGGATCAGCCGGACTTCGCCTTGACGAACCCGGATGGCATCGATCCCCGCATCCAGATCTACCAGATAGATGGCCCATTCTTTTTCGGTGCGGCCGATTCTTTCGCCAATACCATCCAGGACAACATCGCTCCCACACAGGTCCTGATCCTGCGTTTCCGGCATGTGCCGTTCATGGATGCCACAGCCTACCAGGCCCTGTACAAGGTGTATACCTATTGCCGCCGCCACCGCATTCTGCTGATGTTCACGCAGATGCAGGATCAGCCGCTTGCCATTCTGGAGAAAAATGGTTTCCTTGAATTGGCCGGACGTGAAAACTTCATGCCCAACATAGAAATGGCCATGCCCCGTGCGCAGGTTTATCTGGAACTGCATGAAAAATTCGGAAAAAACCACAGCCGGACGAAGCATCCGACCCATCACTGAACCGCTTCAGGCCGATTCAGGCCTTTGCATCGAAAAACAAGCCGAAATTGCCGGTCATGGTCTGTTTGTAGATTTTTCTGAACAGATCGGCCCCGCCGTCATCCAACACCATTTTCCCCGGCAAGGCCGTCCCGGTTGCAAGATTCGGGGATGCTGCCCTTCCGGCCGGCATGCCGGGAAAATCGACTTTTGCTCCATCCGAAGAGCGTCCAGGCCCGACGGATGCGGGTGCGTCTTCCTTTTCCGCAGCTTTTTTCTCTACAGGTGTGATGGTTGTGATGTGTGCCTTGCCGCCCGATACATAGACCCGCCCGCACTCCTCGCAGATGGATGTCTCGAGGGTCACGCTGGAGATGACCTGCCCGCCTGATTCCGCCGCACGTCCTTCCGCCAGGGCAATGTGTTCCTTTTCGTGTGCCATCACACTGGATGCGGCAACGGATGGATCGATGTTCGCGGGTGCCTTGAAGGAAACGCCGGCATCGGTGGAGATATCCTGATATTTGCGGTTCCTGCAGGTTTCGCATTCGGTGGATTTCGTCCCTGAGGTTCCATCGGAACCGGAAACACCGGAAGCGGAAACGCCGGAAGCGGAAACGGCGGTGCCGGTGCCTGAAACTGCGGAAGACTGTCCCAGAACGGCAAAACCCGCAATCACCGCGTTTGCCCCTGCAAAGGCCGCAGATGCGGTTTCCTTATATGCGGCATACGCCCCGTATCCGACATCAGTCCGAAGTGGTGAAACCATTGTCTTTCAGGTGATTGTTCCGCACCATGCGGGACAAACATGCACCAGACCTTCCATTTTCATCGTAAACCCGTTTGCCGTGAAATACAAGGGTGCTGCAGCTGTTTTCATCGAAACGGATGGATGCATCAAGCCACGGCACCGGTTTGCTTTTCTTTGAAATCGGCATCCTCCCGATTTTTCAGGACCGCATGCAGCACCACCATGCCGAGAACAATGATTCCGCCGGTGACTGCAAGCGCACCGGGTCTTTCCCCGGTGGCCAGAAACACCCAGACGGGATTGAGCAATGGTTCCAGCACGGTCAGAAGAACCGTCTGCAGCGCACTGACATGCCTGACCGCAAAGGAATACAGCACATACGACATGCCCAGCTGCACAAGACCGAGGATCAGCAGCCATTCAAGACCACCCGCAGGTCTGGATACCGCCAGCCCGATCGGCAGACAGACGACGGCATTGAGCAGATTGCCCAGAATGACGGATTCCATGGGATTGGCATCCTTCTGTTTCCGCATGAAGACTGCCAGACATGCAAATGTGAATCCGCTGCACAAGGCGAGAACATCCCCGAGGAAATGACCGCCACCGATTCCCTGGACCACAAAAAGCACAAGGCCCGCTGTCACACCGGCAACACAGAACAGATCGATTTTTGTCATTTTTTCCTTCAGAACAAAGGATGCAAGCAGGATGACGAATACGGGAGCCGTATACTGAAGCAGGATGGCGTTTGCCGCCGTCGTCATTTTGTTGGCACCCGTAAACAACAAGGTTGTCAGGGAATAGGCAAGTGCTGCGGCAAGCATGTCGAAAGACCAGCGAAACCTGCACTGCCGGATAAAAGGGAGAAAGACAAGCAGCGCGATGAGACTTCTTCCGCCGGCGATTCCGAAAGGATTCCACTGGACGCTCTTGATGAGAAGCCCGCCGATGCTCCAGAGCATCGCAGTCCCTATCAGCGCGGCCACTGCCAGTTTTCTCTTTCCCGTTTCCCGCATGCGGCCCCTCCTGTGTGAACGAAAAACCGGTCGAATTCCCGGACCGAAATTCCCGGACAGGGGTATATTGTATGCCCGGTTTCTGTCAGCGTCAACTGTCCGGTTGCGCGGTATGAAGCGGAAAAGTTGGCGCGGGTCAATGTCCGCTTGCGTTACCACATAATTCGAATTTGTGTTATGATTGTTCCAGGCAAAGGTTTTGACCGGATGGCAACGAATCTGGCCCTGCAGGGGCAATCATCCGCGGCAAAATCCATTCACACGAAAGAAAACCGGCATGCCGGCCCGTCCGGGATGCTGTCAACGCGTGGCTGCAGGCACGGACCTTCAGACCGACGCCATTGGAGACAAGGATGATGAAAAGACATGTGCGCCGCTTCATGACGGCGTTTGCGGTGATATTTCTTTCAGTCTCGCTTCATCAGGCCGTATGGCCGGTATCCGCCTCGGCACCGCCATCCATGCCGCAAGGGCCGGAGCTGGCAGCCGCGTCCTGGTTTCTGTACGACCCGATCACCGGTCTGGAACTGGCTTCTCACTCTCCGGATGCGAAACGGTCCCCTGCCAGTACGACGAAAATCATGACCGCCCTCGTGGCCTTGGAACATGCATCCATCGACACACGGATGACGGCCAGCCAGGAAGCCATTCATGCTGTCGGCGGCGATTATGTCCGCGCCGGTATCCTTGCAGGTGAAACACTCAGCCTGGAAAGTCTTCTTGAAATGATGCTGGTGACCTCGGCAAACGAGGCTGGCTATGTCATTGCGGAAAATATCGCGCCGGACCACACGGTGGCCGGATTCAGCGCCCTTATGAATGAAAAGGCCAGAGAATTGGGCATTCCCGCATCGGATTCCAATTTCTCGAATCCATGCGGCATGGAGGAGGAAACGCACTTCAGCACGGCACGCGCCCTGGCCTTGATCGCCAGGGAGGCGATGAAGCATGAGGACTTCCGGCGCATCATCCGGATGACCGGCATCACCGCCCCGGACACGAATCTGCGAAAGAGTGCGGATTGGCAGATCAGCCACCTGCTGCCGACGAACGAGCTGGTATCGAACCCCGGTACGTATGGTTCGAAGTATTACACGGCCATCGGTGTGAAAACCGGGTATACGGCATTGGCTGGCCGATGTCTCGTTTCTGCGGGCATCAACCCGGACGGACTGGAATTGATAGGCGTGGTTCTGGGTGCGGAAAACCCTGAAGTCTCCTTCCTCGAGTCGCGCAGGCTTCTGGAATTCGGCTTCAACAACTTCGCCCGATCGGATCTGAAGCTTTCCGGCGAATATTATGGCCGTTTTGATGTCGTGGATGCCGCAGACAATGAAAAAGTGACGGTCAATACGCTTGGAAGCGTGAGTTGGCTCATGCCCGTCGATCCCGCCCTTGCAGCCGCCATCACCACGGAGTCAGCCATCCTGCCGCAGTCTTTCCAGGCTCCCGTTTCAAAGGGGCAGATACTTGGAGAACTGCAGGTGGCTGTCAACAGCACGACCATCGGTGCGGTGAAGCTGGTGGCCGAGAATGGTGTGGAAAAAAGTACCTGGGCGGATGTTCGGGACCGATATCTGGATTTTTTGAAAAATCCGCTTCTTCTTCTCGGATTGAAGATGGCAGGCGGCCTGATCGTCCTGCTCCTCGTCGTCCGCATCATTCTCCGCGCGATCAGCAGACGCAGAAACCGGCACAAATACACACGCGCACGTCGGAACAACCACCGCATCGATTATTACAGAAAACGCTGAACACGATATTTCCTTCTACGGAACGACAGTTTCATTCGCGGCACTGACAGGCACCTCCACGACAATCGGCAGGATCATGGGTTTGCGCATGGTCTTGCGATAGAGGTGGGAACCGAGGTCATCCCGCAGGGTGTTCTTGATGACCGGCCAGGAATCATTGCGCTTCTCAAGCGTCCGAAGGACCGAATCCCGCGCGACGACTCGGATTTCTTCCATGATTCCTTCGGATTCCTTCACGTAGACAAATCCCCTGGTGAGCACTTCCGGCCCCGCCACCAACTTTTTGTTCACATCCAGGGTCACGACGACAATGATGAGGCCATCTTCGGAAAGCAGCTTGCGGTCTTTCAGCACAACGTCACCAAGGTCTCCGACACCCAGACCGTCAACCAGCACACTGCCGGAATGAACCGTCTGCGTGATTTGGGCCGTCTTCCCCGTCAGTTCGAGGGTTTTTCCGTTGCTCATGAGAAAGACATTTTCCTCCGGAATTCCGGTTCTGATGGCCAGATCCATATGCTGCTTCAAGTGGCGGAATTCACCATGGACCGGCATGAAAAACTTCGGCTTCGTCATGGCAAGAATCATCTTGAGTTCTTCCTGGCGCGCATGCCCGGAGACATGGATTTCCGCGAGGGAATCGTACAGCACATTGGCACCCTTCTTGTACAGTTCGTTGATGACGCGGTAAACAAACTTTTCGTTGCCGGGAATCGGGCTGGCTGAAATAATGACGAGATCGCCCGGCATCAGTTCGACCTGCCTGTGCGTACCCTGCGAAATGCGGCTGAGCGCGGACATCGGTTCGCCCTGGCTGCCGGTTGTGATGATGACAACCTGTTCGGGGGGCAGGCGCCGGACCCGGTCCAGATCGATCAGAATTTCTTCGGGAATATTCAGATAGCCCAGTTTCAAGGCGGTTTTGGTGACATTGATCATGCTGCGTCCACAGATGGCGACCCGTCGGTTGTTCTTCCGGGCTGAATTGAACACCTGCTGCAGCCGGTGTATGTTCGATGCAAAGGATGCCACCAGAATGCGGCCCTTCACATCCTTGAACACATTGTCGAACGTCTCTCCGACCTTGCGTTCCGAAATGGTGTAGCCTGGCCGCTCCACATTCGTGCTGTCCGACATCAGAAGCAGGATGCCTTTCCTGCCGAGTTCCGCGATACGCTGGAAATCTATGGGTTCCCCTTCAATGGGGGTGTGGTCGATTTTGAAGTCCGCCGTGTGGAATACCATGCCGACAGGGGTTTCAATGGCCAGCATGACCGTATCCGCGATGCTGTGGGTGGAACGGATGAACTCCACGCGGAACGCGCCGAGTTGGATGGTCTGGCCGGCTTTCACCGGAATCAGCTGCGTTGTTTCGAGCAGTTCATGCTCCAGCAGTTTGTTCTCGATCAGTCCGAGGGTCAGGTCCGTGCCGTAGACGGGTGTGCTGATTTTGCGCAGGACATAGGGAAGTGCGCCGATATGGTCTTCATGTCCGTGCGTGACGACAATGCCCTTCAGTTTTTCCAGATGATTTTCGAGATAGGTGACATCCGGGATGACCAGGTCGATGCCCAGCATTTCGTCTTCCGGGAAGGCCAGACCGCAGTCGACCACGATGATGCTGTCTCCATATTCGAACACGGTCATGTTCTTGCCTATTTCCTCCAATCCTCCCAACGGGATAATCTTCAATTGGTTCTTGTTAGGTTTCGTCATTCTTTCCTCCAATACCATCTTTGCCGCAGCCGCAACAGGGAACGGCCGAACCGGTCATGCGAATTGAAACTCCGCGCAACAAAGCTCACCGAAAACAAATCTCTTCATCAGGATGAAGGGACCTCTGCGGCCGACAAGTCCATGAAACACTCATAGGCGATCTGTCGCCGGAAAGAACTGACTTGCTTTCTTCCAAAGTGGGAATGGCGAGTTGGGCCATTTTTTGAAATCCGCAGAGTCAGAAGGATTTTCCAGACTGAAGCCGCCTGTTCATTCAGGTTTACACAGCACATCCGTCAGGGCTTCCTCATATATACCGACCGTGCGCTGGGCGATCCGGTCCCATCGGTAGCGTTCGTCAACCAGTCGGATTGCGTTGCCGACGACTGCCCTCCGAAGATCCGCATTTTCCAACAGTTCCACAATCTCCTGAGCCAGCATGTCCGCATTCCCTGTGGAAAATTTCATGCCGTTTTCCCGATTTGTGACAATTTCATTCAGTCCGCCCGCATCGGAAACAATGACGGGTACACCGGCCACCATGCCTTCCAGGGCAACAATGCCGAAGGGTTCGTATAAACTCGGGAATACGGCGATGTCGACAATGCGGAACATCCGCAGCAATTCATCATCACTGAGGAATCCCGGAAAATCGACCCGATGCGCCACGCCCATGTTCCAGGCACGTTGCCGGAGCGCATCCAGTTCCTGCCCCCTGCCGGCAATGACAAACTTCACGTCCGGTCTGCGGGCCAGCACCCTGGGTACCGCTTCCATCAGCACATGGACACCTTTTTCATACGTCAGGCGGCCAACGAAGAAAACGATGCGTTCCTCATCGGATGCATGGGTACGACGGAGTTCCATGTCCACGGGAACGTTCGAGAATTTGTTCAAATCCACGCCGTTCGGGATGACATGCAGCCTTGCGGCATCCGGATGGAACAGGCGCCCGACTTCTTCCTGCATGTAAAGACTGTTGACGATGACCCTGTTGGACAATTCCGTCAATTTCTGCTCGACGCTGCTGATATAACTCTGGACATCGTTGTGGATGCCGCCGTTTCTGCCATATTCCGTGGCATGGATCGTCGTGACGCCGGCCATCCACGGATACAGACCAAGAAGCGTTCTGCCGGCGAACGTGACCAGCCAGTCGTGCATGTGCAGGATATCAAATTTTTCTCCGGACTGCATCAGGCGCACGGCGGCGGCCACCATCTCCATGTTCATCTGCATGACGCTGTCAATGAACGTGATAGGGCGAACATACCAGCCGGGAACCCGATAAACGGTTACCGGTCCGTCGGTTTCACAAGGCTGCAGGTTTTCGTCCGTCATGGTGAGAACCGAAACGAAATGGCCCGCAGCACCAAGTTCCTGAGCCAGATGATAGACAACCCGGGAAATACCGCCCACGATCCGGGGAGGATACTCCCAGGACAGCATCAGGATTCGCATGCAGACTCCTTCGTTCCGGTACCGTAACCGGAAGTCGTGCTGTATAATCATTATATACCAAGAACCATCCCCTCGTATCATCTTTTTTTTGGAGTATGCATGAATCCTGAGTTTGCACCACCCGAGGCCGTACTATCCGTTATGGGACACCTTCTCGAGAATGGCCACGATGCATGGCTGGTTGGCGGCTGCGTTCGCGACCTGCTGCTTGAACGCCCCCCGGCGGACTGGGACGTTTGCACGTCCGCACGTCCGGATGCGGTGCTGTCGTTGTTTCCAGGCAGTCTGGACACCGGTGCGCGGCATGGAACCGTAACGGTCCTGACATCTGGCAAGGACAGGGACAGACGCAGGCTCCCGGTGGAGGTTACCACATGGCGTTCCGAATCCGGTTATTCCGACCACAGGCACCCGGATGTCGTCCGCTTTTCCGATTCCCTGGAGACCGACCTCTCCCGGCGCGACTTCACGATCAATGCCATGGCCTGGCAGCCGGAAAATGGCCTTGTGGATCTCTTCGGCGGACAGGCTGACCTGGCGGGGAGGCTGGTGCGATGTGTCGGAGACCCGCTGGCGCGCTTTCGCGAAGATGCGCTCCGCATGCTGCGTGCCGTCCGGTTCTGCAGCCAGCTCGGTTTCACGCTGGACGGGGATGCGGTGAAGGCCATCCGTCATCACCGCGAGGAGATCGCACATGTCAGTCGGGAACGCATCCAACACGAGATGAACCGGACACTCGGGGGCCGTTGTCCCTCCAGCGCTTCTCTCTGGTGGGAAACCGGCCTCCATCGCTTCCTGTTCGAACTTCCCGGCCTGCCTGCTCCTGAAAATCCGGGGGAAAGCCTGACGGTGCTGGACAAACCGGACATCCGCAATCTTGCGACGGATTCCGCGACGGAACCGAATCCTGAAGGAGGAAATCCTGAAGGAGAAAATCCTGAAGGAGAAATTCCTGAGGGAGTAATTCCCGAAGGAGCAATTTCTGAGGGAGCAATTCCTGAAGGAACAAATCCTGAAGGAACAAATCCTGAAGGAGAAATCCTGCCTTGGGCGCTGTTCTGGATAGCAACCGGATTGAGCCATCACGAAAAAGCACTTGACAACTGGATGCGGGACAACAGGTTTCCGAAGCACCGGGCAATGGCCATACGCAAGATGCTGCGCATCCATGCGGCACACCTGCCGCCCACCCCCCGTAACCTTAGATTTATTGCTCTTACGGAAGGCAGGGAATGGGTGGAACGGGTCCTGAAGCTGGAGGCATTCGCTTCGGGCCAGTCTTCCCGGGTGCCGTCGGTGCCCGATGTTTCAAAACCGGCAGTCGATGTCAATCAGCTCCGAAAACTGTTCTGCGCACAGGGCAGGCCGATCGGACGCAATCTTGGGGATCTTCTTGCCTGTCTTGGCCTCGCCATCTGCGAGTGCCCGGAAATCAACCGGCCCGACTTGCTGGAAGCGATGGCCGCCCGAATGATATCAGCACTGCCAGGATGATGTCCGCACTGCCAGGATGATGTCCGCACTCCCGGAATCATGTCCGCACTGCCAGGTTGATATCCGCACTCCCGGAATCATGTCCGCACTGCCAGGATATTTACAGGATGAAAAATTGTAAAGAAAAAGGAGTCATCCCGTTCGGGACAACTCCTTTTTGCGTCTGTCAGCTGGGAAATTTCCGGGTTGTTTCTTTCCAGGACCTCAGGCTTTGCCGGCGCAGCCGAGAACGTTCACAAGCTTGTTCTTCACAAGCTTCCGAATTTCGTCGCGGGCGGGAGCGAGATATTTGCGCGGGTCGAATTCGCCGGGAGATTGTGCGAACACCTTGCGGATGGAGGCGGTCATGGCCAGACGAAGGTCGGAGTCGATGTTGATTTTACAGACGGCCATGGAAGCGGCCTGGCGGAGCATCTCTTCCGGAACGCCCTTTGCACCGGGCATCTTGCCGCCGAACGTATTGATCATGTCGACATATTCCGGAATAACGGAAGAAGCACCATGGAGCACGATTGGGTAACCGGGCATGCGGCGCTGGATTTCTTCGAGAATGTCGAAGCGCAGGTGGGCTTCGCCGGTGAACTTGAACGCGCCGTGGCTTGTGCCGATGGCGATGGCGAGGGAATCGACGCCCGTGCGGGACACAAACTCCTCGACTTCGTTCGGGTGGGTATAGGATGAATCTTCCGCACTGACATTGACATCGTCTTCGACGCCGGCCAGACGGCCCAGTTCGCCTTCGACGGTGACACCCTTGTCATGGGCATATTCGACTACCTTCTTCGTGAGGGCGATATTTTCCTCGAACGAATGATGGGAGCCGTCGATCATGACGGAGGTGAAACCGCCGTCGATGCAGGATTTGCAGAGTTCGAAGGTGTCGCCGTGATCCAGATGGACGGCGATGGGCAGATTGGTTTCGATGAGTGCGGCCTCGATCAACTTCATCAGGTAGGTGTGGTTGGCGTACTTGCGCGCGCCGGAGGACACCTGCAGGATGAGGGGAGCATTGACTTCCTTGGCCGCCTCGGTGATGCCCTGCACGATTTCCATGTTGTTGACATTGAAGGCACCGATGGCATACCCGCCTGCATAAGCCTTCTTGAACATTTCGGTCGTATTGACCATTGGCATGTTGTTCATCTCCTTTTCATTCAATCACGGCCGGAACCGCGTCATGGATTGTCCTTGCAGCGACAGTTCGACAAATTTTTGTCATGGCCGCTGTCCAAACCATTCTATCAGATTGCGCCGGGAAATCAAGGCGCACATTGTCTGTGGTCACGGGAAATGGATGTCCGCATGCGCATCGGCGAGCCTTCCGCGTGGGTTTCGGCGGCACACCGCGAACTGTTTCCACCGGGAAACCGCAGCCCGGTGGCTGTTCACCCCTCCGGATGGACAATTTTTTCCGAATGCGTTTTTCCGTTTTCGGCATATTGAATTCGGATGACCGGACCATCATGTTCGGGATGCAGGTAGATGATGCTGCTCTTTTTGAGGTCGATGCGGATGCGATCAAAAATATCCGACTGCATGATCTGGGTGATGATCTCCAGATTTGCAAGCGGGTCATGCGGAGTCTTGGCCTCCACATGCACGGGTATCCGTCCATCCGGTTCCGGTGAATAGACACTGATATGGACGCTTCCGGGCTCAAATTGGGCTTCGGTCGGGTACAGCAGGTCACGTTCGAACATCGGCTGGTTCATGGGGGAATCCTCCTGTGCCGGAAACTTCCCTGTTCCGGTTCGCTTTTCCAGTTTATCACCGGTGTCGCACGTTCCGCAAGACCGCCGGGACACCATTCAGGGCTTCAGTCCTTCCTGCTCCAGTCCCTCCTGCGCCAGTTGTTCTTGCTCCAGTTGTTCCTGCAACAGTCCTTCCTGCTCCAGTCCTTCCCGCACCAGTTGTTCCGGCAACAGTCCTTCCTGCTCCAGTCCCTCCTGCACCAGTTGTTCCAGCTGATCCAGACGGCCGTCATTGCGGATCAGGCGTGTCGCAAGAGCGCAGTACGCTTCCCGACTGTTCTGCGCGGCCATTCGCGCCCGAACGGCCTCTTCGGACAACCCGCTCCGCAGCGCAACCCGACCTGCCCGAACATCCTCGGACCCGTCCACCACCCAGATTTCATCGCAGACATCCTGGAATCCGCGTTCCACGGGGATCGGCACATCAAGGACGACCAATCCGTCATAAGCTTCCGCCGTCCATGCGCCCAGACAGGCATCAATGGCCTCGACGACCTTTTTGTGGATGATCCGTTCCAGGTCCTTCCGTCCTGCCGGGTCGGCAAAGACAAGCCCGGCCAGGGCAGCACGGTCCAGCCGTCCTTCCCTGTCGACAAGTGCTTCCCCGAACCGTTCCACGATTTCCTGAACGGCCGGCATGCCGGGTTCCGTCGCCCGGCGGGAAATGGCATCCGCGTCAATCAGGCGGGCTCCGTGTTTCACAAGCATACCCGATACCGTGGATTTTCCCGATCCGATGCCACCGGTCACGCCGATGACATGGAAAGGACGGGTGCGCGGCCTCTGGTTTTTCCCTGTACGCATATCAGCTCCCTCAATGCTTCGCATCGAACCAGTTCGGTCCGTGTCCGACATCCGCCGTCATCGGAACGGAAAGCGTCATGGCATGCTCCATGCAGTCCCGAACCACCTTTTCCACGACGGCGACATCCGCATCGGGCGTCTCCACGACAAGTTCATCATGGACCTGAAGGATCAGCCGTGCTTCCGGACACTTTTCCCGCAAGGCGTCCCGTACCCGGATCATGGCAATTTTGATGATATCCGCCGCGGTTCCCTGGATGGGGGTGTTCAGGGCGATGCGTTTGCCGAAGGAACGCACGTTGAAATTGGCGCTTTTCAGCTCCGGCAGGTATCTGCGCCGGTGCAGCAGCGTCTCCACGTATCCCTGCGCTTTCGCCTGTTCCACGACATCCTCCATATACTGACGCACGCCCGGATACGTGTTCAGGTACCCCTCGATGTAGGCCGCCGCTTCCTTCCTGTAAATCCCCAGGTCCCGCGAAAGGCCAAAATCGCTGATGCCGTAGATGATGCCGAAGTTGACCGCCTTGGCGCGCCGCCTCATTTCGGAGGTGACCTCCGTTTTTTCCACATGGAAGACCTGGGAGGCGGTCAGCGCATGAATGTCGGTTCCCTCCAGAAATGCCCGGCGAAGCGTTTCATCACCGGTCACATGCGCCAGCACGCGCAGTTCGATCTGCGAGTAGTCCGCGTCCACGAACACAAACCCCGGCTTGGGCAGGAAAGCCTTTCGAATGAGCCGTCCGGCTTCCGTTCGAATGGGTATGTTCTGCAGGTTCGGTTCGGTGCTGCTGATGCGCCCGGTCACCGCGATGGTCTGGTTGAAACTGGAGTGCACCCGTCCGGTGATCGGGGAAATGACTTTCAGCAGGCCATCCGCATAGGTGGACTTCAATTTCGTGAGCTGGCGGTACTCCAGCAGCAGACGGATGATGGGGTGCGATTCGACAAGCGCTTCCAGCACATCCGCATCGGTCGAATAGCCGGTTTTCGTTTTCTTCGCGGACGGCAGCCCCAGTTTTTCAAAGAGGATGATGCCGAGCTGCTTGGGTGACAGGATATTGAAGGGCTCCCCCGCATGCAGATGAATCTGCGCCTCAAGGTCCCTGATGCGAATCTGCAGGGCATTCCCGTATTCAACGAGCATGTCCGGGTCCACCCGGAAGCCGTCCCGTTCCATTTCCCCCAGGACAAGCGCCAGCGGCATCTCCACGGTTTCCAGAAGGGAAGTCTGCCCGTTTGCCTCCAGCAGGATCTTCTGCGCCTGTCCGACTGCGGAAAGCACATCGGCGGCATGTTCCGCGGCATCCGTCAGCTGTTTCGGCGTGACAGCCTGCCGCTTCGCGTCCTCGAGAAGTCTGTCGGGGGTCTCCCCGTCCCGGCCAAGATGGCGCACGGCCAGATCCCGCAGCACATAACGGTCCCGGGATGGATCGAGCAGATATTCGGCCAGCATGGTATCGAACAAATCGTCCGGCATCTTCACACCGTTCACATCAAAGAAGCGGAAAAGCGTCTTCATGTCGTGACAGAACACCTTCCGCCCGACGAGCAGGTTTCCCAGCTTCTCCGCAATGGGCTTTTCCGGAAGGGGACCGCCGGTTTCCATCGTGAACCGATGGCCGTCGCAGTAAAGGACAAGGATGAGGTTGCGCGGCTTTTCCCCCGGCATTTCCATCGGCATCTGGAACAGAACGGTGTCTTCCATTTCCTGCGTGTCATTCGACCAGGCTGCGGCCGTGGCAGTTCCGCCGGGATCTGCCAGAACCAGTGCGCAATCGGCCTTCGGATGGGCTGCCAGATGATCCGCCGCGTGGGAAAAATCCGCCAGTGTGCGGATTCGAACCGACGGCAGGCGTTCCGCCTGTTTATCCGCCTGATGGGATATTTCCGCCAAGCCCGTCAATCCTGCATCCTCAAGCTTGAATTTCCGGATCAGGCTGCGGAATTCCAGCCGTTCGAAGCAGGCGCGCAGGGCGGAGCGATCCGGTCCATTCCAGTCCATGCGGTCCAGGTCGAGAAACCCTTCCGGCAGAACGGAATCCGCGTCCCGTATGATGACTCCCAGTTTCCTGCTCAGGAAGGCAAGTTCGCGGTTCTCGTCCAGATTGCGGTGGAGCGCGGGTTTGGTGATTTCATCCAGGTGCTCGTAGACGCCTTCGATGTTCCCGTATCGGGCAATCAGGTCCAGCGCGGTCTTCTCCCCGACCGAAGGAACGCCGGGAATGCTGTCCGACGGGTCCCCCATGAGTCCCTTGACATCAATCAGGGCGGAAGCGGGAACCCCATATTTTTCAAGCACGGCCTCCGGCGTATAGATATTGGTTTCAGTTCCATACTTTCCGGTGGACGGGATCATGACCGTGATTTTCTCGCTGACCAGCTGCAGGGCGTCCCGATCGCCCGTGACGATGAAAACCTGTTCGCCCGCCTGTTCTCCCATATGCGAGAGGATGCCGATGAAGTCATCCGCCTCCAGACCCTCCCGTTCCACCCGATAAATGCACATGGCATCCAGCATGTCCTTCAGCAGGGGCATCTGGACCGCCAGCTCATCCGGCATGCCTTTCCGGTCTCCCTTGTAATTGTCGTAGAGGCCGTGGCGGAATGTCGGGGCTTTCGTGTCGAAAGCCACCACGACCCGGGTCGGTGCGATGTCCTCCAGATACCGGTTCAGAATGTTGACGAAGCCAAAGACGGCGTTGGTCGGCGTACCATCGGCCGTGGACAGGGTGGTCGTGCTCTTCACCCCGTAATAGGCGCGGTTGATGAGGCTGTTTCCGTCCAGCAAGAGGATTGTTCCCATGTCTGTCTCTCCCGTCGCGAGCCGACGTTGTGGCACGGCTCCTCCCTATTGTATAATACGGAAGAGGCGGATTCCATGGTTTGCAGCCCAAAAAGGCATTTGTGGCTTTTCAGGTGCAAGTTGACAGCAATCATACCATGATTCTGCCGGAAAACTCGTCGACATCCTCATTTTGCGACATCCAGGGAGAAGCAGCATGGCCTTTTCGGCAAAAACCTCCGCAGCGGTCCTCGCCGCACGGTTTCTCACCTTCACCATGCGCCTGCTGGGCAGCGGAGGCACAAGCCTTCCGGGAAAAGTGGCCCTTCGCATTTGCCCGGACCTGCTTGCCAGGCTGTCCGGCCATTTCAGCATCCTCATGGTGACGGGCACAAACGGGAAAACGACCACGTCCCGCATGGTGGCCCAATTGCTTGAGGCATCGGGTCTGCGCTACCGCACGAACAAATCCGGCGCGAATCTGGCCAGCGGGATCACGGCAACCGTGGCCTGCGCCACATCCCTGTTCGGAAACCCAAAAGTTCCCTGGCTGCTCCTCGAAGCGGATGAAGCGGCTTTCCGCGTCACGGCGCCGCATCTGAAGCCGAAAGCCGTCATTGCGACCAATTTCTTCCGGGATCAGCTGGACCGGTTCGGGGAGCTGTATTCCACCCTGAACGCCGTCCGGGAAGGCCTTGCGGGAACACCGGACTCCCTGCTTGTCTTCAATGCGGACGATTCCCTGTGTGCCTCCCTCGGCATCGGCATGGACACCGGAAAGGCCGCTTCCCGCAGACTCTTCCCCTTCGGTCTGTCCGTTTCCGCTTCACCGGGTTCGGATGCCTTCTCATCGGATGCCGCCTTCTGCATCCGATGCAGCACCCGTTACCGGTATTCGGCTTCCTCCTATGGGCATCTCGGTCATTTCTCGTGTCCCTCCTGCGGATATGGACGTCCGACGCCTGCGATTCTCTGCGAAACCGTCGTGGCCGGTCCTGACAGCTCCCGGGTGCGCATTGTCACGAACCGCGGCGCCTATGAGGCTGAAATCGGCCTTCCCGGGCTGTACAACGTCTACAACGGTCTGTCCGCCGCCGCCCTCGCCGAAGCCCTCTCCCTGCCGCACGATGCCGTCGTGAAGGCCCTTGCTTCCTTCGAGCGCGGTTTCGGCCGCATGGAATCCTTCCAGGCGGAAGG
The DNA here is from genome assembly GCA_020047785.1 of Clostridia bacterium. Taxonomy (GTDB): domain Bacteria; phylum Bacillota; class Clostridia; order DSM-8532; family DSM-8532; genus JAEWSN01. Next base: position 17,586 of record JAIFNI010000134.1, read on the forward strand.
CCGTACGGTTCAAATCATTCTGGTGAAGAACCCGACCGGCTTCGACCAGGTGCTGGGATATCTCGAAACCCTTCCGGGACCGGTCACACCGGCTTTCCTGATCAACGACGGACTCGCGGACGGAACGGATGTTTCCTGGCTTTGGGATGTCGATTTTGAACGGTTCGCGGCCAGGTTTGCAAGCCGATTCGAAGAACAGGCTGCCGATGATGCGGCTTTCATGGCTGTCTCCGGCCTCCGTGCCGATGACATGGCTGTGCGGCTCAAATATGCGGGTGTGCCGGAATCACGGATTCTCATCTGTCCGGAACCGGATGCCATGTTCCTCGACGCGCTGGCACGCACGCCGAAAGGCGGGACACTCTGCCTGATGCCCACCTACACGGCGCTTCTGGCGCTGCGCGGCATCCTGGCCAAACGCTACGGATTGAGGGATTTCTGGAAGTGACTGCCCGGATACTTCAAAAAAGTCCGTCATCTGTGGAAATGTCCATCATCTCCGGAAGAGTCCGCCGACTGAATACAGGCTTTTATGATGAACGACATCAGGCAAGACAAGGCCGAAGGCCGCCCGCAATGAACAAGGAGCCGACATGCGCGAACTGACCTTGATCCACCTGTACCCCGATCTGATGAACCTGTATGGCGACCGCGGCAATATTGTCACGCTGAAACGCCGCTGCGAATGGCGCGGCATTCAGCTGAACGTCGTGCCTGTTTCCCTGGGCGATCCGTTTGATGCGGACCGTGCGGACATCGTTTTCATCGGCGGGGGGCAGGATTATGAACAGGCCATCCTGCAGGACGACGCCTTGACGAAAAAACGGGATGACATTCTGCGGGCGGTTGAATCGGACGTTGTGTTTCTTGCCATCTGCGGCGGCTATCAGCTGCTCGGTTCCCACTACCTCACCGGGGAAGGAAAACGAATCGAGTGTCTGGGCGCCCTCGATGTCTGCACGGAAGCGGGCAGGAAGCGTCTGATCGGCAATCTGATCTTCGATTGTCCCTTCCTGCCGGAAGAAAACAGAAAGGTCATCGGCTTTGAGAACCATTCCGGCATGACATTCAGAGGGCCTTCCGTCAACCCGCTCGGCCGCGTGCTGTACGGTCATGGCAACACGGGGTCGGATGGAACGGAAGGCGCCCTGTACCGAAATGTCATCGGCAGTTATTCCCATGGAAGCCTGCTTCCGAAGAACCCGGCCCTGGCGGATTTTCTGCTGGAACGCGCCTTGCTGCGCCGGTATCCTGCCGGCGAAAGGCTTTCCCCATTGCCGGACGAATTGGAGCGGAAAGCACGGGAAGGGCTTCTGAAACGGTTTTTGCACACATCCTGATCGCCTAGAATTCCGCGCTGTTGACCGTTCGCGGATAGGGAATGACATCGCGGATGTTCGGAATGCCCGTGATGTACATCAGGATGCGTTCGAAACCCAGCCCATATCCGGCATGCCTTGTGCCGCCATAGCGGCGGAGGTCCGCATACCACCAGTAATCCTCCACATGCAGGCCCATGTCCTCCATACGGGCTTCCAGCCGGTCCAGACGCTCCTCGCGCTGGCTGCCGCCGATGATCTCGCCCACGCCCGGCACCAGCAGGTCCATGGCGGCGACGGTTCTCCCGTCCTCGTTCATCCGCATGTAGAAGGCTTTGATGTCCTTCGGGTAATCCGTGACAAAGACCGGCTTCTTCATGACTTCCTCGGTAAGATACCGTTCATGCTCCGTCTGCAGATCGATGCCCCAGGCAACCGGGTATTGGAATTCCCTGCCGCTCTTCTGCAGCATCTCAACCGCCTCGGTATACGTGATGCGTCCGAATTCGGAATCCACCAGACGATGGAGTCTCTCCAGCAGGGTATTGTCCACAAACTGGTTGAAGAAGGCGATTTCTTCCGGTGCCTTGGCCAGCATTTCCTGCACGAGGAAACGAATCATGTCTTCGGCCAGCTGCATGTTGTCCTGCAGGTCAGCAAAGGCCACTTCCGGCTCGATCATCCAGAATTCCGCGGCATGGCGGGCGGTATTGCTGTTCTCGGCCCGGAAAGTCGGTCCGAACGTGTAAACCTGGCCGAACGCCATGCAGAATGCCTCGACAGCCAACTGTCCGCTGACGGTCAGATTGGTGGACTTTCCGAAAAAATCCTCGGAATAATTGATGGCTCCGTTCTCCAGCCTGGGCGGATTCTGCGGATCCAGCGTGGAAACGCGGAACATTTCACCGGCGCCTTCGCAGTCGCTCCCCGTGATGATCGGCGTATGTACGTAAACGAAGCCGCGATCCTGAAAGAAGGTGTGGATGGCATGCGCCAGAAGGGAACGGACGCGAAAGACGGCGGAGAAGGTATTCGTGCGTGGACGGAGATGCGCGATGGTGCGCAGGTATTCCATGGAGTGACGCTTCTTCTGCAGCGGGTATTCCGGGGTGGAGGTTCCCTCCACCCCGACGGAATCGGCATGGAGCTCGAATGGCTGTTTGGCGTTCGGTGTCTCGACCAGTTTGCCGGTAACCCGAACGGAACTCCCGACATTCAGCCGGACGATTTCCGAGAAATTGGGCATGGCGCCATCCAGAACAATCTGAAGGTTTCTCTGATAGGAGCCATCATTCAATTCAAGAAAGCCAAAGTTCTTGGAATCGCGCACGGTCCTGACCCAACCGCAGATTTGAATGATTTCGGGGTCTGTTGCCGCCGGTGCGGACGGCCTTGTGTAAAGGGCGCGGATCTTCATTTTCTGCATGTTTCTTCTCACTTTCGGACGCCATTGTCCGCCGGTGGCTCCAGATGCCGGCAACCGGATGGGAATGGGCGGTTTTCACCCATTATACCACCGGCTGCCTTGTTTTTGGAATCACGACGATATGGGTCCGCCACGCACGTCAAAACCGTATCGACACAATTCTTCCGAGAATGCGGTCTGACTGGCTGAAGCGCCTTCACAGCGGAAATGCATCATGGTATACTTGCAAAAAAATGAAGGGTAAGGCATGGATGAAACAAACACAGCGCCTGGTTCTGACCGGTCTGATGACCGCACTTGTCTTCCTGCTCACCTATCTGGTGAAGGTGCCGGTCCCGTTCACCTCGGGCTACATCCATCTGGGTGACAGCATGATCTTCCTGTCCGTTCTGGCTGTAGGTCCGTTTTATGGCGCTTTTGCGGCCGGTGTCGGCTCCATGCTGTCCGATCTGCTGGGTGGATATGCGCAGTATGCGCTGCCGACCCTCGTCATCAAGGCATTGATGGC
>JAIFNI010000159.1 GCA_020047785.1 Clostridia bacterium
GTCCCGCACTGGAGGTCACGGATGATGAGGAAGGTCCACTTGCCGCCGAGCACATCAAGCGCTTTCTCGATGGAACACTCGACATGTCCGGGAAGCGGTTCATTGTCGCAGCCTGCAAGTATTTTCGTGATGCGGGTATCGGTTTCCTGGGCATTCAGCTTGCGTTCTTCCGCGAGGGTTTCCTTCAATGCGTTTCTGGCAGCCATATGGAGCCTCTCTTTCCTTGTCTATCGTTGCCGGTGTTGGTACCCGAACGGATAGCCACTGTCATAAACACGAGTTCATTACCTATGACATATCATGTTACATGCAAGAAATCCGGTATCTTTTATGTAACTAACGGTGCAATGGTACCATGACAAGGAATTTTGTGCAAGAGGAACCTGATGTGTTGATCAATCGCATCGCTCCCGATCAACACATCAGGTTCCTCTTGCACAACGTATCATCCTTGTGGATGGCAGCACCTTATTGCCCGCCCATCCCCGTCGCCTTGATGACGTCGGCTGTAAAACCCGCTTCCACAATCCGTCCGTCCTCCAGATAGACCATGTGGTCGCAGACACCCGCCGCAAAGGCAATTTCGTGCGTGACCATCAGAATGGTCCTGTTTTCCTGGGAAAGCTCCCGCAGCATGTCCAGCACTTCCTTCGTCATGAATGGGTCGAGTGCTGAAGTGGGTTCATCCAGCAAAAGCAGGCCGGAACTCACGGCAATGGCGCGCGCGATGGCGATGCGCTGCTGCTGGCCTCCGGAAAGCTGTCCCGGCTTCTTGAGCATGTGTTCCGTCAGCCGGAAACGTTCCAGAAGCGCATGGGCCTTTTCAAGGGCGGCCGACCTCGGAATTTTGTGTACCGCGGTCATCGGCAGGACGATGTTTTCAAGGGCGGTCATATGTGGAAAAAGGTTGTAGGCCTGGAAGACGACACCGATGGATTTCCGCCAGGCATGGAGTGGTTCCGCTTCGAACCTGATCTCCTGCCCGTCGAGAAAAACCTGACCGGAATAAGGCTTCTGCAGGCCCGCAAGAATGCGGAGCAGCGTGGATTTCCCTCCGCCGGACGGTCCGGTGATGGCAAGGGTGGACACATCGTCCATATGCAGGGTCAGGTCTTTCAGGATTTCCTTGCCGTCATATCGCTTGTTCAGGCGATCGATGTCAATTCTCATACGCGAACCGCCTTTCCAGGCGTTTGAATTCCACGTTTCTTCGCAAACCGCCTGTTCAGGCTTTTGATGTCAATTTTCATATGCGAATCGCCTTTCCAGCATTTTCGCCAGGGCGGAAAGCGGCAGAGTGATCAGCAGGTACAACCCTGCCAACTGGATGAATGTCTCAATGGTCGCATAGTTCAGGGAATCGATTTCCTGAACCACTTTCGTGACTTCGCTGACGGCAATGATGGAGAGGAGGGAGGAATCCTTCACAAGAGAGACGAGTTGGCCTGCGATGCCTGGCGTGATGCGCTTGGCCACCTGCGGCAGAATCACGAACCGGTATAATTGAAATCGGGTGAAACCCAGAGACTGTCCGGATTCTATCTGGCTGGCCGGAATGCTTTCGATGCCGGCCCGGATGATTTCACTGACATATGCCCCGCTGAAACAGGCGAGGATCAGCGCGCCGACCAGATAGCGGTTCGTGATGTTCAGGGCGGTGCCGACCACATAAAACAGGATGATGATCTGCACCATGAGCGGTGTGTTCCGGATCAGGCCGATGTACATGCGCCCGAAGGTCACGAGCGGAATCAGGCGGGAGCGGCTGCTGAGCGCGGTTGCCAGCCCGATGATCAGCGACAGCACCAGCGCGATGCCACTGATGGCCAGCGTATTCACAAATCCGGACAGCACCTTTTCCCGATAGAGCCATAACAGGTTCCATCGGGGTGTGTAATCCAGGGTGAGAAAAGTCAGGATGAAGAAACCGGCAATGACGCCGCCGACCAGGAGGCCGTTGAACAGACTCTGCGGCCTGGAGGGGGATTGCCCCTCCAGACGCAGGAAAAGTCGTGAGAACAGGGAGCGCCTGGATGATGAGGATTCTGCCGGACTGTCGGATTTCTTCTGATCGCCTGCATCCGGCGGACCGTTTGCCGGACTAGAAGAAGAAGGGGATGCCAAGTTCATCGAACACCGCTTTCATATCCTTGAGGTATTTTTCCGCCAGGCTGGCGAAGAAACCATTTTCCTTGCTCGTACGGATGAAATCATTGATTTGTTTCTTGAGCGCGTCATCTCCCTGTCGGAGACCGATGCCCCAGTTCTCCGGCGTTTCAGCGAACGGCTCGAGATTCGTGCGCGTGGTGTCGGGATTGGTCTGCCAGGCCTTGTAGATGCTCATCTGGTCGTAAATGAACACATCCGCCTTGCCCGTGCTCACTTCCAGAATGCAGGAACCTTCCGAATCGAACACCAGCACTTCCGCGTCCTGAAAGTGCGCATCGGCGTAGACATGGGCGGTGGTTCCCTTTTTCACGGCAATCTTCATGCCGGTCTTCAGGTCAGCGGAGGAATTCACCGATGAATCCTTCCCGATGAGCAGCGCCAGATTTGCCTGCGCATACGGGTCGGAAAAATCGATGGATTCCTTGCGCTTGTCCGTGATGGTCATCGATGAAAGGATGATGTCGATCTGCTTGCTTTGCAGGGCCGGGATGAGTCCGCTGTAGGAGGTGTTTACAATTCTGACCTTGCGGCCAAGGAATTCTCCCAGCTTCATGGCGGTGTCGACGCTGATGCCGGTGGGATTTCCGTTCGCATCGGTCGTTTCGAACGGCGGGTACTGGAGTTCCATGCCGACGATCAGTTCATTCGTCCTGGGTGCGCAGCCCGCGAGCAGCGCGAGAGAGAGTGTCAGAACCAGCAGCGCGGGCATGACCCGTTTCAGTTTTTGCCTCGCCGGTATTTGTATCAATGGAATTTGCCTCGCTGGGATTTGTTTTGCTGGAATATGTTTCATGAGTGGTTCCTTCCTTTCTGTCGGTTTCCGTGACGGCGGTTTTCCGTCCCTTCAGGGTGAGGGCGGTCAAACTGCCGATGATGAGTGTGGCACCGGTAATCTGGCTCCAGGTGGGGATTTCGGCCAGAAGCACCATGCCGGTCAATATGGTGACGACGGGGAGCAGATTCAGAAAGGCCGAGGGCAGGATGGGTCCGAGCTTCTGAACCCCGTGAAGATAGGCCACATAGGCCGCTGCCGAGCAGAGCGTGCCCAGAAAGGCAAGATGCAGCAGGGAAAGGCCTGACGGCACCTTCCAATCAGGTATTTCCCGAATGAGAAACGGGACAAACAGCGGGATGCTGCAGAATGTCTGCAGGGTGGTGATCTTCAGGCTGTTGTATCTTGCGCCGAGTCGCTTGCTGAGATAGGTGTAGGCGATCCAGGAAACCATGGCGCCGAAGACCAGCATGTTTCCGAGGAACGTTTTGCTCGAGAAGTCCGGCATGCCGTTCTCGAACAGCACGAGATACACGCCTCCGATGGAAATGAGCACCATGGTCAGGGTGAAGAGCGAAAGTTTCTTGTGACCGATCACGCTTTCGATGACGAGTGTGAACACGGGAATGGCCGCAACCAGCATGGCTGCATTGGAAGCACTGGTATACATCAGACCGGTGTTCTCAAACACGAAGTACAGCACGAGGCCAAAGAAGGCGGCCACAAAGAACAGCGGAATTTCCCGTTTCCGGATTCGCAGCGTATCCTTGTTCAGGCGCAGAAGCAGAAGAAGCGGCAGGATGGCGATCAACTGCCTGAAAAACGCGATGGAGACCGGGGGCAGATCGCCCAGAACGACTTTGGTGGAGACAAAGGAGATCCCCCAGACAAAAACGGCAAAAAGGATGGCCAGAACCGGGACCAGGCGGTGATTCTTCATGTCGTGCCTTTCGTTGTGCCATGCCCTTCGTTGCAATGATGTGATGACGCGCGTCTTTACGCAATATAAACAGGAGCATATTTGGCAATGTGAATATCATATCATATGAAAGAGCGGATGAAAAAACATCAGTTCGTGATATAATCTCTTTATCAGTTTTATCACGATTCTTGAAGTGGAGAGCTTTATGCTTATGACAGTAGAGGCATTAAATCATGCATCAACTTATTTGCATTCTGAGTGGACGATGCATGAGTTCTTTGCCGGAAGTGGGTTGGTTGCTTACGGATTGCAAGGTATGTTTCATCCAGTGTGGGCAAACGATGTATCAGAAAGAAAAGCCGCCATATATAGAGCGAATTTTCAGCACAGCCATTTTGTCTTGGGTGATATATGCAAAATTCGAGGGAATACCATACCCTACGCACATATGTCATGGGCAAGTTTTCCTTGCCAGGATTTGTCGTTGGCCGGTTCGCTTGGCGGAATTCATGGGACGAGAAGCGGTCTTGTTTGGGAGTGGCTCAGAATATTGCAAGAGATGGAACGAAGGCCATCAATTCTATTGGTTGAAAATGTCGTGGGTCTTTTGTCTTCCAGTCATGGGCATAATTATGAGGTGTTGCACAGTGCATTATCCGGACTCGGCTATAAGTGTGGCGCAATGGTTGTTGACGCATCATTGTTTTTACCACATTCCAGACCGCGTGTTTTTATCATTGCTGTAGAGGAGAACGCAAGTATTCCTGATAATCTTGTAAGCAAAGAGCCAAATTGGCTTCATAACAAAGCGGCCATTCTACTGGGAAAACGACTTGAAAAATGGATTTGGTGGTCAACGGAAAAGCCGGTGCATCAGGATATGTCCCTGCACGATATGATGGATGATGAGGCATATGTTTATAATGAAAAGGTCTTGACCTTGATTCCAGAGAAACACCTGGAGAAATTGCAATCATATGAGAACCTTGTTACGACTGCATACCGCAGAACCCGTAACGGGAAACAATGCCTTGAACTTCGCTTTGATGGTTTGGCAGGATGCTTGCGTACACCTGAGGGAGGGAGCAGCAAGCAGTTTGTAGTTACAAAGTATGGAGATCACATTCGTGCAAGGCTCATGTCTCCACGTGAGGCGGCTCGACTGATGGGTGCACCGGATACTTACATTTTGCCCAATTCATCAACTGACGGATATAAAGCAATGGGAGATGCTGTTGCTGTTCCTGTTGCGCAATTTATCGGAGAGAAATTTCTTGTACCTCTCGCGAAGGCGGTATACAAATGAGTATCATCTTGTCTTGTGTCGACCATTTTATGAGGCAGAATTGTGTGAAAACAAAAGGGACACTGTCTGCAGTAATTCAACTGACAGACATGATGAGAAATGTTGAGTTTCCAATTGTAATTGATACTTTTGTTACTGGAAAGAAAGGACAAATATCCGGTCTTGGTTCTTCCCGTTTACAGCGCATTTTGAAGAAGCATGGTATTGATAAGGTGCTGGCAAGCGAGGCGGGGCGAACGTCTCGTGGGAATATGGCGCTGATGCAAAATTACGTGAATTTAATGAATACCTTGCAGGCCACCCCGGATTTTTCAATCGATGAGATAGAAGAATATTGGGCACAACAGGTTCGTGAATATTTCAACAATCAGCCGTTTCTGCTGAAGAATGACTCCTCGATGTCAGTCTCGGCTTGTATTCGTGACCTGTTCGATCAGGCAGAAAAGCGGCAAATGCAAAACAAAGGGACGCAGTACAAGGGAACCGTACTTCAGCATTTGGTCGGCGCAAAAATCAAGTTTCTCATGATTTCGGACAAAATGATGTTGCACGGTGCATCGGTAGCCGACTCTTCCACGGACAGAGGTGGTGATTTCGTGATCAGCAACACGATAATCCATTGTACAACGGCACCATCTGGTGCGCTGATTGAGAAGTGCAGAACAAATCTCAATACAGGGGCATCACCAGTTATCATTACCTTGTTTGACAGAGTAAACACTGCATTGAATCTTGCGATTGACAGTGGGATAGGTAAACGAATTGAAGTTTGGGATATTGAGCAGTTTCTATCATCAAACGTGTATGAACACAGCCTTTTTCGAACTGATACAAGAGGAGTACAGTTGTCACAGATTGTTGACCAGTACAATAAGATAATAGATGAAGTCGAGAGTGATCCAAGCCTTAAAATTCAATTCATCCAAGTATGAATCTGCATTTCCGGGGTCAAAGTCGCCGGAAAGAAATTACCTGCTCTTTTTCAGAAAAGAATGGCAGGTTTGGCCATTGTTTTCTGAAATTCGTAGAACTGGTTATTTCTTTCCAAGACCTAAATGATGGATTTTTTGCCCTGTTGGCTTCCTGCAGGGCCGAAATGCGCGTTCGTATCGGCCATGAGAGACTTCAGTGCGGTCACCGTCGCGGGAAGCTGCCTGGAATCCTTGATTTGCACCAGAATGAGGTTTCCGTCCAGCTTCACGTCTGAACATAAACTGCGGCATTCGGGAGAATTGTACCAGGCCAGCTGGAACTGCCTTCGCCAATTGCTGTTCGGGGTATCGAGCATTTCCGCCCGAATCTGGTAATAGCCGTTGACCGAGCCGGATCCTGATGGCTGCGTGACTGCGATATGGTCGAATTTCATCAGATTCGCCTCCCCCGTTTTGGTTTCCGATCAAGGTTTACCACAACAGAGACTGATAAAACAGGAATGTTTGGGTGAATAGCTGAAAATTGATATAAAAACAATGATTTCTTTGTATGATATGCATGAATTCCGCAACGGTTCTGCCTGCACGGAGATTCACTTCCCAATCTGCTTCAACCGGTATTTCGAGGTATCCGGCCGCAAGATGAGGGTTGAAAGGGGGGGGATCTTCACGACAAGTGAAAACGGTTTTCGCTGCCACGGGGTTTTGTCCGCCGTGAGCGGTTCCCGATTGCAGAAGCCGCTGCCGCCGTATTTTTCGTCATCCGTATTCAGCACCTCCGTGTAGGTGGTGTCCAAGGGGGCGCCAACCCGGTAGCCATCGAAGCCGGTCGTCGAAAAATTGCAGATGATCATCAGCATGTCGCGCCAGTCCTGCCCTTTTCGGAGAAATGTGAGAATGCTGTGTTCGACATCGTCGCAGTCCACCCATTCGAAACCGTCGAAGCTGGAATCAAGCTCATAAAGCGCCTTTTCCGTGCAGACCATCGCGTTCAGGTCGCGTACGCAGTCCTGCATCTGCCTGTGAAGGGCATATTCAAGCAGGAGCCAGTCCAATCCGTACTTGTAGCGCCATTCAATGAATTGTCCGAATTCGCCGCCCATGAACATCAGCTTTTTGCCGGGGTGCGCGAAGAAATAGCCGTAGGCGGCCCGAAGACCGGCGAACTGCTGCCGGTAATCGCCGGGCATCCGGTTCAGGAAGGATTTCTTTCCATGAACGCATTCGTCATGGGAGAGCACCAGCACATAGTTTTCCCGGAAGGCATACATCAGGGAGAAGGTCAGCAGGTTCTGGAAATTCTTCCGATAGAGCGTGTCTGTGGACATGTATTTCAGAAAATCATTCATCCAGCCCATGTTCCATTTGTGGGAGAAGCCGAGACCGCCTGTCTGGACCGGTTTTGTGACCATTGGCCAGGAAGTGGACTCTTCCGCTATCATCATGACGTTCGGGAAATAGCGGTATACGGTATGGTTGAGCTGCCGGATGAAGTCGATGGCCGCAATGTTTTCCCGCCCGCCGTACGGGTTTGGAATCCAGTCGCCGCTCGGTCTCGCATAGTCCAGGTACAGCATGGAAGCGACCGCGTCCACGCGCAGTCCGTCCACATGGAACTGCTCGAACCAGTAGATGGCGTTTGCAATGAGGAAATTCCGGACCTCGCGGCGCCCATAGTTGAAGATGTGTGTGCCCCACTGCTCATGCTCGCCCTGGCGGGGATCGGCATGCTCGTACAGGGCGGTGCCGTCGAAGCGGGCGAGGCCGTGGCCGTCCTTCGGAAAGTGGGCGGGAACCCAGTCCAGAATGACCCCGATGTTCATCCGATGGCAGGCATCGATAAACTCCTTCAGGTCCTCCGGTTTACCATACCGGGCGGTCGGCGCATAGAACCCGGTGACCTGGTAACCCCAGGAGCCATCATAGGGATGTTCCATGATCGGCATGAGTTCGACATGGGTATAATGCATCTCCACGAGATAGGGGATGAGGCTGTCCTTCAATTCCAGCCAGGAAAGCAGTCGGAATCCGGTTTCTCCGGCATCCACGCCTTCCTTCTCCTCCACGATCCGGCTGGGGGAATCACCGGGGCCGGCATGGGGATCGGGTTGATCGGCAGGTGCCTGCCGCCAGGAACCCGGATGGATTTCATAGATGTTGAGGGGCTTCTGGAACGGATCTCCTGTGGCTCGCGCGGTCATCCAGGCACGGTCCCGCCAGGTGTGGTTCTGAAGGTCCCAGCAGACGGAAGCGGTCTGCGACGGGCGCTCTGCGAAAAAGGCGAACGGATCCGCCTTGAGGTACAACTCACCGGAAGGGGTCAGAATTTCATATTTGTACACATCGCCCTTGCACAACCCGGGCATGAAGATCTCCCAGACGCCGGAAGCACCCATCCGGCGCATCGGATGCCTTCTGCCGTTCCAGTTGTTGAAGGTGCCGACCACGCTGACTCGTTTTGCGGCGGGGGCCCAAACCGCGAAGGATGCCCCTGCCACACCGTCATGCTCCTTCAGATGGCATCCGAGTTTTTCAAAGGCCTTGTGATGGGTGCCTTCATTGAAAAGATGAAGATCGTACTCCGACAGGGTCGGCCAGAAACGATACGGGTCTTCCGTTTCAAATGATTGCCCGTCCAATGTTGTGACGACATACTGGTAGGAAAAGCGTTCCTTCCGGTCCGGGAACTGGCTGGTGAAAAGCCCCGCAGGCTCTTCCGGCGTCATGGGAAGGATTTCGCCGGTCTTGCCGTCCCGCAGGGAAACCGTTGCGGCACCGGGCTGCCAGGCGCGTACGGCCACGCGGTCGTGGACCAGGTGCATGCCGAGCACGGCATGGGGATTTGTATGGAGACCCTTTGCCAAAAGGCTTCGGGTGTTCGCGTCCAGGCTGGTTTTCATGGGAACCTCCTTGCAGTCTCGGAAAATGTGCAGGCCTGCATGTGATTCACCGTGAAGCATACAGACACTAACATCTTACCCTTGCCGGGCGCGGTGTCAATCCGGTTTCTCCGCAATATATTCACCTGCCGGGGACAGTGTCAATCCGGTTTCTCCGCAATCGGCATTTGATTTCCGCAAGGTCTGGGGTATGATGTAGGCAAGGGCCGGCATGCGTCTGACCGGTGACGAGCAGGAGGAGCCATGGTGTACGACAACAGACCCATCCGGTACTGGAAGGAACGCAGACACCGCAAGGACCCGATCATGGCGATCATCAACATCAGCAATGTGACGGTGTGGGTCCTTCTGATTATGAGCCTTCTCATCGCGAATGAAGCGAGCCCGCCGAGTACGACCTTTTTTGACAGGCTCCTCGACGTGCGCGTGCGGACCTATTGGGATTTCGGCATTCTCGGAATATCCCAATGGATGATGGCCGGGCTCTTTCTGCTCAGCTGCACCGGAATTCTCCTCAACACCCGCCGGCTCAAGCGATCCACGGACTACATGCGTGTCTCCCTGATCATCACGGCCGTCTGTTCCTTCATCGGCAGCTTCGTTCTGATGTTTGTGATGCTGTAGACATGAACCTCTTCATATCCATGCGCCTCTTCATGCCCATACGCCCCTTCGAATCAATACCGCTTCAAGCGGGCAGAGCCGGAAGTGGGGTGAATCGTCGGCTGTTCGGGCTGATTCACTTCATGTCGAGCAGCCGCACCAGAATCACAGCGCTTTCCGCCCGCGTCAGACCTGCCGCCGGGGCGAGGTTCCTGCCGGAACTGCCGACCAGCAGCTTGTTTCCGACGAGGGTCGCCATGGCGCCGCGATAGGCTTCCGGAATGTCTTCCTGGTCCGAAAAGGCATCCAGCACCGACACTTCGGCCGCTGCCATCGTCTTTCCCGCCACAAGGCAGGCATACTGCGTGCAGAGGGCCATTTCCCCGCGTGTGATGGCCGCGGCCGGGAACAGGCGGCCCGATGCGTCGGGCTGCAGGATGCCGTGCGTCAGGGCGGCATACATCCAGCCTGCGTACCAGACCCCCGCGGGAACATCCGCCACCGGACCGGGAGGCCTGTCCGCCTGGGGGATGCCGAGGGTTGTCAGGAGCATCTTCATGTATTCCGCCCGGGTGAGACCCTTGCCGGGCGAATAACTCGTCCGGGTGGTTCCGTTTGTGATGCCGAGGGATGCGAGCCGGTTGATGGCGGGAGCCGCCCAGCCGTAATTCCGAAGGTCCGTGAAGGTGGTGGCGGCAGGCACGGTTATCGGGCTCATTGTCACCTCCGGGGAGGTGGTATAGGCATTCCAGGCAATAATGGAATACCGGGGCTTCGACCCGGGCATGGCGGATGTGTCCGGATATCTGCGGGCAGTACCGGCCGCGGTGCCGATCTGGCGACGGACTCCATCGTCCGTCCGGAATATTCGAAAGCCCGAAACTGCCGTATCCGGCTCATCCCAGACAAGCGTGACCTGCCCCGCACCGGATGAAACAGCCTTGAACCCCGAGACAGCCTCAGGTGCCCTGCCGGGAAACACATACATGCCGCTGTACAGGGAAAGACCCTTCACATCGGCACGGATGCGATAGTCCATTTCGCCGATGTCCATCAGGAACCATTCGACGGACCGGCTTCCCGCCGGAATGGCCATCATGTCCTTCCATATTCCGTTCAGACCACTTCGGCCCTCAAGCCGGTACAAGACCTCGCTTCCCTTGTCGGGCAAAGGCGCCGCCCAGCTGAGTGTGACGCGTCCGAGCTTCATGAGCGCATCGAAGGTCTGCGGGAGGGCCGGCATGTCGAGGGTGCGGGATCCGGTCAGTGCAAAGGCGGAATAGACGTGGTTCCCGCGAACAGCCCGAACCTTCCACTGAACCTGTCCGCCTGCGGGAAGGGCCGTGTCCGTCCAGTATTGAATATTCCGATTGGTCTCCCCCACGAGTTCCCAGGTGCCGCTTGTCCTGCGCCAGACTTCAAAGCCGGATTCCTGTGTGAAATCGTACTGCCAGCTGATGACCACGCGGTCCGCCGCCGCCGGAGCCGCTTTTGCATTGGCTGGCGTCGGTGCGGCCTCCGTCTTGACGGTGAGTGGGTCGGAAGAGGTTGTCGAATACCCGCTTGGGGCGCGTATGGTCAGCCGCCACGTGTATTCCGTTCCAGGAAGCAGATCCGTGTCGATGAAGCTGCTTTCGGACGAGGATGTGAGGAGGACCTGCGGGACCCCGGCCGAATCGTATCGTTCCAGAATGGCGGTTTTGCCGCCGAGGGCATCGAAGTCCCATTCCAGACGGACCATGGTGGCGGACAACGCATGGCCTGAAAAACCGACATTCCAGGCGATGCCCGTTCGAATCTCCCGTGCCTGTCCGGCCGCGGGGTACCAGGGGGAAAGGGAGCCATCCGCATATTGCGCCTGTATGCGATAGTTGTAGACGGTATCAGGCGTCAGGGCCTGATCCCGGAAGGAAGTCACCCCGGGATCCAGCAGCGCGGCCAATGTCCAGACGGATTCTCCGGCCTTTCTGCGCTCGATGCGGGGCCGAGCCTCCCCCAGCACACTGGGGTCGGCGGACGGCCAGGTCCAGGCGAGATTGATTTGATCAGGATAAGCCGCCTCCGCCGTCATGGTGTCGGGATAAAGCAGGATGATGCGGCCTTCCGGGGACCAGTCTCCTGACGAACCGGCGTTCTGGTGCCGCACCCTGTATCGGTAGACGTGCCCATTCGCGACGGCACCGTCCGAATAGGACAAGGTTCCCGCGCCCAGTGTGACGAGCAGCGTGAACGGGCCTCCGTCGGAACTGCGTTCGACCTGGGTTGAGGCGGCCAGGGTGGCGGTGGTCATCCAGGTCAGATCCACGGTGCCGTATGGCGTGAGCGAGGCATTCAGCGAGGAAGGCGCCCGCAGCTTCGTGTAGACGGACTGTCCGTCCGTGGTCGGATACCAGAGTGGATTGCCCGGTAGTCCTGTGTCGAACTGCACCCGGTATTCGTAGCGGGTGCCTTCCGTCAGACCGGTGTCTGTAAAGGTGGCCGCCCCGAGTGCGGCTCTGCCTGCCGAAATCCAGCTGCCACCGGAAGCACGCCGTTCAATGACCGGTATGTATCCGTTCGAAGGCAGCCAGGAATTGGCTGGAAGTGTCCAGGAGACTTCGACCTTATCCGAAGCAAGCGGGGTCAAACCAATCTGCGTCGGCCAGAGCATGGAAGCGGGGGTGGAATCGGCGGACAATCCGGGCTCGCTGTTCCCGATGGCCTGGACGCGATAGGAATACAGATGTCCGTTCTGCACGATGTCCAGATAACTGGTCTGTGTGGCGGGCGGCATGGCGACCGTGTCGAAGGTGGAGGCGCCATCCGTCCTCCGCTGCAGCCAGTAGCCGGTCGCACCAGGAACGGCAGCCCACTCCACCTTGAACTGGTTCCATGTGTTGTTTGAAACCTGCACGGATACCGGCGCGGGCAAAAGAGCCGCAAAGGACGGAATCGGTGCGGCGGCGCAGGCAAACAGCAAAAAAAGGCTCAGGCAGGCGACGATGCCCAACCGGGCCGGCAATCCACGGGAACCTGAAAACATGGCAATTCCCTCCCACAAATATATCGGCAAGTTTCATGCCGACCGTATCGGCAGGTTTTCAGGCCGGCATGGCGGATATGGCGATGCCGTTTTTCCGGTGAATGGCGCGCACTTCGTCCTCATGATCCAGGAAAAGCGCCACGAGAACCGGGTCCAGATGGGTGCCGGCCGAGGCGCGAAGCTCCCGGATGGAGTCCTCGAAGGACCAGGCGTCCTTGTATACCCGCTTGGTGGAAAGCGCGTCGAAAACATCGGCCACCGCGACAATCCGCGCTTCAAGCGGGATGGTGTCCGCTTTCAGGCCATCCGGATATCCGGTTCCATCCCAGTGCTCGTGGTGGTGGCGGGCGATGTTCGTGGCCACTTCGTAGAAATCCTGCCGGAATATGGTCAGGTCCTGCTTCATGTCCAGCAGGATGTCGGAGCCGACGGAGGAATGCGTCTTCATGATTTCCCATTCCGCCGGCGTCAGCTTGCCGTTCTTCTTGAGAATGGCATCCGGAATGGCCACCTTTCCGATGTCGTGAATGGCGGCGTGGTTGGTGACATCCCGCACAAAGCGGTTGTTGATGCGGTATTCCCCGTTCGGATGCGTGGTGAGCAGCCCGGCAAGCAGGGCCGTGTAGGCGACCATGCGGTTGATGTGGTCCCCGGTTTCATTGTCTTTCCGGTCGACGAGTTCCGAAAACGAGGTGGTGATGGTGGAGAACATCGTCTTCGTCAGGAGCGTCTTGTCCAGCAGGAAAGAGAGTTCTGAAGCGGTGTTCCGGCCAATCATCTGTTCCCAGTCGCCGAACCGGTCCTCCGCGCGGGACCCGAAAAACAGAAAGGCGAAAACGGAACCGCTCAAAAACAGGGGAAACATCATGCCCGAGAGAATGCCCTCGCGGACCAGCAGTCCCAGGGCATCCGTCCCTTCGTGCTGTCCTGCGCCCGTTTCTTCGGAAAGATTGCCGGAAACGAACATGCGGCCCGCAAACAGGCACTCCGCATACCTCGGTTCATCCATCCGGCAGGTATGGCCCGCAGCGAGGAGAATCGACGAATAACCGGTGACGGCGTGTTCGATGGTGATGGTGCCCCGCACCCGGTTGACATAGGCGATGTCGATCCGGTCGACGGGCATGTGGGGCTGCATGTGACGGAACAGATTTTCCAGCACATCCTCAATGACATATCCGCGTCCGGCCACCTGCTTGATCTGTTCCATGAACTGCTGTTCCGAAACGACATTCCGCACCAGTTCGGTGAGTGCGGCGGATTCCCGCACCCAGGGGGTGATTCCGGGCAGGCTCTCCGGGTCATATTCATGGTGCGCCATCAGGTCCATGGCCTTTGTGACGAAGCCTGTGACACTGGTGTGCATGCGGTGCTGCAGCACAAGGGAAAGAAACAGAATGCCAAGGAGGAGCAGGGAAGTCAGGATGGCTGTCAGTGCCTGATTATGGAAAAGCATGGAGAGCAGGCCTTCCTGCCGGGCATCGGGATGACCCGGCACGGGAAAGGAAGGCACGAGCAGAAAGAAATAGACAGCCAGATAGACAACCGGCAGGCAGGCTGTTGCGAGCAGCGTTCTGAAAAGAAACTGATAGCCGATGGTCCTGTCGGTTCGATTTCCCGTCATTCCCTGATGCATGGTGATACCTCAAAAAAAGGATTGGTTGAATTGATCGATTTCCTGAAAAAGTTTTCCGGTTATTTTTTTATTGCCCGTTTCAAAAGAATTCAAACGTGATAGCAATGCATTGTTAGGATTAACTAACTGAAATATTTTCAAAGGAGGCGGCTGGATGAATGCGGAATTGTTTCTGAAGCGCAAGGAACGCCTGCTCATTTCCGCCATCCGTCTGCTGGATGAGGCGGGGCTTGCCGGCGTGACAACCCGGGAACTCGCCAAACGGGAAGGCATATCCGAACCGGCCGTCTATCGGCATTTCGATGGCAAGGCGGAGGTTCTGCTCGCCATTCTGGAACGGTTTGCCGAATTCGACGGGGGGCTTGCGGATACGGTCTCCGAAAACGGCATGGCACCCCTGGATGCCATCCGCCATGTCTGCGATGCCTATGCCGGTTACTATTCCGGGTATCCGCAGATTGCCAATGTCATGTTTTCCATGGATATGTGGAAATACGACATTTCACTCGATGAGCGCATGAAGGTGATATTCAGCGCGCGGCGCGACCTCATTGCCGGGCTACTCCGGGATGCGGCCGTACGGGGCGATCTTCCGGCGGGAACGGAGCTCGAAGGCCTTTCCGATTTGCTGGCGGGACTCGTGGCGACAGCTACCCACCAATGGAACCTGCTTGACAGATCCTACGACCTGCGGACGCGTGTCCGCAGCATGCTCGATTGGGTCCTCCCCCTGCCGGGGAAGGACAGGGAATTGGAGGAAACCGGGACATGAATGATTACGGTGGCTCCGGCCGGGAACCCATGCTGGATATGTTCATCTTCGAATCGAACCAGCTGCTCGAGTCGCTCGAGGAGATCCTCCTGCACGCGGAAAAGGCGGAAACCCTCACGAAGGAGAACATCAACGAGATTTTCCGCATCATGCACACCATCAAGGGCTCCGCCGGCATGATGATGTTCTCCCCCATCGCCGCGCTGGCCCATTCCGTGGAGGACCTCTTTTTCCATATCCGGGATCACAAGAACGAAACCTTCGATTTCCGCGCCATCTGCGACCTTGTGCTGCACGCGGCGGATGCGCTGAAGGAGCAGATTCAGCTTGTGGAGGCGGGCGAGCCCGTCACCGCGGCGGAAGACAGCCTGCTGGAATCCATCCGCGGGTTTCTCCTGGATCTGCAGCGGGCATCCGGCATGGAACCGACCGGCTCAAACGACAGACCCGTCAAGCCGAAACAGTTCTATATCAGCAGCTACGAGAAGAAGAATGCTGAAAACCTGCAGAAGTACCATGCGCATGTCTGTTTTGACGAAGGGTGCGAGATGGAGAACATTCGCGCCTATTCGCTCGTTTTCGGCCTGCAGGACCATTGCATCGAGCTGATGCATGACCCGGCAGATCTGGTCGGAGATGCCACGAGCGGGGAAAAAATCGTCGAGAATGGCTTCCACCTGTGGTTTTCCTCAAAAAAACCGGAGGCGGAGCTTCGGGATCTGGTGAATCGGGGCTTGTTTGTCTCCGAGGCAACCATGGAAGTGATTGATCAGCTTCCCAGTGAAGCGCATCCGGAAACGGTGCAGACGGAACCTGTCGAACGCATTGTGAAGCGTCCGGTCATCGTGATGCCGGAAATCTCCGGAGAGGCTGAACCGGCCTCCGAACCCTATGCCGCCGTGAGCGAGTCCGCCGCTGCTTCCGAACCCGGAGTGCGGGAAGCACCCGGCGCATCGAAATCCGGAAAAAGCAATCTGATCAGCGTGAACATTCAGAAACTTGACATGCTGATGGACCTGGTCGGGGAAATCGTCATCACCGAATCCATGGTCACCCGTTGTCCGGAATTGGCGGGCCTGCAGCTGGACGTGTTCCACAAATCCGCGAACCAATTGCGCAAACTGACGGACGAACTGCAGGACATTGTCATGTCCATCCGCATGCTCCCGATTTCCGGCACGTTTCAGAAGATGCACCGCATTGTGCGGGATATGACGAAACGACTCGACAAGGATGCGGAACTGATTCTGGTCGGTGAAGACACCGAAGTGGACAAGAATCTCATCGATCAGCTCGCGGATCCGCTGATGCATCTGGTTCGCAACGCCATGGATCATGGCCTGGAATCAAAGGCGGAACGCAAGGCGGCCGGAAAACCTGAAAAAGGCAGAATTGTGCTGGAGGCCCGGAATGACGGCGGTGAGATCTGGATCGAAGTGAAGGATGACGGAAAAGGACTCAACAAGGACCGCATTCTGGC
Organism: Clostridia bacterium; assembly: GCA_020047785.1. Lineage (GTDB taxonomy): Bacteria > Bacillota > Clostridia > DSM-8532 > DSM-8532 > JAEWSN01. Next base: position 16,515 of record JAIFNI010000159.1, read on the forward strand.
CAAGGCGCGCGAACATGGACTGACCTCGAAACCGGACAATGAACTGACGGAAAAGGAGATTTTCGGTTTCATCATGCTCCCGGGGTTTTCCACAAAGGAAAGCGTGTCGGAGTTCTCCGGCCGTGGCGTCGGCATGGATGTGGTGCGGGAAAACATCACACGCATCGGCGGCTCGGTCTATATCGACAGCCAATGGGGCAAGGGCAGCACCATCACCATCCGAATTCCCCTCACGCTGGCCATCATCGACGGCATGCTGATTTCGGTGGGCGACTGCAGCTACATCATCCCGACCATGGCCATCCGGGAGTCCCTCCGGGCCGAACCGTCCCAGGCGATCCGCGATGCGGATGGAAATGAACTGCTTATGATTCGAGGGGAAGCATTCCCAATTGTCCGGCTCCACCGCCGTTTTCAGGTGGAGGCACGGGCGCAGGCACTCGAAGAGGGCATTGTGGTTGTCATCGAACACGAAGGAACGTCCCTGTGCCTGTTCGCGGACGAACTGCTCGGGGAACAGCATGTGGTCGTCAAGCCGCTGCCGGCCTATTTCCGCCAGGTCAACGGGATATCCGGCTGCACGATTCTCGGAGACGGCAGCATCAGCCTGATATTGGACGTGGGGGGTCTGGATGTGTGAGATTCGGGTGTGGATGGCTGCGGTGAAAGGGTTCGGAAACGGAAAACAAGGTGAAAACGGACACATCATGGTCCGGAACTGTGAAACAAGGTGAAACCGGACCGTCATGGTCCGGAACTGTGAAACAAGGAGGGAAAGTCATGGCGGGACCGGTACAGGAATGGGAGGAACTTGAGGACACGCAGAAGGGGAAATACCTCACCTTTGTGGTCGGAGAAGAGGTGTACGGCATCGAAATCCGGTTCGTGACCGAAATCATCGGCATCCAGCCCATCACGAAGGTGCCGGATTCCAGCACGTACATCCGCGGCATCATCAATCTGCGCGGCAAGATTGTTCCGGTGATGGATGTCAGGCTGAAATTCAAGAAGGAGAGCATTCCGTACAATGACAGAACCTGCATTGTGGTTGTGGACATCGGCACCATGCAGATTGGGCTGATTGTGGACAATGTGGCGGAAGTGCTCGACCTGGCCGAAGAAAACATTGTTCCGCCTCCGGATACGAAAAGCGGCTTCAACAATCGGTTCATCATGGGCATCGGCAAAGTCGGAGCGGACATCAAGCTGATTCTGGACTGTCAGAAGATGGTGACCGGTGAAGACCTGGAAGTCATTGAAACACTTGTCTGATGGCGTGATTGCCTGAACCGAATCGCCTTGCCGAACCGTATCACATTGCTGAATCGTATCACCTTGCCGAACCGAAAACCCGAACTTTCCGAAATCTTGCCTGAAAGGAATCATGACAATGGCGTTCACCTATTTTTTCAGGGACATGCAGACCATCGAGATGATTCGGGACATTGCGCTGCCCACACTGCGCTCCCGACAGCGGATAGACTTCTGGGATGCCGGATGCGCGATGGGGCCGGAGCCTTACACGCTGGCCATTACCCTGCGCGAGAACATGAGCGGCATGCTTTTCCGGAATGTGCACATCACGGCGACAGACCTGGACGGGAGCAACCTGTTCGAGGAGATCATTGTAAAGGGCGTGTACCCCCGGGAACAGGTGGAACGGATTCCCGCCGAACTGCTGGAACGGCATTTCAGGCAATTGCCGGAAATCGATTCCTACGAAATTTCGGAGGAGCTCCGCAAGTCGGTCCGGTTCACGAGACACGATCTGCTGACCTTGAAGCCGCCGGGCAAGGATTTCGGCGTGGTGATGTGCAAGAACGTCCTGCTGCATTTTCAGCCGGACGAACGGGTCAAGGTCATCCGCATGTTCCATGACGCTTTGTCCGATGGCGGGTTTCTGGCCATGGAGCAGACCCAGAAACTGCCGGAGGAATGCAGCGGACTGTTTGAACAGGCGGTGCCCAATGCGCAGTTGTACAGGAAAAAGGGATGATGGCACGGTCGGCGGAGGGCGGTATGCGGCATGAAAATCGTCAACCTGACGGAAAACAGCACAGTCTACACCTCCAATGCCTGGTTTGTGACCGGCACCTGGAAGGCGCTGGGAGACCCGAACACTTTGGTGGATGCAGGCATGGACCCGGGGATTCTGCGGCGCCTCCGGGATGCGGATACGGGGGTGGGGCAGCGGAAACTCGACCAGATCATCCTGACGCACAATCATTATGACCATACGGGGCAGGTCATGCTCCTGAAAAAGGAATATCAGCCGAAAGTATTTGCTTATTCCGGAAATCATGACGGTGTGGATCACGTCCTGAGGAACGGGGAACGAATCCGCATCGGCGACAGGCAGTTCGAGGTCATTCACATGCCGGGACACAGCAGCGATTCCATTCTGCTGTTCAACCAGGAAGACGGCGTGCTTTTTGCGGGGGACAGCCCGCTGGTCCTCAATACGGCGGAAGGCGAACACGAGGAGGCTTTCATCACGGTGCTGGAGAGGTTGACGCGGCTGCCCATCCAGACCATCTATTTCGGACACGGGAAGCCGATGACGGAGGGATGTGCGGAAGTGCTGAAGCGTTCTTTGATGTTTGCAATAGCGGGATCCTGAGGGTAAGTTTCTGACAGATTCCAGACGGATGCAGGTACAGGGGAACCAAGAAAACAAGGAAAAATAAAGCAGGGAAAAATCAAACAGGGAGGGCATTCCATGAAGTGGTTCATGAACATGAAGATCGGAGCGAAGTTGCTGGCCGGATTCATCCTGGTTTCGTTGATTGCCGGGGCGATGGGCGTGTTCGGGGTCATCAACATCAAGTCCGCGGATGACAGGGATACGAAGTTGTATGAAACGATGACGGTGCCGCTGGCTGAAATGGGACAGATCTCCACGGCATTCCAGCGGGTTCGCGTGAATCTTCGCGACATTGTAATGGCGCAAGACCAGGCGGAAACGGAGAAATTTTCCGAGCGCATTGACGGTCTCCTTGTCGAGATTGATGATCTTTCGACAAGCTTTGCCTTAACCATCTGGTCGGAGGAAATGAAGGCTCTCTGGGAAAAATTCGAGAGCGCGTCAGAGGAATACAAGACACAGGCAAAAGCCGTTGAAAAGCTGGTTCTCGATGGAAAGAAGGAAGAAGCGCGTTCGATCATTTCGGAAACAGGCGCAGCTGGTCTCGCTTCCCGGGCTTTCCAGGATGTCATCAAGGAAGTCATGGACTACAAGGTCCGGTTGGCAGGCGAAATGTCGGCTGACAATACGACAATGGCCACCGGCACCATGACCACCATGATCATCATTGTCCTCGTGGTCATGGCACTGGCCATCTTCCTTGGCGTCATGCTCTCCTCCATGATCAGCAAGCCTCTGAAACAGGCGCTGATCATGATTCAGGAACTGGGCAAGGGACATCTCGGCATGCGCCTGAAGATGGATACGAAGGACGAGGTCGGCCAGATGGCGATGGCCATGGACGACTTTGCCGACACCCTGCAGAACAAGGTCGTGAGGGTCATCCAGATGATCGCTGCGGGTGATATGTCCGCGAACGTTGTTCCCGCGGATGACAAGGATGAAATCATGCCGGCACTTGCGACCTGCATCGGCAATGTCAAGGCGCTTGTGACCGATGCCGACAGACTTTCCGTTGCGGCAGTCGAAGGTAAGCTCGACACCCGCGCAGACGCCTCCAAGCATGGCGGTGACTTTGCCAAGATCGTCAATGGCGTCAACAAGACTTTGGATTCCGTCATCGGGCCGCTCAACGTGGCTGCCGAGTATGTAGACCGCATCTCCAAGGGCGACATTCCTCCGAAGATTACGGACAAGTACAATGGCGATTTCAATGAAATCAAGAACAATCTCAATGTTTGCATAGACGCGGTGAATGCATTGGTGGCAGATGCCATGATGCTGTCGAAGGCCGCTGTGGAAGGTAAACTGGACACGCGCGCCGACGCCTCCAAGCATGGCGGTGACTTCCAGAAGATTGTCATGGGTGTAAACGGAACCCTCGACTCTGTCATCGGCCCTCTCAACGTGGCCGCCGAGTATGTGGACCGTATCTCCAAGGGCGACATTCCTCCGAAGATCACAGACAAGTACAATGGCGACTTCAATGAAATCAAGAACAACCTCAACACTTGCATCGACGCGGTGAACGCATTGGTGGCGGATGCCGTGATGCTGTCGAAGGCGGCCGTGGAAGGCAAGCTGGATACACGTGCCGATGCCTCCAAGCATGGCGGAGACTTCCAGAAGATTGTCATGG
>JAIFNI010000199.1 GCA_020047785.1 Clostridia bacterium
GGGCAATCGCTTTCTATGAACGCGAAGGGTTCCGCATCACAGGCGAGACGACCTTCCTGGTGGGAAGCGATCCGCAGTCGGACTGGATCATGGTCCGACCGATCGATTGAATTTGCATCACATTCAGGAGACCTCCATGGACAACCCTTGCATCGACGGCACAGGGCTGAGTGAACAGTATGGAATATACCACCATTCAGCAATTGACACGCCTTTCAGGAAAAGATACAATCCTAATCACGCGGACTCGGAAAAATTGCTGCAACGCTCTCACATCAAGGGTTTCGCCCGTATCCTCCCCCAATATTTTCCAATGTACAAATGAATTATCCGAGGAGGACCCATGCCGCAAATGAAGAAGTCCAGCAATGCCACCCAGATGTCCCTCATCCTTTCCCTGGTTCTCAGCGCCGCTGCCGGCATCCTGTCCGGCATCCTGACAAAGCAATGGCTGCCTCTCCTGTTCTTCCTGATCATCGGTCTACTGGTGCCAATCATCACAAAACTCCTTCATGAAAAGGCATTCCGCAAAATTGCCGAGAAACTGGAAGCAGAAATCGACATCTTCAAGGAAGGCGATTTCACCCACTATGTCGCTCCGCAGGACTACGGTGTCCTTGCCGGAACAGCGACGGCCGTGAATGACCTCCTCAGCGACATCCGCAACCTCATCAATGGATTTTTCAGCCTCTCCCGCTCCATCATGGGATCCGCCTATCAAGTCAAGGAAACCGCACAAACCGCTTCCTCGGCGATTGGCGAGATATCGGAAACGATTTCCGGCATTGCAAGCGGAGCAGCCGATCAGGCGAAGGAATCCCAACTGGGTGTGCTCATGATAGAGAAGCTTTCCAGGCAGATCGAACAGCTGTACGGAAGTTACGAGGATGTCACCAAAGATACCAGCGCCATCAACGGGTTGAATGATGTCGGTTTGGAAGCCGTGGGCATACTCAGAAAGAAATCCAAGGAAACCTTCGAATCCTCGGAACGAATCTTCTCAGTCGTGGAAAAGCTGACCAACACCATCAACGACATCGGCCTCTTTGTCCGTTCCATCGAGACCATTGCGGAGCAGACCAACCTGCTGGCGCTCAATGCCGCCATTGAAGCGGCACGTGCCGGAGACGCCGGCCGTGGGTTTGCCGTTGTGGCGGAGGAAGTCCGGAAACTTGCCGACGAAAGCAAGCAATCCACCAATCAGATCGCGAACCTCATGGAAAGCATCGAAGAGGAATCCAGCCTGGCCATCAAGTCCATGACGCTCATGAGAGCGGTCACACAGGAGCAAAGCCTGGCGGTTGACCGGACAGACACCTCTTTCGTGAATATTGCAGAAGCCATCCGTTCCATCGTGGTGAAAATCAACGAGATCAATCAGACCATCGGCGACATGCAGCGGGACAAGAATGAAGTCATGTCCGCCATCGAAAGCATATCCGCCGTTTCCCAGCAGACCGCCTCCTCCAGCGAAGAGGTTTCAGGCTCCACAACCCGCCAGCTGACGGCCATCGAAGGCCTCAAGGAAGCTGTCGTCGAACTGGACAGCCTGGTCCAGGGCGTGGACAAGCAGCTCCGCAAGTACAAGATCGGTTTGTGATCTTTGGCTTGAAATCAGGTATCATGGAACAAGACGCTGGTTCGTGCGCTTTCCGGATCTCCGGTTTCAGGCAGCGGTCCGGCGTCTTTTTCAAGGGAGGATTCGATGATGGAACTGACATCGCGCGAGCGGATTCTGCGTATCTTCGAAAACCGGGAAATCGACAGACCGGCACTCAAGCTCTGGGGTGCATCCATGGACGAATGGCTGCTGCATCCGGCCTACAAGCCTGTTTGGGAAGAGGCCGTCTCCCATTCCGATTTGTTCGAGGTGGCAGGTTCTCCCTTCGATCTGTTCCATGGGCGTGACAACGCCGGCCAGGTGACGTACGAGGACAAGGACACCGGTCACCCGGACTGGAAGGACCGCCATACCAACTTTCGTACACCGAAGGGCAATCTGCACGGCATTGAACGGATCTCCCTGTCCGGCGAACCCGGCTACACCCTTGAACATTTGGTCAAGGAGCCCGAAGATTTGTTGAAAGTCCTGTCCATCCCCTGGGAACCGGCATTGTTCAACAAGTCGGAATACGAAGCGAAAGCCGCACGAATGGGGGATCGCGGTGTTGTCATGTTTGGTCTTGACCATGCCGCCTATGCGCTGCACCGCCTGATCGGTTCCGAGAACCTGGCCTTTTTCAGTGTGGACGCCCGTGATCTGCTGGATGAAACAGTCCGGGTTTTCTCGCAAAGGATCCGAAGCCATGCCAAGGCAGCCATTGAGGCCGGGTTGACATGCCCTTTCATGTGGGTCGGTCCGGAGCTGTTCATTCCGCCCCTCATGTCTCCCCAAGACTTCGAGGATTTTGTCCATCGTTGGGACAAGCCGCTTTGTGACGACATCCACAATGCGGGTGGACATGTCTGGGTGCATTGTCATGGAAAAGTAGCGGACTTTGTCGAACAATACATCGATATGGGCGTTGATGTGCTCAATCCGCTGGAACCTCCGAAGAACGGCGACATTCATCTGGTCGACATCATCACCCGGTTCGGAAACCGCATTGGTTGGGAAGGAAATATAGAGATTCAAGATATATTGCTGGCCGAGTCCGACGAATTGATGGTCGCCATTGAAGCATGCGTCCGGGAGGGCAGAAAAAGCGGGCGTTTCATTCTTTGTCCGTCAGCCGGTTACATGGAATACCCGAACCCGACCGAACACTATATCGCAAACCTGCTGGTGTACCTGAAGCATGGTCTTGCCTGCTGCAGAGGGAAGGGAACTGCTGTTCCATGAATCGCATCGAATCTCGAAACAAAAGGCCGGGCACAAAGGGAACAGCCCGTAAAAATTTCTGCAGGCGCAGAAGGTGGGCTCTGTTCGGTCTGCTGATCGGTCTGGGCCTTCTGATTCGGATCCTTTTGCCGGAGAATCCTTCCGTTCCGGCAGGGGCCGCATCCTTGTCAAAAGACACTGCGACTCATGAAACGGCTTCCGCGGCAGCTGCCTCATCGTCCATTGCCATTCCTGAAGAGTCGTCTGACAGCTCCGCCACACCGGCATCAGAATCGGTAGGCATCTCCGCCACCACTGATTCAAAATCTGAGGTCGGATCCGTCCTCCCAGCATCAGAATCGGTGGCCGGCTCCGTCCTCCCAGCTTCAGAATCGACAGTCGTCAGTTCCCCTACCTCTTCCGAAGAACCCGGTTTCCTGCCAACCGCAACGCCACCCTCACCGGCAGCATTTCCCCGAATCCCGCTGCCGGAAGGATTTGTGCATGTCGAGGACAACATCCCGAATATCCGGATCGATATGCGGTACTTCGGCAGCCATAATTTTATCGGACGACCCATCACGGGTTATGAGGCCAATACGGCCATCCTGACAGAAAAAGCCTGCGCAGCCCTGGCAAGAGTACAGGCGTCACTCGAAGACAGGGGCTTCATCCTGCTGATTCTTGATGCTTATCGTCCGGCCCAGGCTGTTGCGGATTTCGTTCGATGGGGCGAGGACCTTTCGGACATCGCCACACAGCAGACATACTATCCGAGCCTGTCGAAAGCTGACATTCTGAAGGATGGCTATGTTGCCCGTAAATCTTCCCACAGCCGTGGCAGCACCGTTGATCTGACACTCGTCGGACAGGAAACGGGCCTCCCGCTTGATATGGGATGTCCTTTCGATTTCTTTGGACCGGAATCGGATCCCGACTACAAGGACCTGACTCCGATTCAGGCCGAAAACAGAAAAATCCTGCGCAACGCGATGGAGGCACAGGGTTTCGTGATTTCATCGATCGAGTGGTGGCATTTCCGGTTGAAGGATGAGCCCTTTCCGAAGACGTTCTTTGACTTTCCAGTCCAATAAGCCTTCTGCCGAAAGTGTCTACAGGTGTACGTGTCTCCTCGGGATAAGCCTTCTGCCGGCAATGTCTACAGGTGTACGTGTCTCCCCAGGACTTCCACAAAGGCCTCCAGGCCAGTCCTGTCCATTTCGCCGAAACGCCTCGTCACCGGGCTGTCGATATCGAGAACCCCGACCACACGGCCATCCTGAAACAGCGGCACAACGATCTCCGAGGCGGATTCCGGGTCACAGGCAATATGCCCGGGAAAGAGATGCACATCAGGCACGACCAGTGTCCGTTCTTCGGAAGCGGCCGTCCCGCAGACGCCTTTTCCAAGTGGAATCCGGATACAGGCCGGTTTTCCCTGAAACGGTCCCAGGACCAGCACGCCATCTTTCATCAGGTAAAACCCGGCCCAGTTGAGTTCCGGCATCGCCTGATGCAGGAGGGCGGAGGCATTTGCCAGATTGGCCGTCGCATCCGGCTCTCCCTCGATGAGGCTTTTCAGCTGTGCGTTCAGAGTCCGATAGAATTCTTCCCCAACGCCATAAGTTTCCATCCTGAACGGGGTATGTTCTGCTTCATGGTGATCCTGATGCGACATTGCGCTTGATTCCTTCCGATTCATCTTTTTTGGGTCGGCATTCAAGTTGGGTGGTTCCGCCTTTATCCCTTGTGCAGGATTAGTCTTCGAGCGCGTCCCAGTCATCCATGTCCCAGCTGAGCGTGCCGTCCGGCTTGAACAGCAACATGCGTGTCGCAATCTTTTCAATGAAGAAACGATCATGACTCACCGCCAGCACGGCGCCCGGGAAATGGTAAAGCGCCTGTTCCATCACCTGGATGGAGGGGAGGTCCAGATGGTTCGTCGGTTCGTCCAGTACCACGGTATGCGCGCCAGACAACAGACAGAGCGCCAATGCGACGCGAGCCTGCTGGCCTCCGGATAGCTGACCGATTTTCTGAGACTGATCCTTTTCTGAAAATTGCAGCATGTCCAGAAACCGTCCGACGATTTTCCGTTGACTGCGATAGGCTAATGGCGCCACATTCACAATGTGAACCACCGTATCCTCGCGGTCCATCTCGTTCCAGACCTGCGTAAAGCTGGAGAAGCCTTTCCCGGGCCATTTGATCAGCCCTTCGTCCGCCTTCTCGACCCCGGTCAGCACATTCAGAAGGGTGGATTTCCCGCAGCCGTTCGCACCCAGCACCATAAGACGTTCCTGCGCTCTCAGCTCGAATGAGAGATTTGAGAAGATGCAGCGATCTTCGTATGATTTGGATAGACCAGTCACCATCAGCGAACTGTCCGGCACATTCAGACTGTCATACATGCTGGTGAATATCTGATCCACGGGTCGCGGGATCTGACGTTTTTTCAGATCGGCCAACCGTCGGCCGAGTTGTTTTCCAGAGGTCGCTTTCCGTTCCCTGACCGCTTCCTCCTCGAAGATGATCAGTTCTTCCTCATGAAGGAACTGCTGCGTGATTTCCTTCGTCCGCAGTTTCCGCTTCAGGACATACGCACTGTATCCGCCATCATAGGCAAACAGACGATGGTTCTCGATTTCCACGACCTTCTTCACGACACGATCCAGAAAGTGCCGGTCATGGCTGATGACGACGATGGCGCCCTTGAACTTCCCGAACCAGCGTTCGAGCCAGGCAACCCCTTCGAGGTCCAGGTAATTTGTCGGTTCATCCAGCAGCAGCACGTCCGGATTTTCCAGCAGCAGCCTGCTGAGCGCCGCGCGATTCTTCCACCCGCCGGAAAGCTGGTGCAGGGAACGGTTCCGCATGTCCTCGTCAAAACCGAGTTTCGAGAGGACCGTATCGATTTTCACCGAAACATCCCAACCCTCCAGCCGGTCCATCTCTTCAAACAAGTGGGTTTGGCGATCCAGCAATCCATTCATTTCCGACTCGCCGGCCGTCTCGAATTTCACAGCGATGTCCGCAAGTTCCCGCTCCATTTCGTGGATGTGTTCAAACATTTCAGAGAGGATCGCCAAAATGGTCTTTTCACTGTCCAAGGAAGAAAACTGGGAAAAGTACCCAATCCGGACGCCCTCATCAATCTCCACGGTGCCCGCATCCGGCTTCTCCTGACCGAGTATGCAGCGAAACAGGGTCGTCTTTCCAGTTCCGTTGTACCCGACCAGACCAAGGCGATCCCCATCGTCCAGCCGGAGGCTGGCATCACGGAAAATCACCCGGTCCCCATATTTTTTGGCCAGGCTGTTGATTCGGATGATGCTCATGCTGTTATTTCCGCCTTGCGATCATGTCGATTTCGAGTTCCGCGCCACCGGGCAGTGCTGCAACGGCCACCGTTGTCCGGGCTGGTTGCGGGGCGTTGAAAATGGTGGCGTAGACTGCGTTCATTTCTGCGAACTTGCTCATATCGGTGAGGAAAACACCGACTTTCACGATATCGTCCCAATCCAGACCGGCCGCATCCATCACGCGTTTCAGGTTGGAGAAGCACTGCTCCGCCTGCTTGCCGATGCCGCCTTCCACCAGTTTCCCGGTTTCAAAGTTCATCGGGGTCTGACCGGAAAGATAGATCCAACCGTCCATTTCGACTGCCTGGGAATAAGGGCCTGCCACAGTGGTTCCCTCTGCTTTGTATGCGGTTCTTGCCATGTTTTCATCCTCCTGCCAATCTGTCATTTCATCGCCGGACTGTCATTTCATTGCCGGTCTGTCATTTCATTGTTTGTCTGTCATTTCATTGTTTGTCTGTCATTTCAATGCCGGACTGTCGCTTCAATAGCAGGAAACCATTTCAATACCGGCCTGCGCTTCCATTCTATCATGAGCATGACGGTTTCTGGTACAATGGTCAGAGAACGTTCACACATCTGGAGGAAACATGGGATATCCGGCCGACATGCACCTGCATACGACATTTTCCTGCGACGCGTCCGCGACGATGGAAACCCATGTGCGGAACGCCATTGCCCTTGATCTGCAATATGTTTGCTTCACGGATCATTTTGACGCAAATCCCGCCGATGAGGGCAATGCCTATTATCGGCCGGATGCCTATTTTGAGGAAATCTCGGCCCTTCAGGACCAATATGGGGACAAGATCCGAATCCTGAAAGGACTTGAGTTTGCAGAACCCCATCTGTTCCCGCGGGAATTCGAAACGCTTTCAAGTCGTTCCTACGACTTTATCCTCGGCAGTGTGCACTGGCTTGGTGATTTCTTTGTGCTGCAGAAGGACAGGATCGGCGAATTCGAACCGGATGCCCTTGAGGAAAGATACTACAGTGTCATGGAAGCCATGACGGCTTTCGGTGGTTTCAATGGTCTTGCACACATGGATTATCTGCGCCGTGGAACAGGTCGTGATCACTGGCCGGAGGACATCGTCCGCCGGATCTTCACCAACATGGTGAAAAACGGCATCTCACTGGAAATCAATACGCAGCACCATCGCCGGGGTCTTCCCCTTGCATTCCCTACCCCCGCGCTAGCCTCCCTGTATGCATCCTGCGGCGGGAAACGCATCACCTTCGGATCCGACGGACATCATCCGTCTGATACGGCTTCCGGCATTGTGGAAACGCTCGATGCCTATGCCGCTATTCCGGGTCTGTCACCAGGTGTTTTTGTGGAACGGCAGTTCATTCCTTTATCCTGACGACTCCTTTTCCTGATATTCCTTCTCCTGATACTCCATCTTCTGTATTTCTTCTCCTGATACTCCATCTCCTGCTCTTCCATCTTCTGATATTCCTTCTCCAGAGTAATCCTGAACTCCCCCGGACCTGTTTGATGAAACCCACGACGCCACTAGGAGGAATCATGATCCGCACATTTATCTGGTTCATTTATTTCTGGCTGTATGTGATTGTCCTGATGCCAAGGCTGAGCAAGGCCAAGAAACTCGACAGGGATGGCCGGATCGCCGAACGGGACGAAATGGTTGGTCGTGAAGTCAAGAAATGGGCCCGTTCGTTGATACGACTTGGCGGTGGAACCATTGAAGTGGCAGGAGAAGAGCATATTCCTGTCGGCCAGCCTGTTGTGTTCGTTTCAAATCATCAGGGGAACTACGACATCCCGATCATGCTCGGATATGTCCCAACGCCGAAAGCTTTCATTTCGAAAATCGAAGTGTTGAAGCTGCCGCTGATCCGCTCCTGGATGCGCCTGATGCAGTGCGCCTTCATGGACAGGAAGGATTTGCGCCAATCCCTGCGCACCATCAACAGTGCGGCGGAATCCATCCGCAAAGGGTATTCCATGGTTATTTTCCCGGAAGGGACCCGAAGCAAGGGAAAGCCGATGGCGGATTTCAAGGCGGGCAGTTTCAAGCTGGCGCTGAAAGCCGGCGTTCCGATCGTTCCGGTCACCATCAACGGATCCTGGCGGCTGATGGAGGAAAAAGGATACATGAAACCCGCCACCGTGAAGGTGACGATTCATCCCCCCATACCTACGGAAGGACTGACGAAGGAAGAGGCCGAAGCCTTGCCCGAACAGGTGAAGGCAGTCATCCAAAGCATGCTTCCGGTATAGTACCGGTACCTGGACGCCAAAAATTCGGAGTGTTGTGCTCTTCGACGCAATGCAGCCATGATGGATTGGCATGCATGAACTACAATGGATTTCTTTGAAGGAGGTTGATGATGAGCAAGGATTATCTGGACCAATTGACCGGGGGACAGCTCGGAGATTTCAAGTGGCAGAACGCATCGACGTTTCAGGTACTGTCCCCGTCCGGGACCGGTATTCGCATCAAGGCACCAGCCAAGTGCGATTATTTCAGGGATCCGGCCGGCGTGCATGTTATGGCTTCAGCGCCATACCTGTTTCTGGAGGTCGAAGGAGATTTCACGGCGAAAGTGCTGGTGTCCCATGGGTTCAAATCTGTTTGGGATGCCGCCGCGGTCATGATGTGGGCCGATTCCGACCATTGGGCCAAATTGTGCTTCGAGGCAACGGACTTTGGTACACGTGCCATCGTCAGCGTCGTGACCAATGGCGCTTCCGATGATGGCAACGGAGTCAATTACCACTGGCCGGAAGTATGGCTTCAGATCGTCCGTGTCGGCAACGTGTTTGGCATGCAGTACGGCCCGGACGGCATTCATTGGAACATGGTCCGGTATTTCGGAATGGATGTTCCACAGAAGCTAAGAATCGGACTGGTGGCGCAATGTCCCGGCGGTGATGGAGCAGAGCTGGATTTCCATTCGTTTCATCTGGAAAATGCAACGGTCCGTGATTTGCGTGCAGGGGTCTAGTCGCGGAAAGAAATCACCTGCAGGCAACCTGGCATAAGGCTGGATTCTTGAAAGTCCAGTCTGCCTGTAGTCTTCATGTCCAGTCTGCCTGTATCCCGTTCTCCACGCCTGCCCATTCCGCCCGATCTCCCGTCAGCCGATTCCGGCACCGCCTACCGCAGTTGCCGTCACGGAAATGCCAAGTTCTATGACAGCGCCTCCCCGTGCCTCAGCAGCATCACCGGAAACTACCGAGGTGACAGAGATCTCTCCCAGCGCGCCACGCCGAAGGGCTTCCGCCACTGCCTCGGATTCGGCCTCCTGCCGGGCAAAGAGGATGGCTTCATCACGGTCTTCAATCAACCTGCTTTCCGTGATGCCGCGTACCCTGAAACCTGCAAATCCTCCCGGTCCGCCTTCCAGGCGGATGTCGACGGTCACTTCCGCCGATACATGGCTCATGACTGCGCCGATGGCGTTCGCGACACCTGCGTGTTCGGGGATGACGCAGGTGGTTCCGAGGGCCCGTGCAACATCGGGAAGAAACAGGTGTGTGGGTGCACCAATCGCCACGAGGACGGATGGGGTCCTGAATTCATATGACAGCAAACCGACCGCTTCTCCCGACTGTGTTTCGGGTTTTGCCTTCTGCCAGGAAAGCAGCGGATTCTCCGGATGGTCTGCCCGCCCTGTCCGAACCGGCTCTCCCCGAAACGCGTCCCACCGGGCTGCGATCAGTCGTTCCAGGCCGTGGCCCAGACCGTGTTTCCGGTAATATGGATCGGATTCCTCCAGCAGCAGTTGGACAAGATGGATATAGAGCGTCTTTTTGATCCGGTCATATATGGCTTCCACCAGATTTTCCGGTTCCATGTCGCAGCAGGCGGATACGAAACGCAGACCGAGTTCGGCCGCCTTTGCATCATATCGGTTGAACTCGCCTCGGACGTGCATCAGATCGGTTGGCGTCAACCCGCAGCGGATGATGACGCCTTCCCGCTCCAATCTTTTTGTGTCGAGGTTGTATATGTCCAGCCCCATGGCAGCGGCGGCATCCGCCCAGATCAGCGGTCCCTTGCCCAACGACCTGCAGAATGTGAGTTCACGTTCCGTATAACGGGAGGAAGCATCCGGCATCTTGTCCGGGTCACGAACCAGCGCGAAGAACTCATGCAAAGGAAGCGAGTGTCTGGTTTTTTCTCCCAGAAGACGTTCCAGTCTCGGAACGATCTGCGGCCAACGGGATGCAGCCATGGAGAGCGGCATGACCCTTGCGCTGTCCAAATGAAGATGCCCGTGCTGGGTGTGGCGGATGGCACTGTCTCCCCCTAGTCCGAACGTGTCGATGTAGACCCCTTTCACATAAGTCTTCCATTTCCCGATCCGGACCCCGTCCCGCGCCTTCAACGGGATGCCGTTTCTGACTATGGCCATGTCCGTGGTGGTGCCGCCCATATCCACAATCAGACTGTCTCTTGCCCCGGAGAGTGCCATCCCGCCCATGACGGAGGCTGCGGGACCGCAGAGCAGCGTCTCGACGGGGCGAACCCCTGTAAACGACTCGGACATGAGGGTTCCATCGCTGCGGACAATGACGACGGGAGCCTTGATGCCACGCTGCCTCAGGGAGCGTCTCACGGATGCGAGAAATCCGCCGATGACCGGCATCAGCCTGGCGTTCAGAAGGGTTCCGGCTCCGCGCTGGAGGACATTCGGCTCGGCAAACAACTCGTAACTGCCGATGGCCGGCATTTCGCACTGTTCGGCAAATTTCGTCTTCGCAGTTTTTTCCAGTACGGCTCCATTCAGCGCGGCATCCAGCTCCACGATGCCGAAAGACTCCGCATCCCTGAACCAGTCGCCGTTTTCATCGAAGAAAGTCACCCATGGGTCCGAAAGTGATTCCCCGGCTTTGAGCGGAGACACATCCATGTCCGCAAGGGCAACCCCGGTCATAGTCATTGGCATATCCATGTCAGGATGGGCAACGTCTGCCCCAAAATCCGATGATACAGGATTCTTGTCCGTTTGATCAATCGGTGCCGACATGTCCAGGAATCGTATCTCTTCCATCACCGGAAGTCCGTAATGCTTCCCCGACTCCTCAACCACCTTGCGATAGGCATTGATCATCAGCAGTTTTGCGCGGCCACCCTTGTTTTCGACGCAGGCATTGGTTGCCAGCGTGGTGGACAGCGCTACCCGGGTCACTTCCGGCAAACGTTCGGCTGGCAGGCTGTCGATGGCGGACAGGATGCCGATGGACAAATCCTCTTTCGTTGTGACTGATTTGGCGGATGCCACGACCTTTTTCGCGTCAAAGTCGTATAATACAGCGTCCGTACAGGTTCCGCCGGTATCGATGCCCAATCCGATGTTCATGCTTCCCTCCACGATGATGCGATGTTTCCTGATATGATGCGTGGATCCATGCAGATCCGACTCACACCTTTTCAGCGTACCACGCGGATACCGGATCGTATCGGACGATTTCACGAAACAATGGGATTTATTTGCCTCAGTCCGGCTGATGGACTTATAATCAATCTCAGTGAGGTCAATTTGCGGAAGATTGTGAAAGAAGGGAAAATATGAACTGCACCCGCTGCGGATATCCTCTTCCTCCGGATGTGCATTTCTGCCCTCAATGCGGCACGGCGGTGCCTGTATTGCCCGGACGGCAGACTCCGCCGGCGCAGCCGTTTCAGCCTTACCCGCCATACCCGGCCCAGGGACAGCCACGGCCCAAGCAAAAGGGGGCGCTGCCCCGCCAACCGGTTCAACCTCCAATCCGTGGCTCGGTTCATCCTCCAATCCATGGACCGGTCCAGTCGCAATACCCGCGTCCTCCCCATCCCCACCCTCCTCTCAAAAAAGGAAATCCGCTCGGCTGGATTCTTCTGATGATTGCACTTCTGGCAGGCGTCTTCATTCTCTTCCGCAATCCGGATGGCCTGGTGACGGATTCCGGCGCAATCAAGTTCGGGAAAACCATATCGCTTGCTGTCTCGGACGATCCGTCGGATGGCGATGCCATGACTGTCAATGCGCCTGATTCTCAGTTGAACGGCTTGACCCTGAAAGTTCCGTCAGGAGCCTATGAGCAGGAGATATCATTCGAATTCCGCGAAACAGCAATCGTTTCTCATGAACTCGGAGAACTCTTCAAACCCATCACCCCGCTGATCACTATCGAAAACGGGCATGAATTCGCCGCACAGCCCATGATGCTCACCATCCCCATCACGAAAACAGACGATGAGTTCGCCATGGGCTTCTATTACGACCGATCATCCGGCACCCTCGAAGGCATCCCTTTCACCGAACTGACGAACAACTCCATCACCTTGCTGACTTCGCATTTTTCGGAAATCATCGTTTCGAAAGTGAAGACCGATCGAATCATGGATGATGTCGACACAGGATTCAGGCCAGGTACGGACGACATTCAATCTCCAAACATCGGCTCCATACTGGAACCCAAAGGACATTGCGCCGGCCAAACCTTTGCGAATATCGTCTATTACAGGAATCACAAAGCAGGACGAGTCGGCTGGGAAGCGCCGTTGAGTTATCGGTTCGACAATGTCACCCCGGACAAGACCATGACTTTCTTCTGGGATGATGCTTTGGCCATCCGACTTAGCAGTGCCGTCCACAGGCATCACGCCTGGTTCTGGAGCACGCCGTCTCCTCTGACGCAACAATACAAGGAAGCCATTGCGGATGATGATCGAAATACTTTCTATTCTTTCGCGTATTCCATGGCATTGTCCGGCCAACCCCAGATGATGTATATCAAGGGAATCCAACCCGGAACTACCGCCACTTCGGCGCATGCCATCCTCGCCTATGGCATTGCCGGAAAAAGCATCCTCGTGTGTGACCCGAATTTTCCGGGCAGTGAACGGACGGTTCCCTTCGATTTCGGCAAAACAGACAGCAGCGGCAACCCGGACGGAGCCTTCGGCACCTATTACTCCGGTTCCGATGCGACGTCGGCTGCCGACCATGCAGTCCCTTACCAATGGTACGGATACTTCGGCACATCCGCCCTCGTCGATGTCGGCACGGTTACCCGCCTTTGGCTGGACACCATGGAAACGGCCGGAAAAGACCTTGTCTCCCCCCTGTTCCCACAAGACAACGCATTGACCATTGCTGCGGGAAGAGACATGCAGAACCAGCTGATATCAATGCCCCTCACCGATGGCATGAGACTGCCCTCTTCCGCACTGTCTGTCGGCGGAAAAGTGGGGCAATTGCTTGTCGCGCCGGATATTGACGTGCCCGGGCTGAAGCATTGGTTCTATTTCGGCACGAACTCCGTTCGCGTCATAGATAAAATCGGCGTCGATATCGACCAATGGGCGGTGATTGACGCAGCGCCCGGCGTCATCGACCTGGGCGTCCTCACCATGAAGGAAACGGAACCGGGTAAATACCGGTACATCAATTTTCGACGATTCGGCATCACGGTCGGCGATGCGGCGGTCACGGTCACCCCCGAAACTGCGGCCATTTCTGCCGGTGAAATCGTCAATTTCACTGCAGCACTGGAAGGCACGGTAAACAAACCGCTTTATGTGTGGGATTTCAATGACGGTTCTGAAATCTTGCAGGGAAATCTGCCGGAGTTGCCGCACCTGTATGAAAAGGTGGGTTCCTTCACCGGTACGGTATCGGTCCGGGAGGAGGAAAATCCATCCGTCGTGATCGGGGACGCTTCGTTCACGATAGACGTCGGCGCACCGGTTTCATCCACGACCCCGGATGGAGGAAATGATTCGCCGCTGGGCTCATGGTCGGTCTCGTACCGGTTTGAATCGGAATGCCAGCATAGCGGCGGCATTTCCGCCATCGGTCACGGTTTGAGATTTGGAGCCATCGATGGGGGGGAACAGACTGCTTACATGCATGTGCCCTTTATCATGGAAGTTGCCTTATCCAGCACAAATACAACGGACAATGGAGATGGCACCCTCACCATCGACCTGCGGAACGGCAACATCGACGGAATGGTCCTCCTCGGGACACTTTCCGAGGATGGACAAACCATATCCGGTGAACTGACGGATACATACGGAACCGGAAAGCACTGGCTGAAAGGCCCCTTCACGATGACGCGAGAATAACCCGTCATGAAGCTCCGTTCTTTTGTCTTCTGTCAACCGTGAAATGACCATGAAATGATCCGGTCTGCCAGCCGGTTTGCTCCGCTTGCCTGTCCAAATGCGCGTATAATGGAAGGGAAAGAACCGCATGCCATTTCCGGTCAGGTATGCCGGATGCCGGTTCCCCGCTTTGAAAGGGGTGTGGGACATGAATGGTTTTTCACGTTCGATTGCGACGAGTTTCAAGGGTGCGGGTAAAGCTTTTCTGTCCTTTCCCGCCGTCATCGCCTGTGCGGCAGGCTTCACGCTGGTGACGATCATCCGGATCCATCTCGACTGGCCGCTGCAGGAACCCTACAATTTCCTCTTCGGGTGTCTTCATTGGTCCTTCGCGTTTGGCGCCGCTTTCAGCCTGGTTCCGATTCTGGTGGCCAGAAACAGGATGGATCGACCAGGCAGTTTTCTGGCCGCCAACCTGCTTGGCGGGTTGGCAGCCGGGATTGTCTTCCCGATTCTTTACCTGACGGGCGGCATCATTCCGGAAGGAGCCCGTATTGCCAAACTGCAGAATATCGCCGTAACCCGTCTCAGCATGGGCATTCTGATCAGTCTCATTATCTTTGTGATTCTGGCTGGTCATCCGAAGGATCAATCCGATTTTTCACGCTCCCTGTTCATGACGCTCAAGGCATTTTTCATCGCGCTGATTTACGGCCTCGTGCTGATGGGCGGCACATCCGGGGTCGCACGGGCGATTCAGGCCCTTCTATATCGGGACATGAGCATAAAGGTCTTTCAATATCTCGGAACCCTGGTCGGTTTCCTGGCTTTTGCCATTTTTATCGGGTACTTTCCGGACTTTCATATGGGCAAGGTGGATGAACACCGGGAAACCGCGCAAAAACAGCCCCGCTTCATAGAAATCCTGCTCGGCACCATCGCCATTCCGATTGCCCTGGCCCTGACGGCCGTCCTTCTTGCCTGGGCGGGAAGAATTCTCATCACCGGCGAATGGCCCGTGTTCCTGCAGCTTTCCGGCATCGCGGCGAGCTATGCTGTCGGCGGTCTCCTGCTCCATGTCCTGGTCACACACCACGAGACAGGGCTTGCCAAATTCTATCGACAGGTTTATCCAATCTCGGCACTGGTCATCCTCGTGTTTGAGGCATGGGCCTGGATTCTTCAGGTGAAAGAGGTCGGCTTGAAAATGGCCAGTTATTCCTTTGGACTGGTCTGGCTGCTGGCAGTGACCGCCATGGTCCTGCTGCTGATCCTGAAATCCCGCGCCCATACCCTGATAGCCGTGATCGCCTGCAGCCTTGCCTTCCTGTCGGTTCTTCCGGTCGTCGGTCTTCACGCGCTGCCGGTCACCGCCCAGGTCAACCGCCTGGAAAGTCTGCTCAAAGAACAGAACATGCTTGCAGGAGATTCCCTCTCTCCAGCGTCGGCAATGCCGGACTTGACCACACGGGAAGGAATTACGGACGCGGTTGACTATCTTGTCCATGCGGAGAAGGCGAACCTTCCAGCCTGGTTTGATGAGCGGCTTGACAACAACAATCGCTTCAAGGAAATATTCGGGTTTGAAAAAACCTGGCCGAAGATCGACAAGTTTGCGGAGTCAGGATCCACCCCCATCGGCATGTTTCTGACATTGGAGCCCGGCGCAGTGGATATCGGCGACTATCACTGGGCGGTCAACATGCAGATCAACGAATCAAAAGGCGGCATTCCGGTCATGGTAGAGGGTGAAAACGGCCTGTATCGGATTGTCTGGACAGTGAACACCGTTTCCGGGATCCCGGATTTGAACATCATGCTGGATGATCGCGAAATCCTCGTTCAAGATATGAATGCATATATCGAGCGGATATCAGCCACATTCCCAACCAATGAAGGAAAACCGCAGAATGCCTCCCTGCATGATATGAGTGTCCGGTTCGATACCCCTGAATTGAGCGTCCTGCTGGTGTTTGACCATGTGGATGTTTTTGTGGAACCCGATGCGGACAGGATGAACTATTGGCTGAACCTGAATACGATTTATCTGAAGGAAAAGAAATGAGCCGGCAACGCCGGCTCATTTCCTGAAATTTGTTTGAAGCATTCGTCTATTCCGCTCTACCCTGACTTGATGGAGTGTCATGCGGAACGCCAACGGAATCATATACGAGGTTGTCGTCGTCTCAGCGCCAGCGGCCTGCCAAGGATCTCCGCCATCAGAACGCCTTCCATCACCCGCTCCTGGGTCAAATGCCGGAAAATCTGCAGGACGTCCGGCTCTGTGTTTCCGATGTCCACTTTCTTCGGCTCCATCGGCCGGTTTCCGGAAGCTTTTAAGGAAGATGACGGCGTTTCTGGCTGTTCTGCCTGCGGCACGGGGACCCGGTTGACGGTCGGTCCGGCCTGTTGAATTCGTTCCTTTTCATTTGACATGGTCAGCACCTCCCGGATGGCAGTTTTTCATCTCCGTACCGCAGTGAAGGGTTCAGAAGCATCCATCACTTGGGGTCCGATGTGGACGCGTCTGTCTTGCCGGTTCCTGCGATGGTATTCCGCATCTGGGTGTCCGATATGACGTTCTGCATGTTGTAATAGTCCATGACGCCCAGTTTGCCTTCACGCAGGGCGGTTGCCATTGCCTTCGGCACTTCCGCTTCGGCCTCGACCACCTTGGCCCGCATTTCGACGACGGCCGCCTTCATTTCCTGTTCCCGGGCAACGGCCATGGCCCGACGCTCTTCCGCCTTGGCCTGGGCAATCCGCTTGTCCGCTTCCGCCTGATCTGTCTGCAATTGTGCACCAATATTGCGGCCGACATCCACATCCGCGATGTCGATGGACAAAATCTCAAAGGCTGTACCTGCATCAAGACCCTTGCTGAGGACCGTCTTGGAGATACGGTCCGGATTTTCCAGAACATCCTTGTGACTCATGGCTGAACCGATGGTTGTGACAATGCCTTCGCCAACTCTGGCGATAATGGTCTGTTCCCCAGCGCCGCCGACCAGTCGTTCGATGTTGGCACGGACCGTCACCCTGGCTTTGGCCTTCAATTCGATGCCATCTTTTGCAATGGCGGCCACGAGCGGTGTTTCAATCACTTTCGGGTTGACGCTCATCTGGACGGCTTCCAGCACATCACGACCCGCCAGATCGATGGCCGCAGCCCGTTCGAACACCAGCGGAATCTCGGCACGCTGCGCCGCGATCAAGGCGTTGACAACCTTGTCCACATTTCCTCCAGCCAGGTAATGCGCTTCGAGCTGATTGATGTTCACGGTAAGTCCGGCTTTGATTGCCTTGATGAGCGGATTGACCACACGGGTCGGCATGACGCGGCGAAGTCTCATGCCGATGAGGTTGAAGATGCCAACCTTCACGCCAGCCGCCGACGCCGAAATCCAAAGGCCAACCGGAACAAAGCTGAAAAACAGGGAAATGACCAATGCAATCGCAGCCAGAAGCAGAAAATAACCAAACAACGGATCTCCCATGACTTGCCTCCCTCTCAATACAACCCTGTACGGATTTTCCGTCAGGAATAGACACCACTTGCGATATGATCCTGAAGCGCTGCCGGATCAGGGAACAGATTCCACAACAATTCGCCTGCCCTCTGCCCGAATCACCCGAATTTTGGTCCCCGCTTCTATGAAAGGTCCTTCGGAGACCACATCCATCCGCTTTCCCTCAAACTCACCCGTTCCCGACGGCCTGAGGATGGTGACGGCAATGCCTGAATGCCCGACCAGGGAAGTCATGTCCGATGAAGTGCTGAATCCTTCCTCCTGTCGGGCCGCCGACCAGAGAATCAATTTTTTGGCAATTGTCCCCTTTTTGGCGGATCTCAATACAATCAGGATGAGGAGCGCAATGAACAGCAATAGAAGCAGCACCATGGCGAAGGCCTCGAAGGGAGACCGCGCCGTCAGAATGATTCCAAGGACAAGCAACCCGATCCCCGTTCCACCCGCAATGCCGAAACCTGGCATGAACGCTTCGACCAAAAGCAAAACAAGTCCGATGAGGAGAATCATCGCCTGAAGTGTTTGAATTCCCTCGATAAAACTGAAAAATTCCATAAAATCCCCTTTTTCCGCAAGACGGACCATGAAGGACAAACCCCGGATCACCGGAAAGAAAAAAAGACCGTTCCTGATTTCAGTATAGTCTTCCATTCCTCAGGATACAACAAATGTGCCTCAGGAATGCTTACTCCTGGAAAAACCACATGTCTGCACCCTGCACGAACTCGCTGAAATAAAACCGCAAAGCAAAACTCCCTCATGGACAAATGCATATGAGGGAGTTTGCCTGTATGAATGATTTTACTTGATTGCGGGAAGGAACAGAAGCATCATTGCTCAGGTCATACCGCATCGGCCATTTCATGAACAGCGGTGGTTTTCTTGCCAGGTACCAGCAGGCACATACCCGTGTACAGGAGGCCAATCACGGCTCCGGCCACAAAGACCCACTGCGGGCCTACAGTCGTCCAGATCAGGCCACCGAGCATCGGGGACAGGACACTGGCAATATGGTCCATGCTGACCCCCGCGGAGAGCGTCGGCATGATTTCATCCGGCGAGGAAGCTGTATGCTTGACGAAGATATCGCGTCCCATGAGGGTCGACTGGGAAAGGCGGTCCGTAAAACTCAATGCAAGCAGTGCCAACACGACGAAGCCGTTTTCGGGACTTTGCGTGCATAGAACCGCGTAGGTCACATAGATGGCCGTAGCCACAAGTCCGCCACCGACCAGCAGTTTCCGTTCTCCCATCCGGTCGATGAGGTGTCCCATGAAAGGGTTGAAAAAGAAAATGGCCAGCGCGCCAATGATGTTCAGCAGTGTCATGGTCTGCAGCGGTTGGGAAAACGTCTTGACAAGCATCCATGGTGCGAACACAAGGAAAATCTGCTTGCGAAGACCGCTGATGAAGCTGATCAGGTAGTACAGCCAGAACTTCTTCTTGAAGACTAGTCGTGCGGCTTTCGGAGCCACCTCGCCCGTTTTGCGCGTTCGCATCAGGAACAGCGAGATACCGGCTCCGAGTGCGGCGACCGCTGCCAGAATGAAAAGGATCCGGTAATCCTCAATTTTCTTTCCGCTGAAGAAGAAAAGGATGGGCATGCTCGCCGCCATGTACAGGATGGTGGTCATCGCATCCATGATGCCGATGACCTTCCCCTCCCGACCCGTCTGAGCCACGGTGATGCCGATGCTGTTGCGGAGCGGCATGAAGATGTGGTCACCCAGACTGATGACCACCATGAAGGTGAGGAAGACGGGGTTGAAGTCATTCACAAACCAGGCGAGAGAAATGAGGCCAACCGCCCTCGTCGCCATGGCGACGGCGCCCATCCGGCCCAATGTCAGAAAGGACAATGCGGCGATGATGAACATCATGAGCAGGCCGGGCATCTCCCGGATTGGCTCCAGCAAAGTCCTATCCCCGGTCTGCATACCGATGATGCTGTAATAGTTCGTCCAAATGTTCTCGGCAAATCCCTGGGAAAGCCCGATGAAGGCGATGGCGACGAACAGCAGGATGGCCTCCCGCTTCATGCCGGGGTGAAAGAGACCCTTTGTCTTGAACATATGCTGCCTTTCCTTGGCCAAAGACGAAAAACGGATATCATTCGTTATCGTATTCAGTCCATCTGCCGATTTGCAGGCGTTCGCCGAGGTATGGCACCGGTTGCCTCAGCGTCACCTTTCTGTCTTTCCGGAACATGCGCCTGACCCGGACCATCAGCGCTTTAGGAAACATGATACCATGATTTTGAATTTTAAGGTATCCTTATCTGCAATTCATTCATTTGGGGAAGCGGTCGATTATCCAACCAGGATATCCGAATATGGCACAGAATCGCCCCTTGTTTTGCATGGTACCGATTGCAGCAACATTATGAACATCCTGGCGTATAATGAAGGTCAACACCACATGAAAGATATTCCGGAAAGGACCGCTATGGTTGGAAAGACACATCAAATCGCGTCAGTTTCCCTGCTCGCCATGGCGATTGGCTTCACACTCGTTCTGACGCTTGATCGCCTGATTTTGCCTGACAACAATTGGCTGCAGGCTTTGATGGCCGGCTTCGAGGCAGGCCTTGTCGGCGGCATCGCCGACTGGTTTGCCGTGACAGCCTTGTTCCGTCATCCGCTTGGTCTGCCGATTCCGCATACGGCCATTCTGCCGGCCAACCGCACACGCATTACGCAGGCGCTTGTGTCCATGGTGGAAAATGAGCTGCTGAACAAAAAAAGCATCCTGAAGAAAGTGCAGCAGATGGACGCAGCCCGTCTGCTGTTGAATGCCATGGAAAAGGGAATCCGGACCGACACGGTAAAAGCGATGCTTGTCCAGGTGATGCGCAGCATGGTGACCGCCATGCCGGAAGAAGGGGTGCTCTCCACCCTCCGCGACCTCATCGGGCGATATGTGAAAAGCGCAGACCTTGCCCTT
>JAIFNI010000027.1 GCA_020047785.1 Clostridia bacterium
TAGGCTGGCATCTTCGCCTCATAATCACCGGATTTGACTCGAAGGATCCCGGAAAGCAGCGTTTTGATGAATCCGGTGAACATCAGACTCGCCAGAAGGCTGATTGTCAGAAAGACTGCCATCATGAGGAGCGTCATGAGGAGATATTTCAGCATGCTGCCGGAAAGGGCCTCCCGGATCTGTCCCTTCGGGAGGGCGAAAATGAAGGTCAACCCGCTGTCTCCGATGCGTTCCGAAGCCATCAGATACACTTCGCCGTCCAGGGTGAGTTCCGTAACGCCGGATGCCGGACGATTCCCTTGAAATACGCGGTCGACCGGCTCTCCCAGGAGGTCCTTGCCGGAACTGGAGAAGATGATCCCCCTGTCATCCACGACATACGCGAGTGACCCAGGATAAGTCAGCAAATCCTGGTATTTTGCCGCAAAGACATTCTCATCGGTTCCGATGAGCAGGCTGAGGAAAACATCCGGTTCATCCACCCTGGAAATGGTTCTTGAGAGATACAGCGTATGGTCCCGTGCTGTCGGCGGCAGGCAGACAACACCCCTGGCCGGTATCCGGCTGATTTTCCCATAGGCTGCGAGATTGTTTTCAGCAAGAACTTCCGGATTGATCGGCGCTCTTGAAACCGATACGAAGGTTTCCCCATCCAGAAAGAAATAGGCGGTATTGACGAGTTTCATATCCCAGGCATTGTTGAACAGCATGCTGTACTTGAGGTCGGCCTCAAGCTGAAGCTTTTTCTTCAGCAAGTCCAGCGGATTTCCTTCCAGGGACCATTCGCCCGACAACCATTCACGAATGTTCTTGTTGGAGAAGAAATGCAGGGAGGAATTGTTCAGAATGCTGTAGGATAATGTGATGTTCTCTGTGGTTTGCCGGATTTGCCGCTCCAGGTTGTCATAGGTGTTCCGGATGAGGGCCTTGGAGAACTCGGTGTAGAAATAAAAGGCGGAAAAAAACATGGGAAGAAGCACCATCAGCATCGTAATGCCGATGATCTTCAACCGCATGCTTGCCTTTTTCAGTCGAATGAATGGCAGACACCGAACCATCAAGAATCATCCCTCAGCTTCCCGCCGGTGCCGGATCCATCAGGTACAGGACCGGCTGCTTCAACCCGACGTCCTGGCAGTTGTTCTTTCCATTATCATGACGGAAAACGGGACTTCACGCAATGTGGGAAGTCGTTCAAAACCAGCACGGAGTCACTTTCCCGCAGCAGGCATGTCAGCCATGACAACCCTCCTCGTGCGTCAGCCGCCATGTCAGCCATGACAACCCTCCTCGTGCGTCAGCCGCCATGTCAGCCATGACAACCCTCCTCATGCGTCAGCCGCCATGGCCAGTCTCTCCACTTGACGGAGTGTTTCTCCGCCGTTGACGGATCGAATTCCCGCAGATACCGGTATGCTTCCATGATGTTTTCGGGCGGAACCTCCACACCCGTCACATTGGAGGTGAAGAGAAACATATTTTTCCCGCCATGGGTGTAATCCAGCAGGTACTCGACTTCCCTGCACACATCCTCCAGGGAGCCGAACGGCAGGGTGTACGTGACACTCAGACCGGTGAAGAACAGCAGTTCCTCACCCTGACTGCTGCGTAGTCTTCGCAGTTCATACGGATCCACGCCGTATTCGTACTGAAACCCCTGCAATCCGCTGAACCCGGCATCCAGGAAGTCCTGCACAACCGGCCGGATGTCTCCGTCGCAGTGGTGGATGAGTCGGATGCCCGCATTCACTAGAGGCTCGTTGATCAGTTTCACGGTCGGAAAGTAGTGCCTGCGCAGGAATTCGGGGGATACCATCGCGCCTTTCTGGTTGCAGAGGTCTTCCCCGCAGAACATCACCGGGACCAGATCGTATTCCTCATACAGCCGGACAAGGATTTTGGCACGTTCCCGGGAGTGAAGACTCCGGGCGTGCCAGATTTTGTGGACAGCATCCGGATACAACGCACAAGCCATGAAAAACGCCTGATATCCGAACTGGTGATACAGGGGAAAATGTCCGCCGATGTCCCAGAAATTCGGAATCGGTTCAATCCCGACCCATTGGGTGTGCATATGGTCGAAATAATCCCGGAGCTTTTGCTCCTCCACCGCCGGAACAAAGGATTTCAGGATTTCCTTGTCCGACTCGGGAAGCTGATCGGCGTATTCAAGCAGATCTTCCGGTTCCGCGCCATCATGATCCTGATCCAAGGCGGCACCGCCATGCCGGATTTCCTGTGCATTGTCCGGGATGACCGGCATGACCACGCCATCCACCCCAAGGATTCGATTGGCCTTGATGACACCTGCCTCCGGATTCGCAAGGTATTCCCCGAGACTGATCCCGGCGATACGGGCCAGATTTTCGGCACCATTGATCCAGCCTCCCAGCGAAGGGATGCGATCCACTTCCAGACCACGGACCTGGCGAATCAATCGTTCCTTCGATGTCAGTAACGTAGCCTTTGGTTGCGAAGACATGCGATTTCCTCCCTGGCTGCTTCGTGTCTGCTTTCGGTCTGCTCGCTGCGTGATCCTTCGGAATGACGGCTCCTGCGGCTTATGTGTTTGCAACTTGTCTCAGCCCTTCACCGCGCCGGCCGCCAGACCGGACACCACCTGCTCCTGCAGCAGGACATAGACGATTATGCTCGGAATCACGACCAGAATCGTGGCGGCAAACATGGCGCCGTAGTCGCTGGCGAACTGGCTCTTGAAATAGAACAACGCCACGGGAAGCGTCCGGTTTTTCAGACCGGTCGTCAGGGTGAGTGCGAACTGGAATTCATTCCAGCATAACAGAAATTGAAGAACCCCTGCCGTGCCGAATCCCGGTTTGGCAATCGGCAGGATGATCGTCAGAAACGTCCGGAGAAACCCGGCGCCATCCAGGTAGGCGGATTCCTCCAGTTCCTTGGGGATGGTCAGAAAATAGCTGGACAGGATATAGAGGGAAACCGGCAATCCGAAACCGGCATAGATAAGAATCAGTCCCAGGATATTGTCATACAGCCCCACGTTTCGAACCGTCAGGTAGAGGGGGAGAAGAAGCGCCGCGCCTGGAATCAGAAGCGCCATGGAAACCAACGACATGATGGTTTTCTTCCCCTTGAATTCAAAGCGGGCAATTACGTAACCTGACATGCCCAATACGGTCAGGTTCAGGAGGGTCCCCGTCACCGCGATCAGGATGCTGTTCCCATAGAATTGCGCCAGAGGGGCGATTTTGAATGCCATGACATAATTGGAGAACTTGAGCCTGGCCGGCAAGGCCAATGCCGAATTCAGGATTTCCAGATTGGACTTGAAGGAAGAAAGAAAGACCCAAAGGAAAGGACCGACGGATATCAGCAGAATCACCAGGATAAAGGCATACTTGAGCATGGAGACCAGCGGGTTCACACCAGGCTGTGATATCCGACCTGCCTTCTTTGGGCTTGTTCGTGGGCGATCAATGGTTTGCGCGGGTGTACTCATGCCGTTCCCCTTCTTCATGTGTTCGAATGTCCCATCCGGAACGCTCGGGAGATGATCCATACGGTCACGATGCCGATCAGGATGAGCGTGACGCCCGCGGCATTGGCCAATCCGAAGTTGTTGTCCTTCAACGCGTTCTGATAGATGAAAATGGGCAGGTTCATTGTCCGGTTTCCCGGTCCGCCGCCCGTCGTCATCAGGATCATGTCCAGTTTCTGCAGCATGCTGGTTCCGGCGAGAATCGCACAGGTTCCGATGATGTTTCGCAGCATCGGAAGCGAGATGTGCAGGTTGATGCCGAGTTCGGTGGCGCCATCCACGCGGGCGGATTCGAAGATGCTCTCCGGGATGGCCGCCAGTTCCGCCAGCACAAGAATCGTGACGACCGCAGCAAACGGCAGCCACATCATGGTGACGGTGAAAAAGCTTGTCTTGTAGTCCATCAGCCAGTTCTGGGAAAAATCCTTCTGGCCGGCCAGACGGATGATGCTGTTCAGCGCCCCGAAGTCCGGATTCAGGAAGCAAAGGAACATCATGCCGAGTGCGGCGCTGGAGATGATGTTCGGAATCATGTAGACCGTTCTGACGAACTTCCAGTAGAATTCCCGCCTTGCCAGGATCAGGGCGACCGTCACACCGATCGTCACATGCACGGTTGCCTGCAGACCAATCCAAACGACTGTATTGAAGACACTTTTGAGGAAATCCTCATTGTCCGTGAACAGCTCGAGGTAATTGCGAAGGCCTGTAAAGGACACTTTCATTCCAAGGGTCCAGTCCGTAAAGGAGGAACCGAACAGAATGATCAGGGAGAACGCATACATGAAAAGAAACAGCAGGATGGTCGGAACCAGAAAGGCAATGACCCATTTGATGTTCTTAGTTGTATTCAATGCCATCATCTCCTCAATCATGCGTCCGCAGGGCGGGGCCGTCCTTTCGGACAGCCCCGCCCGTGAATGGGTCAGGCATGATTATTCCTTGTTCCTGGCCGCGGCTTCCGTAAGTTTTACGACCATTTCCTCGGCCGTGATTTTTTCAAAGGCCAGTTCCGGATACAGCTTGGCAAAGGTGTCGATGACATTGGCCTGGCTGATGACATCGAAGAACATGTAGTTGTACTTCGCCTTCAGCCCGACCGAAGCCGTTTCCGCAACCAGGGGATTGGTCTGCTTCAATTCCTCGGATATCGGGACCTTGTCGGTCAGCGGAAAGATGCCGTCACTCTCCAACGCCAGTTGCTGGGCATGGATCCCTGTCTTGTACTTCAGGAACTTGAAGGCTGCGTCGGCATGCTCCTTGTCCTTGGAGCAGATGATGTATCCGATTTCGTAGGAATTGAACATGCCCGAACCCGGATAGGCGGAGACACCGACCATCTTGTCGAAACCAGGCAGGGATTTTTCGGGATTTGCGAAATCAGGCGTCATCCAGGGACCGTTCGCGATCATGGCCGTCTTGCCCTGCATGAAGTTGTTCGCGGCATTGGCGTACAGTCCGCCCAGCGCATCGCTGGTTGTATAGTTTTTCAGCATGGCTTGGATTTTCTTGAGGCCGTCGATCATTTCCGGTGTCTCATAGCTTGCAGGAAATTGTTTGTTCATGAAGGCATTCCCGGCATCCCCGCTGGTTCCGACGATGGAAGCCAGAAGCAGATTGGTCGTCCAGGCATTCTCTCCGGTCATCAGGGAAAGCGGTACAATGCCGGCGGTCTTCAATTTTTCACAATTTGTCATGAATTCATCCCAGGTTTCCGCCGGCTTGATGCCTGCCTTGGCGAACAGCTCCTTGTTGTAGAAATATCCGACCAGCTGTCTGCCCATGCTGACGGCATAGGGTTTTCCATTCCGCAGGTTTGCGTTGAGGGCGGCATCGCCGATTTCCGCCTTGTACTCGGGATCGGCGTTCAGATAGTCCGTCAGGTCAACGGCCTGCCCGCTTTTCACGGCCAGGTCCAGCATGCCGTTCTTCCCGTCGATGAGGTCAGGCAGTTCATTGGAGGCAACAAGGATTTTCAGTTTGTCCGTATACGCCGTATCACTCGGCAGTTCTTCCACGACGACTTCGACTTCGGAACCGAATTTTTCAGCAAACTCCTTCAGCAGGGTTCTTTCCGTCTGGGAGGAAACCTGGACCCCGACCCGGTAGGAGGGATAGGTGATTTTGACAGGTTCCTTCGGTGCGGCGGCTTCGGATTTTTCTGCAGCAGGGGCCTCGGTCTTTGCGGCGGCAGACTGTTCGGTTTTGCCGGCCTCTGCTCCGGTGCTTGTCGTGACAGCCTGTGTTCCGCAGCCGATCGCAGATACGGTCATGAACAATGCCAGTCCCAGTAAGATGGCCTTCCGGGTGATTCTGTTTTTCATGGTCAGCATTCCCCTTTCATGCATGGAAGGTGTTCTGTAACTTGATGTCTCAAGCATATCTGCTTCCATCCCTGCGAAGAATGAGAAATACCGATCGATTGTTGCGTTTTTTTTGCATGGTTCGAACACCTGTGTGAAAGGGCGGGATGAATCAAGCGGGATTGTAATATTTCTGTCTTTCTGTTGTGATATTTGTCCCGTGCTGACAGCCATAATCTTGTTCATAGAGCAGATTGTTTCTTTCCAGGACCTAAGCAGGCGTTACGACCTGTCCGCCTTCCGGAACTGTCCCGGCGTGATGCCGAAGCGCTGCCTGAATTGGCGGGAGAAGGAGACCTTGTCGCCGAATCCGCACAAACCGGCAATTTCCGTCAACCCGAGCCTGGTCGTGCGAATCAGCGCGCAAGCTCTGTCCAGCCGGCAGTGAATGAGATGCTCGATGGGAGATTTTCCATATACGGCCTGGAACAGCCGCGCATAATGACGTTCCGAGAGAAACGACATATGCGCGAGCTGGCTCAGGGTGATGCGTTCCTTGTAATGCTCCTCCATGAACCGGACGGTTTCTGAAATCTGGAAATACTTGACGGAAATGCTTTCCCGTTCCGGCACGAGCTGTCGGGCAATGAACGTGATGAAGGATAGAAAGTAGGATTTGATCACCATGCGGTAGCCTTCCCGGCGCGCGTCATACTCCTCCAGCATGGCCCGACACAGGGATACGGCGAAAGCCAGCTGTGTTTCGTCCAGCAGGAGTCTGCTCGTGAAGTTCTGCCGGTACCGGTGGAACGGCTCAAGAATGAACAGCGCCTGGAACCCGGGCAGCTGACGCAATTCCGTGTCCAGCTGCATCAGTTTGTCCAGGTCGAAGATGAAATTATAGTAGACCAGGTCATTGACCTCGGGAATTGCATGGGAAAACGGCGGCGTGATGACAAAAACTTCCCCGCGTCCCATATTATATGCATGCGCCTCCACCTGATGGATGGCGCTGCCATCCAATAGAATGGAAAGTTCCGTAAAAGTGTGTGTGTGCAGGGGAAACGGCTCACTCAGGCGGCTTTCTCCGATATGGAAGGGAAACTCGATTCCCGCAAAGGCAAACAGGCTGTACTCCAGCATATGCTTCCAGATCCTTTCGTCAAGGCAGCATCCTTGTCATTTCCATCCCACCGTCTGTGCTGCTTCTTCAGGCATGATTATGGCCATATCATACTACAGAATGGCCGTATCTGAAATTGATGTCGCCATTTTTGATGGGTACACTGTAGGAAACAAGTCATCCGGGGAGGAACAAGGATGGACAGGCGGGAAAGCATCAAGGAGGCACTGGCACATCACGGCAACGGAAAAACACCCTATGCCATCAATTTTACGACGGAAGCGCTGGAACTCCACGGAGAAAGACTTCTTTCGGACTATGCGCCGGAAAAAGTTCTGACGGATTACCGCAGCGGACGGCTGAACCTGGCGGAAGCCGTGTCTCTGGGCATCGGCAACCATATGCTGTACATCTATCCGCCGTGGTGGAACTGGTACCAGCTTCCGGCCCACTATCTCACGGAATACGATGCGCCTGAAAGCCTGCCCGACACCATAGGCTCCGGCAGTTATGAGGGCTTCTTCGAGAAAGTGTCGTATCTGCGGGAGAACTATGATGTCTATCTGCTTGCAACGATTTGGGGCAGCCACTGGGAGAAGGCCTATTTCGCGCGCGGCATCGAAAATTTCCTCGGGGATCTGGCAGGCAGCCCGGAATGGGCGAAGGAACTGCTCGATCTGATTATCCGAAAAAATCTCGTGATGCTGGAAAATTTTCTGCCATTGGCTGGCGTTGATGGTGTCATGCTCGGTTCCGACTGGGGTTCCCAGCATGATCTGATCATGTCGCCATCCAGCTGGCGCGCCCTCATCAAGGAGGGGGAACGGCAGGAATACGATTTGATCAGGAGATATGGCAAGGATGTGTTCGTCCACTCCTGCGGAAACATCGTGAAGATTCTTGACGATCTCACGGAAATGGGTCTTCAGGGATTGAATCCGGTTCAGCCGGAATGCATGGATATTTCCGATTTGAAACGACAGCACGGAAAATGCCTCACTTTCTTCGGCGGCATCAGCACGCAGAAGACGCTGCCCTATGGAACCCCAGAGGAAGTTGAGGAAGAAACACGGGCCACAATCCTCCTTCTCGGGGAGAATGGCGGATACATCACCGCACCTTCCCAGGAAATTCAAACGGATGTTCCATACGCAAACGTTTGCGCTTTGATTGATACGGCAAGAGCACACGCGTGAGCTGAAGCGTCCGGCCGGAGAGCCAGGGGACTCGGCCCCCCCGATCGGATGCAGGAAAAGGACCGGGGCACCTTTTTCCATGCATCCGGAAAACCTTCCGGGGAAAGGCGTTGCAGGGATTTGTACGGTATCTTGGAAAGTGTACCTTTACGACACGGAGCAGGATGGATATTGTGTATCCATCCTCTTTTCAGTGGTTGTTCGCTGAAACGGCTGGAAGCATCAAAGGACCATTCTGAAAGTACGAGAGGAGGAACCTCCCCATGTCGAAGGCGACGCTGCCGCTGGCCGTTCATCCCGTACCCGCCATTCGTCCCATGAATTCTCTCAAAAAGAAGATTCTGCGCCATTGGCAGCTGTATGTCATCATGATGTTCCCGCTTTTTTGTCTTATCCTTTTCAAATATGTCCCGATGATTGGATTGCAGATTGCTTTCAAGACATACAGGGTACGAGCGGGAATCTGGAACAGTCCATTCGTCGGTTGGAAGCATTTCATCCGCTTCTTTGAATCCCCCTCCACCATGGACATCATCTGGAACACGGTCAGTTTGAGTCTGTACAGCATCGCTGCATCGTTTCCGCTGGCAATCCTGCTGGCCATCGCACTGAATGAGGCACAGCACCAAAGACTGAAGAAGATGGTCCAGTTGATCACCTATGCGCCGTACTTCATTTCCACCGTCGTTCTTGTCTCCATGCTGAATCAGTTTCTGGATCCCCGCATCGGTGTGCTCAGCATGATGATGCAGCAGTTTGGAATCGACACGCGGAACATCATGGGAAATCCGGACCTGTTCCGGCATCTTTATGTCTGGTCCGGCATCTGGCAGAGCACGGGATACAGCGCCATCATCTATCTGGCCGCGCTGACCGGCATCAGTCATGAACTGACGGAGGCCGCCGTCATTGACGGTTGTACGCGCATCAAGCGCATCTGGCATGTGGATCTGCCTGGCATCAGGCCTTCCGTGGTCACCCTGCTCGTGCTGAACATGGGC
Source organism: Clostridia bacterium (assembly GCA_020047785.1). Classification (GTDB taxonomy): domain Bacteria; phylum Bacillota; class Clostridia; order DSM-8532; family DSM-8532; genus JAEWSN01. Next base: position 9,141 of record JAIFNI010000027.1, read on the forward strand.
TACGTCATGAGCGTCGGGTTCGAGAAGGTCTTTCTGATGCAGTCGCCATCCATTCTGAACGTATCGGAAGTCATGTCGACCTACATCTATCGGATCGGCCTGCAGAACAGCGATTACAGCTACTCGACGGCCATCGGCCTCGTCAATTCGATCATCAACCTCATCCTCATCCTGACAGTCAACCAGATTGCCAGAAAAACCGGGGAGCAAGCCTTATGGTAATCCCGGGCAAGCCGTTATCCTGATGCTGCTCAGTCGCGTCTTGCCATGATCGGAATGAAGCCAAGCAACGGAGGTCCTGCATGCCTAAGAAAATCCGTCTTTCCATCCCGGACCGCATCTTCATGTTCTGTGTCTATTTTTTCCTTTTTCTTGCGATGCTGCTGGTGATTTACCCGCTGATCTTCATCATCAGCGCCTCGTTCTCGGAGCCCTCGAACGTTTTGACCGGCAAGGTCTGGCTGTTGCCTGTGGACTTCTCCCTGTTCTCCTATCAGGCCGTCTTCAAGAACAAGCAGATATTGAGCGGTTATTTCAACAGCGCGTGGTATACGGTCGTGGGCACGGCGATCTCGGTTGCACTGACCATCATGGCTGCATTTCCGCTTTCCAGAAAAGGATTTTACGGCAAGAATGTCTTCATGGGCCTTTTCCTTTTCACGATGCTCTTCTCCGGCGGGTTGATTCCTACTTATCTGCTGTTGAAGAACATCGGGATGATCAACACCCGCTGGGCCATCGTCATTCCAAACGCCATTGCGGTCTGGCTTGTCATCATCGCCCGGACCTTCTTTCAGCAGAATGTGCCCGAAGAATTGTACGAGGCTGCTGAAATTGACGGCTGTGACGATTTCCGGTTCCTGATCAAGATGGTGCTTCCCCTATCCGGACCGATCGTGGCGGTCATCGCCCTGAATTATGCGGTGTGGATCTGGAACGGCTATTATGACGCGTTGATCTATCTGACCGACCAGAAGAAGTATCCGCTGCAGATCATCCTGCGCGACATCCTCATCCTGAATCGGGTGGACATCAACACGGTGAGTGATTTGGAAAGCTCGATGCGGAAACAGGGCCTGGCTGTCGTGCTGAAATATTCCCTCATCGTCGTGGCAAGCGCACCCCTGCTGGTTGTCTACCCGTTCCTGCAGAAATATTTCGTCAAGGGCATCCTGATCGGTTCCGTGAAGGGCTGATCCCGGTAGTTGCCATCATGGAACGCATCTGCAAGTGCAAACGTTTCCACTGCCACCCACTCGTGATTGCTGTTGCTTCTCGGTTTGTCAGGAAACGGTTGCATAACTTTCACGCAATCTGTTGAACAGGTTTCATCCCATCGTTTTCCTCTGTCGGCATGGACTGTTCCGGAACGGACCATGGCAGACAGCATCCATCAAATCAAGAACACGGGAGGAAAAGACATGAAAAAAACGCTTGCCCTGATTCTGTCCGTCCTCATGCTGATCTCCGCCACCGCCGGGTGCGGCACCACAGCCGCGACACCCTCAGACAGTCCGTCCGCCAGCGCGGCAGCGGAATCATCCGTTTCTGCGGAAGCCTCCACCTCGGCCGAGGCCGGGAAAATCGTCACGGACCCCGGCACCTTCCCCGTCGTCACGGAAAAGGCGACCTACACCTGCGTCGTTGCCACCGGCCCCTTCGTGGAGGACATGGCGACCAACAAGTTCACAACGTATTATGAAGACAAGACGAATGTCCATATCGAATGGCAGGTCATCTCGGAACAAGGCAAGGAAGAAAAGGTATCCATCATTCTCGCCAGTGGCGATCTGCCGGACTTCTTCATGAACGCCAGCGTGCCGGACATGGAAGTGAAATACGGCACACAGGAAGGCCTCATCATTCCCGTGGATGACCTCATCACGAACAATATGATGTATCTGCAGGAAGCCATGGCCACCTATCCGGTCGGCTCCATGGACACCATGCGCCAGGTGGATGGCAAGCTGTATGGCCTGCCGACCATGTCGGACTGTTTCCATTGCGCCAATTCAGCAAAAATGTGGATCAACAAGAAGTGGCTGGACAAGCTGGGTCTTGCCGTGCCGACCACCACCACGGAGTTTGAGGCGGTGCTGAAGGCATTCAAGGAAAAGGACCCGAACGGAAACGGAAAGCAGGATGAAATCCCGCTGGTCGGCGCCATCAAGGGCGGCTGGCACAACACGGTCGACAAGTTCCTGCTCAACGCATTCCTGTATTACGACATGGACATCAATCCCGATTCCGATGCGGGCACAAACGCAGGCTGGTTCATGACCGCCGACAAGAAGGTCGACACTGCCCTGAACAAGGATTCCTACAAAGCCGGCCTCGGCTGGCTGAATGGCCTTTACAACCAGGGTCTGCTGTATGATGGAAGCTTCACGCAGGACAACACCCAGCTGACCCAGCTGGTTGAAAACCCGGATGCGGAACTCGTCGGATGCGTACCCGGCGGCTGGGGCGGCACATATGCCAAGGTTCCCGGCGAGCGGTACTCCCAGTATGTTACCCTCCCTCCCCTCAAGGGTCCTGACGGCGTGCAGGGTGCCATCACCTTCCCGCAGCTGCCCTGGAATTCCCTGTGGATCACCAGCAATGCGAAAAACCCGGAAGTCATCGCCCGCTGGGCCGACTGGCTCTACACCGTGGAAGGTTCCCTGACCGTTCGCCGCGGGTTCAAGGATGTCGCATGGCGTGCACCCACGGATGGAGAAATGGGCATCAACGGCAAGCCGGCCGTCTGGACCCAGCTGATTCCGTGGAATGATTCCGAACCCCAGAATGAAACCTGGACACGCCTTGGCGTGTTCGCTGAAACCGACGCCCTGCGTCTTGGCCAGACCACGGATCTCGGTCTGGAACGCACCAGCATGGAAGGTCTCGAACTTTTCCTGTTTGAACAGACGTCTCAGAACTACCGGCCATATGCCCAGTTCGAAAAGGTTGTACCGCCGCTCAAGTTCTCCGATGAGACCATGAGCGAACTGGTCACGATGAAAGTCGAATTCGGCAAGTATGTGAAACAGGCGAATGTTGAGTTCATCACCGGCAAGAAGGACCTGACGAAAGATTGGGACGCCTACATCTCCGGATTGGATTCAGTCGGTCTGCCGAAGATTCTCGAAATTTACAATGCAGCCTATACCAGCATCTATGCCGGCAAGTGAAGAACGGCCCGGTGAGCGCGTGGACAACCGCATTCCGTGTGGATGCCGCCCATGCGGCCCGACACGTCTGACGAAGCAATAGAAAATGTGGACCGGTACGGGTTTCCGTACCGGTCCATCGTGTTGCTCCGCCGGATTGCGAATGCTTCCTGCGGACGCTTTGCAGATGAATGCTTCCTGCGGACGCTTTGCAGATGAATGCTTCCTGCACATGCGTTGCAGGTTGATGCATCACGCGCATGCGTTGTTGTTGGATGCTTCATGAACCCTTGTTTTTGCTGTATCATGGAAGAGAAGAATCTGATGCGGCATTTCCGGCTCGTTCATGTCCTGTTTGGAAGGTTAGGTGACCGGTCATGCGGAAGGCAGTTTCCGAAGGAAATCATGGGAAAAGATGGCACAAGTCCGGTTCCGCCCAGCCATTGAACCGGAAACTGGTGCTTGGGTTCCTCCTGTCCTATCTGGTTGTCCTTGTGCTCCCTGCAGTTTCAGGATGCATCCTCTATGCAATGGCCACGCGGGCCATGCAGAACCAGGCCGATCGCGCCAACCTCATCCGCCTGCACGATACGGAAAGCATCGCGTCCCAGCAGATTTCCACCATGATCTCCTTTGTGGACCGCATGGCCATGAACCAGGACATCAGTTCCCTGGGAACCATGTCGACCCGCCGCCAGAATTCCACGGACATTCTTCGCATCAAGGAAAGCGCAGAAGCAGTCCGCCGCTACAACAACACCAATCCGCTCATTACGGAGTACTACATCCATTACAACCGCTCCGACATCACCTTGTCATCCAGTGATGCTTTTCTGGACTTTTCACGATTCTACGGTTCGTACTTTCAATGGGGTGACATGACACAGGAAGAATGGAACCGGTTTGCTTCCGAAGCCAGACATGACAGGAGACTGTATCCGGCCAGGGAAACCCTTTTGAAAAGTGGACCGACGGCCAAGGTGGGGAAATCCCTGCTCTATATTCAATCTCTTCCATTGGAATACCGTTCCAGGGTGGACGGTTATCTGGCCGTGCTGATTGATGAGAAGGAACTGCAGCGGTTGCTCTCCGGCGTCGAACTTGGAGACGCGGGGCAGTCCATTGTCTTCAACGCCAGTCAGGAAGTCCTTTCCGGCGTTTACGCGGAAAGAGCGCCGAAAGATCTCCTCCAGTCCCTCCCGGCGCTGCCGGACACGACAGATGGTCATTTGATGTTCCCGTTTGAAGGAAACCGATATTCCATCACCTTTGTCCGCTCCGCTTCATACGGCTGGACCTATCTGTCCGCTGTCCCCACCTCATTCGTGTACGGACAAATGTGGCAATTGGGCATCGTGGTCGCCGGCGGCTTTCTTGTCACCCTTCTGGGTGGCTTTGCACTCGCATTCTGGCTCTCAAAGCGGAACGCAAGACCCTGGCAGGAAATTGCGCAGGCCATCGGTGCACCTGAACGAAAGGACAGCCTGCATCTGATGGGGGATTCGGATCAAATCCGTGGCAAAGTGCTGCTGATGGTGGAGAAGAACCGCGACTTGGCCCAGGTGCTGGAAACGCAGCGTCCGGTCGTTCAGGCGGTATTTTTGCTTCGTCTGCTTTCCGGCAAGTTCCTGACACGTCAACAGCTGGATCGGGACATGCATCTGGCCGGGATTCATCTGGAGGCGTCCGCCTTCATGGTCCTTATCCTTGGCCTGGAAAGAAAGGCATCCGCTTCGGAAGAGTTTGTGCATCGAAGGACCCTCCTGCGTTTCCTTTTCCAAGAGAAAACCAGGGAGCATTTTGGATTGACCGTGCAGGTTTCAGAGGATTTGGCGGATGGCGGCATCGTTTTTCTGCTTCCTCTGCCAATCGGAGACACTGCCTTATTTCTGTCCGACTTTCGCCTTCAGCTTCAGGACTGGCACGACGAATGGCGGGAAGAACACCACTTGTTTCTGAAGACCGCCTGCGGACAGCTTTGCACGGACATCATGGATGTTCACCGCTCCTTTGACGAGGCACGCCTGGCGCTTGCGTACGCGGGGTATGAATCGCCCTATTGGCACGCGGACTTGCCGAAGGCGCAGAAACCGTACTTTTTTCCGTTCGAGTTCGAAGACCAGATTCTCCATCAGGTATGGGCAGGCAACCGGGAGGCTGTGGACGCACTCTTTGAAAGGCTGCGCGAAGAAAATCTGGAACAGCTGAAGCTGAGCCCGATGCTTTCCAGCCTGCTGGCATCTGAAATCTGCGGCACGCTGATCCACTTGCTGGACCGGTCCGCCTATGATGTTCCCATGCTGCTGCAGAACATTCAGGAAATGACCGCCAGAGAGCTTCCGGAAGTGCTGGATTGTGCACAATTGATCTGTGTTTCCATGGCGGAAAAATCGCAGGAATGCCAGCAAAAGAAGGAAGACGAGCTCAATGATGCCATTGTCGCCTATGTGCGGGGACAACATGCGAATCCATGCTTCTGCCTATCGGACGTTCGGGAAAAATTTCCATTGTCCGTCAATGCCATCAATGCATTGTTTGTGGAAAAGACGGGAAAAACCTTCTGCAACTACCTGGAAGCATACCGGATGGAAATGGCCTGCGAGTATCTGAAAAAGGGTACCATCACCGTTCAGGAGGTGTCGGATTCAGTGGGTTATTCCAGTTCACACTCCTTCCGGCGGGCTTTCAAGCGGCGGTATAACATACTGCCCACCGAATATCAGGGACTCGAATCGTAAGAAGTTGATTTCCATGCAACCGATAAGGAGAAACGATGAAAAAGCCGCTTGATTTACGTTTTCGTCAGGAGCATCTCGACTTTCACACCAGTCCCGATATCGCTTCGGTCGCGGAGTCCTTCGACCCCGACACCTTTGCGGACATACTCGTCCGGGCGAAGGTGAACTCCATTTCCTGTTTCGCCCGTTGTCATCACGGCATGCTGTATTATGATTCGAAGAAAAATCCGGAATTGATTCATCCGAATCTGAAAAACAAGAGCCTGCTGAAGGCGCAGATGTCTGCCTGTCATCAGCATGGCATCCGCATGCCTGTATACACCACCGTGCAGTGGGACGACCACATGGCGAAGGCGCATCCCGAATGGCTCTGTGTGAGTGAGACCGGCGGGGAGGTCAACTGGTACGAACTCCATGATCCGGGCTTTTACCGGTTTCTCTGTGTGAATTCCCCATATCGTGCCTTTCTGAAAGCCCATGTTGCGGACATTTTCGAGAACCTTGGTGATGTGGACGGACTTTTCTTCGATATCCTGTTCCTGACGGATTGCTCCTGCCGACATTGCCGCACGGGCATGGAGGCGCAGGGACTGGACCCCGTGAAGAAGGAAGACCGTCTGAATTATGCACAGCAGACACTGGACGGCTTCATGCTGGACATGTCCGCGCACGTACGTTCCTTCTGCCAAACCTGCAGTATTTTTTACAATTCAAGCCATGTCGGGCCTGTCATCCGGCCGCGTCTGCCCGCCCATTCACATCTGGAGCTTGAATCCCTTCCCAGCGGCGGATGGGGCTATATGCATTTTCCCTGTACGGTCCGTTATGCGCGCACGCTCGGATATGATTGTCTCGGCATGACGGGGAAATTCCATACTTCGTGGGGCGATTTCCATTCCTTCAAGAATCGGGAAGCGCTGGAATTCGAGTGTTTCCACATGCTGGCGCTGAATGCGAAATGCATGGTCGGCGACCAGATGGAGCCTTCCGGCATTTTGTCGGAACCGGTTTATGATCTGCTCGGCTCGGTCTATCAGCAGGTTGAAGCAAAAGAACCATGGTGTTCAGGCGCAGAGGCACGGACAGACATCGCCATCCTTACTCCGGAGGAATTTGCCGTGCAGGGTCACCGGGAGCTTCATCCTGCCGTCATCGGAGCAACCCAGATGCTGACGGAAGCCGGCCATCAGTTTGATGTCGTGGATTCCCTGAATGATTTTGCAGCATACAAACTGCTCATTTTGCCTGATGAGATTCCCGTATCCATTTCCTTGAAGGAGAAGCTTGCGCTGTTCACACAGAACGGCGGCACCCTGCTGTGCACCTTCCAGTCCGGAATGGATGAGGCGCATGGTTCCTTCATGCTGGACCTTGGGGTGGAACTCAGGGAACGGCAGACACTGGACATCCATGGTCTGCCGGTGGCGGGCCGGGAGTTCGATCGGGCTGCCTATGCCGATTATCTGCTGGCAGGCACGGAACTTGGCAGAGGTCTGCCGATGACGGAGCATGTCATGTACCGGAAAGGCATGGAAGTGGAAGCCGTGGAGGGGGCGGAAGTCCTCGCGGAAGCCATTCTGCCTGCATTTGACCGTACCTGGAAACATTTCTGCTCGCACCGGCAGGCGCCGTCTTCGGGAATCCGCGGATATGCAGGCGTCGTGCAGAAGGATCGCGCCATCTATTTCGCGCATCCGGTTTTTGGTCTGTATCGGGAGCATTCGCCCCGTTGGGTCAAGGTCATGGTGATGAATGCCATCGACCGATTGCTCCCGGAACCTGTTCTGCGCCATGATGGGCCTTCTACGCTGATTGCCACGGTCAACGCGCAGGGAATGGAACGACGTGAGGTGGTCCACCTGCTGCACTACCTGCCTCTGAGACGGAGCGCCACCATCGACGTGATAGAAGATATCATTCCGCTGTACAACGTACGGGTTTCCCTGCGCAGAGACATTGCGGTTCACGGAGATGCGGAAAAGGATGCTCTTCCTGGTGTCAAGCTTGTGCCTGAAATGACTGTACTTTCTTCCGAATGGGAGGGGGACCGACTGGTCTTTACCGTTCCGGTGGTTCGCGGACATCAGATGATCGAGATTTCCTGAAGACATTCACGGTTGGGTGGTATATGATGCGGAAAAGCAGGAAAAGCAGGAAAAACAGGAAAGGATGATAGTTGGGAATGGATTTGAACCGCATGGTCATATGCCTGAAAGACCCTGTCGGCGCCGTGCTGCTGAAAAAGAAGCTTACCGGCCTGCCGCTGCAGGATGCGGTGGTTGTGGAGAAAAGCATCGAGTGGTTCAATGATCCGGAGCCTTGCATGATTCACCGATCCGCTGTCATGAAAAGGCTGTTTTTCGAATGGGCCGATTACCTGGCCGATGCCTGCTCCCGCGGGACCTCGGAAGTGCTATGGTCGGATGTACCCGAATCCCTTCGGCGAACAGTGCAGATACACGGGATCGTATCCCGACTGAGCGTTGAAATGGGCTGATGAATTCACAAAAAAGAATGGAGCACGTTCTCTGCCTGCATGCGGTCAGCTTCAAGAGAACCCTGCACCAATTCAGGCGTGCCCCCGCCACGCCCTTTGCAGGCTGAATTCAAGACTTTCGCCAATTGACGGAGGTCGATGGCGGATTCTGCGACGGCGGGTTTGGTTGGAGGTAACACAGGCTTTCGGACTGATGTGCGTGCGGCTACATAATAACAACCACCGCCGGCGTTTGCAGAAAGAGCGATCAGCCAGTCAGGTCTTCTTCTGAGCTCGTTGCCAATTCGCTCATCCGGTCTCTTTTCAGATTCGGAAATCGCTCCCTCATCCGAATCTGCGATGGAAATCCTTTCCGTAAGAAGAAGAGTGAATCGGCGGAGCTCGGAGGGCTCCAGTCCGTCTTTTGAAATGACCCATCCAGAAGCGGACTTCTCCTTGGCCAACCATAAGGTGCAGGTCTCTGAAACCATATCCGACAGACGTTTCTCACGCATGGCGGCGAGTTCCTTCTTCAGACTGTCGTTCTCCGTCATCAGCCGCTTGACTGCCGCCGGGACATCCGGCAGTCTTGCGGAAAGAAGAACCGACATTTCAGACATATCCCGGTGCCGTGCGGCAAAATCCTGAAGCGCCCGATATCCGCACAGCATTTCCAGGCGGGTTCCCCCTTTGTGCCGTCGCCCGGAAAGCAGCTTGATCAGGCCGATTTCACCGGTCCTGGCCACATGCATGCCACAACAGGCGCAGGCATCGTATCCAGGAATCCTGACGATCCGCACATTCCCGTCCAGCGCGATTTTGCTCCGATACGAAAGACCGGACAGGTCCTGCGGTGCCGGTGTAAATGCCTCCACCTCAAGATTTTCATATACAGCTGCATTCGCAAGATGTTCAATCCGTTCGAGGTCCGTGTCCGAGAGGACCCCGTTGAAATCCACCGTCACGACATCGGAACCGAGATGGAATCCGACATTGTCGAACCCGAACATGCGTCCGACGAGGCCGGATACGATATGCTCTCCGCTGTGCTGCTGCATGCGGGAGAATCTGAGATCCCAGTCTATTGCGCCCTCCACATCCGAGCCTGGCTCCAATGGGCCTCCGACAAGGTGAAAAATGGTTCCCTGCCGCTCCTGAACATCTGTTACACGCAAACCACCAAGCATGCCTGTGTCGGCAGGCTGCCCGCCACCCTCCGGATAAAAGGCGGTTCGGTTCAGGATTATGGCATGCAAGCTGCCTGCTTCCTCGCAGGAAAGCACCTTCGCTGTGAAAAAACGAAGATGGCTGTCCTGATCATACAATTTTTCCATATATCCTGCCTTTTTTTCTGAAAACTCGTCGTACAAAACGACATAAATCAATCATATCAGGTGCATCGGATGAATGGCAATCCTGTGGATTCTGTCATGCAAGCACGTTGGCTGCGTATGGCTGAGAAGTTTTGTCCAGGAGCCGCGAACATCAGTGGAACGCCGACCTTGAAGGTGAAATTCTGCCCCGAATGCGGTGCGGAAATAGAATTGTTTTCTTCCGATCTGCAAAGGGTTTGCCGGTGCGGCTTCATTGCATACAATGATATCCAGTCCTGCATCCAATGGTGCAAAAGCGCTCGCGAATGTGTAGGGGACGAAATGTATGAAAAGCTGATCGGGGAAAGGCAAAAACCGAAAGAATAGCATCCTGAATGGCAATTATACCCATCAACGATTCAATACCACTTCGTTGAAGCCTGATGGATGTCAGCTTTGGCAATCCTGATCGTTCATAAGCGGACTACCATCATGAGAATGCGTATGCTGGCCGTCTTCATGGGAATGCCGGTGTGTGTGCGTGAGCGGGCTCAATTTTCCGGAAAAATGCCTGTTCAAAAAGACACGAGACATCATGGCGGAAAAAACATTTGTCTTGCTTGTTTGACGCTCAAACCGATAAACCCGGGAACGGAATACTCATCGTATGCTATGATGAGTGTGTCTGCTAAGCGTGCAGTTCAGCCAGAGGAGGTGGTGAAGTGTCCCAAACGTACAAACCTTTGATTCCGTTGGAACAAATCGTTCAACGATTCGGTCTTCGGTTGCTGGTGTTGTTCGGAAGTTACGGCACCTCCGCCCAGAATCCAGACAGCGACATTGATCTGGCCTATCTCAGCAAGGATGCGCTTGCTTTCGAGGAGCAGGAAGCCCTGCTGCATGACTTGATTCTGTATTTTCGGAAAGCGGAGATGGATCTGCTGGATCTGCAGTCCGCCGAACCTATCATCCGTGCGGTGATAGCCGAGGAGGGCCGTGTGGTCTTCGAGGCAGAAGACGGCCTGTTCGAAAGGCTTTCCTTATACTATATCAAGCAAAGAATGGATCTGGCACCCTTTATTGCAGTTCGAATGAAAGAAATCGGGAATAGAGTTCGTGAGGAGGTTCGGAATGCAAGGGAAAGAGGCAATCTGCGCAAAGATTGATGTGATGCGCGGGTATTATTTTGAATTGATTGAGGCTATGGAAGATATCTCTCTTGAGCAATACTTGAGCAGCAACCTCATCAGACGTGGAACGGAACGTATCATTCAGCTGGTCATCGAATGCGCCACGGATATCAATTGCATGATGCTGAAAGATATGGGAAGACCTGCTCCGAAAGACTACTTCAACTCTTTCATCGAAATGGGAGAGGCTGAAATCCTGCCAATGGATTTTGTTCTGGCTATTGCACCCTCAACTGGACTTCGCAATATTCTGGTCCACGAATACCAGAAGCTGGACAACAAGATTGTTTTTCGATCCGTTCAATCAATCAAGGACATGTACGTCGTCTATATGGACCAACTAATCGTCTATCTCGGATGTTGAGGTCGGAAAGACCCAATTCATGCAAAAAAGAAAGTCAAGAAAGACTGATTTCCCTGCATATCGGAGAACAAACCTCTCAACCGCTCATAAGACCTTCACATTGAATGATGATTCTCATGTTAAAACTCGTTTCAACGAGTTTTTATGCAGGATTCCTTTGGAATCCTGCATGTGAATGGCACCAAAGGTGCCATTCACACACGGAATCACGTGATTCTGTGCCATACAGCGGCTTTTGCCGCTGTATGCATGCA
>JAIFNI010000130.1 GCA_020047785.1 Clostridia bacterium
TAAACCCCTTCATATGTTTCACCTTATTGAAACGGCAATGAAGCTGGGAATTGTCCGGCTCCTTCGAATGCCGTATGATGGGTGAAAACACATCACGGGGGACCTGTCATGTTCATGAATTTCAATCTCGATGAAATTGTGCTCACAGATACGGATTTTGCGCCCCGCCGTGCCAGGGCGAAGGAATATCTTCTGAACTTCGATCTGGACCGTCTGCTTCATACCTTCAGAAAGCAGGCCGGAATTTCTTCGCAGGCGGAACCCCTCGGCGGGTGGGAAGAGGAGGTCTGTGGACTCCGGGGACACTTCACCGGGCATTTTCTGTCTGCCTGCACTCGGTTCGCATTCGGAGACAAGGACCCTGACATGCATCTCCGGGTCGGGCAGATCGTGGAGACACTCTCTGCATGCGCCCGACCGGACGGGTATCTGAGCGCGTTCGAGGAATCGGTGCTCGATGTGCTGGAAGCGGAAGAGAACCGGGACGTGTGGGCACCGTACTACACCCTGCACAAAATCCTGCAGGGGTTGACCGATGCGTATCGGTTCACGGACAACCGGACTGCACTCGATCTGGCCGTGAACCTTGCGAAATACATCCATGCCAGATTCCAGAAGCTGTCCTTCTGGAAGATCGATGGCATGCTGCGGTGCACGAAAGTCAATCCGGTCAACGAATTCGGCGGAATCGGCGATGTGTTGTACAGCCTGCATGAAATCACAGGAGAGGAGGAATTGCTGGGCCTGGCGAAGACCTTCGACCGCCCTTATTTTCTCGACAACCTGGCGGCAGGCCACGATGTGCTGGAGAACCTGCATGCGAACACGCACTTTCCGATGATCCTCGCCGCGATGCACCGGTATGACCTGACCGGAGAAGCCCCGCTCCGGGAAGCGGCCCTGCACTTTCTTTCATTCCTTGCGGGGCGGACCTTTGCCAACGGCTGCAGCAGTTCGAAGGCGACAGCCTTCATTCCAGGGCAGGTTTCGGAAAAATCCGAGCACTGGGGAGCCTATGGGGATCTTCACGAGGCCCTCACCGGCGGAGAATGCGAAAGCTGCTGCGCGCACAATACGGAAAGGGTACTGGAACATGCCTTTCAGTGGACGGGCGAGGCCAGGTGGATGGAATGGCTGGAGACACTAAAATACAGCGCTGTGCTCAACAGCGCAAGTTCCGTGACGGGTTTGTCCCAGTATCATCAGCCGCTGGGCGTGAAAGTTCACAAGAAGTTCAGCCGCCCGTTCGATGATTTCTGGTGCTGTACGGGTTCAGGCATTGAAGCGATGAGCGAGCTGCAGAAGAATATCTGGCTTCATGACGGAGAGGTGCTGCTCGTAAACATGCCGGTCTCTTCGGTTTTGCGCTGGAAGGAAAAAGACCTGCAGATCGAGCAGAAATCCGATTTTCCGGACCATGCATCAGCAATCTTCACGGTTCGCACATCAAGACCTGCGACGTTCACCCTGCGTTGGAAAGCTTCGTCCGTACGCGGAATTTCGCTGAACGGGAATCCGGTCGAACTGGAAGCGGAGAATGGATTCGTGTCTTTTCGAGGTGAATTCCGGGATGGAGATGTGATAGAGGCTGCGCTGACGGCGGAGCTGTCGGAAGTGCCGTTGCCGGGAGACCCGACACGAAGGGCTTTGCGTTTGGGGCCGGTGCTGCTGGCGGAGGTGGTGCCGGAGGGGGCGTCAGAGGTGGACTCAGATGCGGCGTCAAAGGTGGACTCGGAGGCAGCGTCAGAGGTGGACTCAGAGCCAGTCTCGGAGTTAGTCGCAGAGGCAGTATCCGAGGCAGCATCCGAAGCATCAATCGAGTCTTCCGCGGCAGACGGCAATCCGTCTGTAAGTGGGCACGGCGGCCGAATGGTTCCCATTTACCGCATCGAAACCGAAACCTATTCCGTTTATCGCGGACAGGCCGGTCTTGCTCCTGCTGGATCACAGGCAGAAGAAGATGCGGTTCAGGATGGACGCGCAGCCTATGCCACGAACCGCTGACAAACTTGGGACAGTGAAAGAATGAGGGACAACCATGAATGCAGAGCGGCACAACTTGCCCATCCGTACCCCAGGCATCGAAACCATACCGGACTCAGCCGGCATCGAGGCAGCGCCTTTTTCGTTTCATCCGGACATGACCCGCAAGCCTTCCCCCTGGCGGGCGGACTGGATCTGGCTGAACGACGCTGTTTACCCGCATCTGCAGGCGTCCCGGCCGACCGTTTTCTGTGAGGGTGCCGGTCTTGCACCGGCGCTGGCGCTGTTCCGACGGGAGTTTCGTCTTGAGGGACAAGTTCAATCGGCAAAGGCCTGGGTCAGCGGGGATGTGAAATACCGGCTGTTCGTCAACGGTGAGCCGGTTGGACGGGGGCCGGCGGAAGTCGGCGGCGACTACGGCAATACGGAGACACTGGGGTACTGGTTCTATGACGGGTATGATTTGTCCGGACGACTGGTTCCCGGCGTGAACGTCATTTGCGCGGAGGTGCTCCTGCAGCCGGACGTGATGGCGGACTATTCGATGGCACAGGGTGGTTTCCTTCTGGAGATCGACTGGATCGGTCCCGATGGTTCCAAAGGCATCTTGCTGACAGATGAATCGTGGAAAGGCCTTGCAAATCCTGCTTTTGTGGACATGACCTTTCGCGATGCGCGCCAAGAACCGACAGGATGGCACCTGGCCGGGTTTGATGATGCAGGGTGGCCGGTCGTTTCCGTGCTGGAAAAAGCGTATGCCGAAGAAGCGGCGCAAGCTTCGGGTCATCGGGTGCGCTGGCCCCTGCTGCCGCGTGAAATCCCGCCGATGCTGGAAATCCGTGTTCTGCCGAAGTCTGTACTCGAGCCTTTTCGGGAGCAGAACGGGGGGCTGGAGAATCCATCGGCGCTGCTGGCGGGGAGCGGGGAGCCTGCCTTTGGAGCCGTACCTGCCATTGGGTACCCCATCGAAGCCAACCATCGCAGCGCATCCATTCCTGCCCTCGTCCCTTTCGGTGTTCCGATGACTTTCTGGCTCGATTTTGGGAAAATCCATGCGGGTCGTCTGTATTTCGACCTCGAGGGACCGGCCGGAACCCAGGTGCGGTTCGGCTTTCAGGAGATCGCCGGGCGGACGGATCGTTTCTTTGACTATGCTCTCCGGGAAGGGCGGCAGACCTTTGAAGGCATTCGTCTGGAGAGTGCCCGGTACATCCAGGTTACCGTATCCAACCTCACTGGTCCTGTCCTTCTTTATGGCATCGGCCTTCATTTCAGTTCATATCCCGTTCGTCATCAGGGCTCCTTCGACTGTTCGGATCCAGATCTCGTCTGCATCTACGAGGCAGGGCGCTGGTCGAATCAGATCTGCCGGCAGGCGCATCATCTCGATTCACCCATCCATCAGGAAGCGCTGGGCTGCACCGGCGACTACATGATTGAAAGCCTGATGAATTACATGACCTTCGGAGACCCCTGGCTGACGCGTCTGGATATCCTCCGCACGGCACGCCTGCTGGATCGGAAGGACAGCGCCATGTTCCACACGAGCTACAGCCTGCTCTGGCTGCAGATGCTCATGGACTACCGTCTGTTCACGGGAGATGAAACCCTTCTTCCGCAAATGGCGCAAACAGCCTATCGTCTTTTGGATCGTTTCTCCGGCTATCTGGGCAAATCCGGTCTCATCGAATCGGCGCCGAATTACATGTTCATGGATTGGGTGCCGGTAGGAAAACTGAACCTTCACCACCCACCCAAAGTGCTCGGGCAGGGATACCTGTCGGCCTTTCTGATTCGCGCCCTCGACAATGGAGCCGCCCTGGCTGAAGCACTTGGAGACATGACCCGTGCCGATGGGTTTGCGCAGCAGGCCGAACACATGCGTCACGCTTTTCATCGGGAACTTTGGGATGAGCAGCGCGGTCTGTACCGGGACGGAAAGAACGGGGATGCGCCCAGCGTCCCGAATGACTGGCTGCCGGCTGATGTGGAAGGACCATTCTACAGCCAGCATACCAATTCGCTGGCGGTTCTGTACGGCATTGCACCGAAGGCACGGGGTACGGAAATCATGCACCGGGTCTTCACCGATGACGCCCTGATTCAGGCGCAACCCTATTTCATGCATTTTGTGCTCGAAGCCGCGGATACGGCAGGTGTGTTCGATACGCATGGCAATCCGCAGATGCGGCGCTGGACGAAACTCCTCGCGGAGTGCCCCGGCAGCCTGAAGGAAGTATGGGCGGGCTTTGCCTGCGATTACAGCCATGCCTGGGGTGGAACACCGACCTGGCAGCTGCCGTCGAAGGTGCTGGGCATCACGCCGCTGACGCCCGGGTTCACCCGTCTCCGAATCCGACCCTGCCCGGGGGATTTGTCCTGGGCCTGTGGTGCGGTTCCGACTCCTGCCGGCCCGGTGTCCGTTTCCTGGAAACGGAACGGCGGGAAGACGATGTTGGAAATCAAAGTGCCGGAAGGGCTGGATGCGGTGGTGGAGCCCGACCTTCTGGGTGAGACGGAAGTTGTTGTGTTTCGGACGCTGAGCGGCCAATGACGCGTTGTACAGGCAATGGCGTTGTACAGCCAATGGTGTTGTACGGCAAATGATGTTGTACGGCCAATGACGTTGTGCAGCCATGGTTGCTGTACAGTCATTGGCGTTGTACAGGCAATGGGGAAAGGCAGGGAACCCGCATGGAATGCAGGAACCGGAACCGTCACAAGCTCATCCTCAAGACCCCCGCATCCTGGAACGGGGATACCTGGCGGGAGGCGTTGGCAACAGGAAACGGCGAGATCGGTCTCGGCGTGTATGGCGGGGTGAAGGATGAAACCATCCTGATCAATCATGGCGCGCTCTGGCACTGGGGGAAGAGAAGCAAGCTGCCGGATGTGAGTGATACCCTCGGGAAGACGCGCTTCCTGCTTGATCAGGGGAACTATGCCGAAGCAAATCGGGTGTCCTCCCAGGAGCTGATCGATAGAGGATACATTGCCGAACTATACACGCCTTGCCCTCTCGCGGACCTGCGCATCCGAATGCAACGGGAAGAACCCTTTCGTGCCTACCGGCGCATACTCGACATGGAAACCGGCGAGGTGGAGGTGTCCTGGCATCATGGGAAGGACGCCTTTCGCCGTCGCCTGTTCGCATCCCGGACCGATGACCTGATTGTATGTGAGATCTCGGGCGGACCCCATGCGGCCGATTTCGATCTATGGCCTGATCTGCACAGAACCGGCGGACCGGATGAGGTTCGCATGGTGGCTGAAGCAGAACAAACCCGCCTTGTCGGGGCAGAGGGAACCATCAGCCGGCTGGCGATCCGCAATGAAGACGAAACGGATTTTGGTCTGGTGATCCGAGTTGTGACGGATAACAGTGCTGTCCGTGCCGGGGAGGCAGGGGTTCTCCAGGTGCGGGGGACCTCCCGTGCGCTCATTCTGGCCAAAGTCTTCGTGAAGGGGGAGCGGGAAGACCGCTTCCGGGAGCTGACCGCGGAACTGGAAGCGGTCTCGGAGGACTATGATGCACTTTTCACACGACACACGGCCGCGCATCGGGCATTGTACCGGACGGCAAATCTGTTGCTGGCGGAGGAGGGTGAAGGCCTGAATGCTTGCAATGAGCAGCTTCTGCTCGACAGCTACGGGGAGGAGGCCTCCCCCGTGCTGCTTGAGAAATTGTGGCGCTTCTCCCGCCATCTCTTCATCAGCGGAACCCGGGAGGGTGCCCAGCCCTTTGCCCTTTACGGGTTGTGGGGAGGCAGGTACGATCTCTGCTGGAGCCATCACATGGCCAACATCAACATTCAGATGATGTACTGGCATGCCATGACAGGCGGACTGGTTCCGCTGATGGAGCCTTTTCTCCGGTACTACACCGGGCACATGGAAGATTTTCGGGAGAATGCCCGGAAACTCTTCGGACAAACCGGAATCTGTCTTTCCGCCGGCAGCACGCCGGGCCTGGGACTGGCCAACCAGGTTGTGCCGGTCATCACGAACTGGATCGGCGGCGCCGGTTGGATTGCCCGGCATTTTTACGAGACCTGGCAGTATACGGGGGATGACGCATTGCTGCGTGAAACCGTGCTGCCCTTCCTGCTGGAGGCGGCCGAATTCTATGAAGGATACCTTGTTCCCGGCGATGATGGCCTGCTGCGGATCTATCCTTCCGTGTCGCCGGAAAACACGCCCGGCAACCTCGTTCGGGGAGAGTTTGCCCATATGTCCCATGCATGCCCCACGGCGCAGGATGCCACGATGGACCATGCCATCATCCGGGAGCTGTTCACCCATCTGCTGGAGATCGGAGATCGATGCGGTTTGCCGATGGAACGGACGGCCCGCTGGCAGGAGCTTCTCTCAAAAATGCCGCCATACCGCATCAACCGGGAAGGCGCAGTCTGCGAGTGGATGCATGATGGACTGGAGGATTTCTATTATCATCGCCATATCTCGCATCTCTATCCCGTTTTCCCTGGTCGCGGGATTGACGGGGAGCGTGATCCGGCACTGCTGGAGGCGTTCGAGTGGGCGGTCGATCTGCGGATTCTCGGCGGGCAGTCCGGCTGGTCCCTCGCGCAGATGGCCAATGTATATGCGCGCTTCGGCAAGGCGGAAAAGGCGGTAGCCTGTCTGGACATCCTTTGCAGCGCGGGTTTGCTGAAAAACTTCTTCACCCTGCACAACGATTGGCGCGGGATGGGCATGACGCTGGACCTCGGCGATTTCGCGCCGGTTCAGCTCGATGCGCTGCTTGGCTGCGCCAATGCTCTGCAGGAAATGCTGCTGTCCGTGTCACCCGAACACATCCATCTGCTGCCCACCTGCCCTGAACGCTTCAGGAAGGGACGGTTCGTAGATTTCCGATTCCATTCGGGGCGGATTTCCCTGGTTTGGGACAGCGAGGCAGGAACACTCGAAGGCGTTTTGACCGCTGAACGCGAGACGGACCTGATCCTTCGGATTCCGCAGCGGTATGGCCTGGCATGCTTCACGGAAGGGGCTTGCCAGGCGGCTCCGGAGCGAAACGGCGATTCCTGCTTCCGGGTTTTGCTTGTTGCAGGCGCACAGTGCCTGTTTCATTGCGATTCCGGGGCACCGGTCTGATACATGTCATGTTACACAAAGCAAAGGGAATGGAAACCGGCAAAACGGGACCCTTATACAGTGTCCCGTTTTGCCGGCTTGGTTCGTATGGAAGCTTTTTAGTCCGGATCATTCCCCCGCCAGGTAAGGGACAAAGGTGTCTCCGAAATCCTTCGTGTAGAAAACCTGATCCGTTCCCTTGATCACAACAAAAGACTCGCCATACCCGCCTGACTCGTCCTGACTCGGACTGATGACGTAGCAGGGGGTATTGGCAAGCTCCGGTGTGTTGACATCTATGGTGAGGATGCCCTCTTCTTCATGCCCGACAAAATTCTCTTCCCGCAGAAACACATAGTTCTCATCACCCTTCAGGAAACGGACCATTTGCTCCGCTTCTTCCGGAGAGTTTGCGATCCCGATGTCCAGAATGGCCACTTCGGCCTCTTCGCCAAAATCCACCGGAGGCAGGTCCGCCTCTGCCGCCGCATCGGCTTCCGAATTGTCCTGCATGCCCGGTTCATCCTCCAGGGGTGCGTCGCCATCGGCTATCATCTGGGCATCGGAATCAACCGGGGGTGTATCCGGGGAAACAGCCGCCCAAACAAAGAAGGCGACGACAAGACCGACCACGGCGATCAGTGCGATGAGGGCGGGATTCTTTTTTGAAGCAGGACGGGTCGGAAGTCCTGATGCCGGTGGATTTCCGGAGGGGTATCCGGGTTGCTGATAGTTCTGTTGCGGATATCCCTGCTGATTGCCGGTCGGCACGCCGGGTTGCTGGTAGTTTTGCTGTGGATAGCCTGGTTGATTGCCAGTCGGCATGCCGGGCTGCTGATAATTCTGTTGTGGATGATCCGGCTGGTTGACCGGTTGGCCGGCCAATGCGCCTGCATGAAGCGGATTGCTGCACTTCACGCAAAAGTTTCCGGAATCCTCATTCTGTGTACCGCATTTTGGACAGAACATATTCAATCCTCCTGCCTGATGATTTGTGGGTTCCCGAAACAGACTGCGAAGGGTAAGAAACAGACAGTATAGGACAGGAACCAGGGAAGAAGCAGTCAAGAACCAGAGAAGAACCAGAGAAGAACAAGACAGCAGACCATTCACAAATCCGGAATACGAATCCATCATACTATGCGCAGGACAAAATTTCCAGAATCGTGGACAATTCCATGTTCGGGTAAAAACAAGCAGACCCCTGATGCTTCGCTTTGAATCACCAGCAATTCCCTATAAATGCGTCCATGTTTCTTCGTATTTTGTTCCTTGTACAACCCATTTATAGGATAGAATGGAGAAGACAACCGATAAAGGATGGGAATATCCGAGTTCAGGCGGAGAACCGCGTGCGTTTCGAGTTCCCTGCAGGAGTCAGGCATGGGAGGATTCCATGAAGAACCCAAATCGCATAAAACAGCTCCTGATGATGCTGCTCATCGTCTCATTCTGCGCAATCGCACCGATCCCCGCGCAGGCCACCGGCGAGGCGAAGACCACCGGCATCGGGGTGCCTGTGCCAAGCCCGAAGGACATTGCCGGATTTCTTGCGGAAAATCGGATATTTTCCGGTTCGAACAAATCGGTCGCATACGACAGGACGCCTTCTCTGAAAACACCGTTTGCGGTCGGAAAAGTAGCCGCAGCCCATCTTCAGGATGGATTGAATGCGGTGAATGCGGTCCGCTACATTGCCGGCATTCCCGCAACCGTTTCCCTGAATGCGGAGTACAGCACGCTATGTCAGGCGGGATCCCTCGTCAATGCCCTGAATGGCGACATCAGTCATAATCCCCCCAGACCGGATGGGGTGTCCGATGCACTTTACAGCCAGGCGCAGCAGGGAAACAAGCGCAGCAACCTTGCCTGGGGGATGAAACTGCTCTCGGATTCCATCATCAACGGGTATATGAACGATGGCGATGCCAGCAATGTGGCAGTCGTGGGGCACCGGAGATGGGTGCTGAATCCGCCGATGAAGCAAACCGGCTTTGGTGCGGTTCCGGGCAATTATTCATCCATGTACAGCATGGACAATGCCTTCGGTCAGGTTCAGGAGAAATATGGCGTCGTGGCCTGGCCGGCCCAGAACATGCCGGTGGAGTTCTTCTCGAAGGAATACCCCTTCAGTCTTTCGCTGACGCAGGGTTTCAGCGTTTCCAGAACGGATGTCTCCGTCAGGATGACCCGCCTTTCCGATGGGAAAAAATGGACCTTCAACAGTTCGACATCGGCCAGAACGAGCTCACCTACCTATTTCAACGTGGATACATCGATGTGCGGCCAGCCCGGCTGCATCATCTGGAGAACGGGGGACATCGCGGCCTATCAGTCCGGCGATACGTATTCCATCTCGATTTCAGGCATTCAGAAGGACGGAAAAGATTATCCGGTCAGTTATCAGGTAAAGTTCTTCAAGCTCACCGATCTCGGACAGATTGTGAACACCGCACCGAAGCTGTCCTACCTGTATGCGGACAAAACCAAGATTATGGCAAAGAAAGACAGCGTCAAGATCGCATGGAACGTGGACCGGGCATGCAGCGCATATTGCCGCGTTTACAACAGTGCGGGGAAGCAAGTTGCGTCCTTGCTGAATCCTGGCCAGCTGAAAGCGGCCGGCCGCTATTTCGCCCGGTGGCAGGGAACCGATTACAAAGGGAAACCGCTTCCGGACGGCGAATACAGGATTGATGTATCCTTGAGGGACAGCGGAGGGACCTCGCGCATTCAAAGCAAGGAGGTCTGGATTTCGACGCCGTTTGCCAAAGGAAGCCTGTCCTACGGCCTCACATCTGCCGTCACCATGGAGGTCATCGACAATTCCGAGGATGTTGGATGGGATCAGCTGATTCACGTCACGGTCAACTATTCGGCGGAAAAGGACACGGAGTTCAATTACATCATGTACAAGCCCGACGGCACCCGCATCGATGAATATGCGGAAGGATACGTCCAGCCTGAATATGCCATGCCTGAAAACATGCTCATCACGAAAGACTGCCCGATGGGGGCGTTGGGCACAAATTGGGGTTACTTTCCCGATTTGAAGGGACCCTATCGCATAGAACTGTACTTCTGGGACAAGAGCACCGGGGATTTCGCGATGCGCTCCCAGGAATTCACGTTCGACAAGTGAATGCCCGGACATATCTCCAATATTGCATGACACGCCTGTACCGACGCTACAAACTCGAAATCGTGAAGTCGACCAACGGCACGGGAACTGACGTATAACCGATGTAGATATCACGGGCCAGCGGGTTAATGATCCGTTTCCTTTGGTTGGCGAAGAAATCGTTGCCGTAGTGGTTGGCGATCTGGTTTTCCCTGTTCTCCCGGATGTTCACCTTGTATTCGTGTCCTGCAATCGATAAGCCGGGAAGCACCGAGACGGAGCGAAGAAAGACGAGGCCGTCTCCGGCAGCAGCGATGAAGTCCGGATTGAACCGATCCAGGATGGTCAGCGGAGTCGGATTCCTTCGCCACTTTGCAGGCGTGGTGTCGAACTCCTCCTTGAAGACACGATTATAGGTCCGCTCACAGCCAAAGCCGTAACGGCAGGAAATGAACTCGATGGTATTTCGTTTGTTGAGGAGATCGCCAAGGGAGATCGCAATGCGGCGACGTCGGACATACTCCATCGGACCCGTACCCGTGGCGCTTTTCCAGATGCGCAGCAAATGATACCTGGAGAAGTTGACATGCCCTGCAATCAGGTCCAGATGCAGGTCTTCCAGCAGATGATCTTCGATGAACCCTGTCGTTTCCCGGATGATCCCAAGCAGATGATGATCCATGCGAACTCCATCAACGATTTCCCGTAAATGCCGGCAGTTCATGTCCAGTAACCGGCTGCTTCTGTCCAGCAAACTCCAGCAATTTTTGTCCTGTTCCACTGTGTACCCTGCGTTATACTCTATCATATGCCGGGTTTTCCGTACAGATGTTCTTTGATGAACAGCGCTTCTGTCCGCTTTCTTTGTACGATTGCCCGTGCGCTGCAGACAGACATCCCGACGTGAAAAAGAAAGGATGGACGCATGGAAGCAACAAACCTCAATGGCCTCGAGATGCCGGGTACGGGAAACCTGGAACTGCGCAGCCGTTATATCGCAGCGGTCGGCAGCTTCATCGACAAACTCCGGACCGATCCGAACATCCTCGCTGTCGTGGTCAGCGGCAGTCTGGCGTATGACGTGATCTGGGAGAAGAGCGATGTCGACATGACCGTCGTCGTGCGGGATCAATTGTTGAAGACCGAATCCTACAGCATCGTGGAGGATGGCGTCACACTCAACTGCGGCATGGTGACCAGGAGTGAGTTCAAGCGCAATCTTGAACGCAACACGGGCGGTTCTTTCGGGCAGTCGTACTATGCGAAGGGAAAGATGGTCTATACGACGGATGAAAGCCTGCGGGAATTCTTCGAGGATGTGAAGCGCATTGGAGAGGACGACAAGGCACTCTCGATGATGATCTTTGCGAACATGCTCGCAGGAACCCTCGATAAGTGCCGGAAGTGGCTGACTGCCTGCCGGGATCCGCTCTATGCCCAGTATTTTCTGCTGGATGCGGCCGAACTGATTGCGGACATGGAGCTTTGCCTGCGCGGTGAACCGGCGTCGCGGGCCTCCATCCGCAAGGTGCTTGCACGGGATCCGGATTGCCTGAAACCTTTTTACCAAGAGCCGATGAGCCACCGCTACACGGAAGCCGAAGTGGCCGCCGGCATCGAAGAACTGGATGCTTATCTGGTACGACATCTGGACATCATCAAGAAGCCCGTGCTCGAATTCCTGGCGGACGGAGAGCTCAAGACCTGCACACTCATTGCAAAACACTTCCATCTGGAACCCCACTTCATCGTGGGCATCTTCGATTATCTGGCTGAAAAGAGTGTCATCGAGAAGGCGTCCCAGACCATTCGCATCACCCCGAAGGGGAGGCAGGTGTTCGAGGAGATCGGATACCTGTACCTCGGCGATTGAACACAAAAGGTGCTATTCCTCGACACCTGAACACTTCGCACGAACCGCCCGGTGTCCACCGTGGATGCAGGAGACGGCAGGAGGGGATTTCATGGCCATTCGTACCAGCATTGAGATCATCAACGCAAGGCAGAACAACCTGAATGACATATCCGTAGAGATCCCGCGGGACAAGCTGACCGTCATCACCGGTGTGTCCGGCTCCGGGAAGTCTTCTCTGGCTTTCGATGTCATCTATGGCGAAGGACAGCGTCGATTTCTCGACTCGATCTCAACCTTCGCGAAGAGCCGCATCAGCCAACTCAAGAAGGCAAAAGTCGACTATGTTCGAGGTCTGTCCCCAGTCATCGCCATCGAGCAGAAAAAGGGGAATAACAATCCGCGTTCAACAGTCGGCACCGTGACAGACATCAACGACTACCTGCGGCTGCTGTATTCAACGGCCGGAACAGGCGCCTGTCCGGTTTGCGGCCACCCATTGAAGCAGCGCTCCGCCACCCAGCTGGCCGAACATATCGCCACGTTGCCAGCCGGCACGGTCGTCGAACTTCGTGCGCCCGTATACAAATTGTACGGCGAAGACTACGAGTATGGCTTTCATCAGCTTCGCGAGAAAGGATTCCGCAATCTCATCGTGGATGGAGAACCCTTTTCCCTGGCGGAGAAGCGGGAGCTGGACGAGTCGCGCGACTACCGGATCGAGCTGCTTATCGATCGGTTTACGCTCAAGCACGACAGTTTCATCCAACTCGCCAAGACGATCGAGGCGGCAATGCTGGCGCTCGATGAGGACATTTTCCTGAAGATCGAGGTGCCGTCCGGCATGGATCCGTCGTTCTATGATGGGTTCGGTTGTCCGGAACACCACTTTTCACTTTTCGAGATGCAGCCGTTCCACTTTTCCTTCAACACACCTGCCAGCGCCTGCCATACCTGCCTCGGTGTCGGGCTTTCCTATGTCGTGGAGCCCCGCTTTCTGGTCGTGTCACCGGAAAAGAGCATCAACCGGGGTGCGCTCAAGAACACCATCTACAATACAAACGGCAAGGACAGCTATCGCGGTGTCATCATGTACAGCCTGTCGCAGAAGTACGGGTTCAGTCTCGACGTACCGTTCCGCGACCTGCCGAAGGAAATCCATGACCTGCTTTTCTACGGTACGAAAGGCGAGACGGTGGAAATGATCCAGTCCCCCGATGCTAAGAAGCGAAATTGGATAACCGGTCGCGATCGTCCTTTCCATGGCTTCGTGCATGAAATGGAAAGCTGGTACAGGCATTACATCCGGCGGACGTCCACCACGGAAGCCTTCGAACCGGAGTTCATCAAGGAGTGCATGATCGAGAAGGTCTGCCCGGAGTGCGGAGGAGCGAGGCTGAAGAAGCAGCGTCTGAACGTGCTGGTCGGCGGGCGGAACATCGACCAGCTTGCCCAGATGCAGCTGCCGGATCTGTTGACGTTCCTTGAAGCGCTGACATTCGGGGAGGACCAGCGCGAGGTGGCTGAATCCATTGTGCGGGAACTCATCACCCGCATCACGCTGCTGGTGGAGATCGGCCTGCACTACATCAGCCTCGCACGGCGCAGTGACAGCATTTCAGGCGGTGAGATGCAGCGCATCAAAATGTCCACGCAGATCAGCAGCGAACTGATGGGCATGCTGTATGTCATGGATGAACCGAGCATCGGCCTGCATCCGCGGGATTCCAGCCGGGTCATCGATACGATGAAAAAACTGCGCGATATCGGGAATACGGTCATTGTCGTCGAACATGATATCGAGACAATCCTCAACGCGGACCACATCATCGAGATTGGCCCCGGCCCCGGCATCCACGGCGGCAACATCGTGGCGTCGGGTACTGCCGCCGACATCATGGCCGAACCATCCTCCATCACCGGCCGTTATCTTTCCGGGAAGGCACGGATCCCCGTTCCGAAGGAGCGCAGGCACCCTGGCGACGCTTTTCTGTCCATTCAGGGTGCCCGGGAAAACAACCTGAAGAACCTCGACGTGGACATTCCGTTGGGGCTGTTCCTCTGCATCACGGGTGTTTCGGGATCGGGCAAGAGTTCGCTCATCAACGAGATTCTGTTCAAGCAGATGAAGGTGCTGAAAACCGGTGCCCGCATCGTGGCCGGTGAGCATGACTTCCTGTTCGGGGCGGAACTGCTGAACAACGTCATCAATATCGACCAGTCCCCGATCGGCCGCAACAGCAAATCGAATCCGGCGACGTATATCGGTCTCTACGACAAGATCCGGGACCTGTTCGCCGCCTTGCCGGAAGCTATAGAACGAGGCTACACGGCCATCGACTTCAGCCTGACGCACTCGAACGGCACCCGATGCGAACACTGCACGGGCGATGGCGTCATCGTGACCAGTCTCCAGTTCATGGCCGACATCGAGACGATCTGCCCGGTCTGCAAAGGCATGCGCTTCTCGGATGAAGGACTGGAGATCAAATACAGGGGCAAGAGCATCGCGGACGTGCTGGAGATGACGGTGGAAGAGGCACTTGGTTTCTTCGCGGACAACAAATACCTGAAGCACAAGCTGGCCATCATGAGCGAGCTGGGGCTTGGCTACATCGGTCTTGGACAGAGTTCGACCACCTTGTCCGGCGGCGAGGCGCAGCGCGTGAAGCTGGCGTACGAGCTGGCGAAGATCAAGAAAGGCGCGCACAACCTTTACATCCTTGACGAACCGACGACCGGCCTGCATCTGTCCGACATCCAGAAATTGCTGGACTGCCTGAACCGGCTCGTGGATCAGGGCCATTCCGTGATTGTCATTGAGCATCATCTGGATGTCATCAAGTCGGCAGACTACCTGATCGACCTGGGTCCGGACGGCGGCGCGGGCGGAGGACTGATTGTGGCGGAGGGGACACCGGAGATGGTGGCGACAGTTCCGGAATCTTATACCGGGCGGTATCTTTCTCAAGTGTTGAATGCAAAGTTTGAATAATGTTGCATCGTAACGACAATTACGTTTCAATGGCGACAGGAGGTATCAAATGATATGGAGAAAAATACCACTTTGAATTTAAGAGTGAATCCTGACGTAAAAAGAAGAGCAGAGGAAGTCCTTTTACAACTCGGTATGTCTATGTCAACAGCAATAGATATTTATCTGAAACAGATTGCTATGGTCGGTGGAATACCTTTTGCTGTAGCACTCCCTAAAGCACCAATATCCGTAAATGCTGACTTGATGACAATTGATGAAATTCATGCAAGGCTGAAGGAAGGATACAGTGATATCGAAAAAGGTAATGTGTATGACGCAGCGGAAGCCTTTCGGAGATTTCGGGAGACGCACACATGAAACGGTATCAGGTTCAGATCACGGACAAGGCGCTTTCCGATATGGAGGAAATCTACGATTATATCGCAAAGAAATTACAGGCCCCCGATGCGGCAATAGGACAATATAACAGAATAGCGAATGCAATTCACTGAGCTGGCGGTACAGTCGTGGTGGAGCGCGATCCGCAGTTTTTCATTAAAATGTACGGAGCGGTTTTAGACAAGTTCGGCGTGAAATGGCAGCTCATCTGCGAATGAATCTTCCATGGCCTGCCTCATCACGACTAACTTAGTCATGGCTAAGTTAGTCGTGATGAGGTACAATTGTTTTGTCTTCGAATCATCGCAAACAAAACTTCAGGAAAGAAGGTAATGCCATGTCACAGGCGTTCGTCGGTAGAAAGGCAGAACTGGCCAGATGCAGAAAGATGGCTGCCTCCAGTCAGTTCGAGTGCCTGGTGCTATACGGGAGAAGACGGGTTGGGAAAACCTATCTGATTCTGGAACTCCTGAAGGATCATAGAGGCTTGTACTTTACCTTCGAGCAGCAAAGTACGCCTGTGCTGTTAGAAAAATTCTCAGAAAGGGTGTTGCAGATTTTCCCATCCGCCTTTCTTTCATCCTTCACTTCATTTGAACAAGCTTTTCTGTACTTGGCCGAACAAGTGGGAACAGAGCCATTCACTTTGGCCCTGGATGAATTTCAATACATCGCCATGCAGGACAAAACCTTCTTGTCCATGCTTCAGAATATCATCGATCATCACTGGCAAAAAACCAATCTGTTGCTGATCCTTTGTGGTTCATACATGAGTTTCATGGAGAGTGAGATCCTGGGTGCAAAAAGCCCTGTGTTCGGACGCCGGACCGCTTCCCTGAAGCTTGAGCCATTGCGGTTCACCGAGGCAAGAACCATGCTCGCGGCATACAGCAATCTGGATGCATTCCTTGCATGGGGAATTGTTGGCGGCATGCCATTGTATCTCAAGCAGTTCGATACAGAGGTGGATATTCGGCAAAACATTCTGGACAATATTCTGGCAAAGGGATCCTTGCTGAACAACGAACCCGTCTTTGCTCTGAAGCAAGAGTTAAGGGAACCCAGCCTCTATTTTTCCATTCTGGAAGGTATCAGCACAGGGAAAACAAAGTACAATGAGATCACCGGATGGATAGGGGCTGACGCCGGCTATTATTTGAATCATCTCATCGCATTGGGCATCGTGACGCGAGAAATGCCTTTTGGTGTAAAAGACAACACAAGAAAGGGCATCTATCAGCTCAGCGATCCGTACTTCACTTTCTATTTTCGTTATATCAGCCGCTATTTGTCACTTGTGGAGGCAGAAAAACATGATCTGTTGTGGAATCAAGTCATTGAGCCCACACTTTCCGCTTATCTGGGTCAAAGGTTTGAAGCCTTGTGCGGAGAACAACTGGATGAATGGAACGGCACCGAAAATCTCCCCTTCATCTTTTCGAAGAAAGGGCGCTGGTGGGGAACCAATCCGGCAACACGGTCCCAGGAGGAGATCGACTGGGTGGCCTCGGATGGAGCCGATAAGGTTCTGGTTGTGGAATGCAAGTGGAAAACCAGCCAGGCTACGGAACAGGATATCCATACCTTGATGGCGAGATGCACCTTGATGCCACAGTCAGACCCATACCAGTTTTTCTTCTCCCGAAAAGGCTTGTCGGGGAACGCGAGTCGCATCGCACAAGCGCATCACATCAGAAGCATGACGTTTGCTGAAAAAGGG
The DNA here is from genome assembly GCA_020047785.1 of Clostridia bacterium. Classification (GTDB taxonomy): domain Bacteria; phylum Bacillota; class Clostridia; order DSM-8532; family DSM-8532; genus JAEWSN01. The sequence continues at coordinate 17,147 of JAIFNI010000130.1, forward strand.
GATATGCTCTGGAACAGGGAGTAATGGTCAGTCTTCCGGATTCAGCCACGCCATTTCTTCAGTGGTCAATTCCAAATGGATGGCCGTGTTGTTCTGCTGCATTGCAATTGCCGGCGATTTAGTATGCGACAACCCTGTTCCGACCTCTTTTCTTCGCCTCATACATCGCTTCATCCGCCTGCCGGATCAGAACCTGCTCGTCCGAAAGCCCCGGCTTTGCCGAAGAGACACCAAAACTGGCTGTAATTCTGAACAGGGTGCCATCCCACTCGAACTGAAGCGCCTCTATTTTTTCCCGCAGCTGCTGTGCATGCCGGATGGCATCATTCTTCGCCGTGAAACGGAGAATCAAGAGAAACTCCTCGCCGCCGAAGCGGCCGATGACATCCGTGCGCCGCGAGTGCTCCGTCAGCGCATGTGCAACCGTCTGCAGAACGTTGTCTCCACAGACATGGCCATAGCTGTCGTTGACTGTCTTGAAATGATCCAAGTCGGCCATGATGACTGAAAAAGGACTATGATAACGGGTATAGGCTTCCATCTCACTGCGGAGAAGTTCCATCAGCGAACCTTTGTTGGAGAGACGCGTCAGACTGTCCACTTTGGAGAGGTTCTCAAAGCGCTGCTTCTCGGTTTCAAGTTCACGGGTGCGTTCCAGAACCTGCAGTTCCAGGTTTTGCTTCATGTCGGCTTCCATCCGGAGCGCCTGTCGCATGCGCATGGCAAGGATGGTTGCCTGGCTCAGCATCAGGACAAGCAGGCCGAATCCCAGATAGTAGCCGGTTCGGATCACCAGCATGCTGTACAGAATATCATTGAGGCCGATGATGAAAAAAAGAACGAATCCTGCGACATAGACGCCAGCGCCCTCCAAGCCGATCCGAAAGGCCTGGACAGCCCATCCGAGCACAAGGACGACAATTACAAGAAGGAATGCCTGATAGCCGAGAAAGGTCTGCTGGTACCATCTTTGCGGGAGCACCACCAGAAGAACAGCCTGAATGGCGGATACGATGCGCACGATCAGCTGGAAGGCGGGCCATGCTGTTTTTCGGAAATACTCTCCGGCGAATGCGACAAAAGTGACAGCTATCGCCGGGACCATCAGATAGGCGACGCGCAGCCCAACCTCATACGGGAGTCCGGGCTGCAGGTTCATGAGGAGCTGCTGGCCTGAAAGAAGTGTCTTGACGGTCACACAGGAGCAGGCTAGGGCGAAGTACAGGATCACTTTGTCAGTCCGCATGATCAGGAAGACGATCCAGACATAGATTGTCAGGAACAGGACCGCGCCCACGGTGAATGCATCGGCGATCTTGGCGCGGACTTCGTAGGATTGGATCAACGCCATCGGGCCGAAAAGGGTTTTTTGCCAGAATCCGATCAGATGGCTGCTGTGACTTGAAACGTGTATGATGATCTCGCTTCGGTTGCCTGCCGCCTGAAAAAAGGCTGACTGAATCTTGACTGCGGGGGTTGTCTGATCAGGAGTTTCCGCCGGAATGCCCATACGGGCAATGGAACGGCCGTCGGCAAATACTTCGTAGGCGGTCAGGGAATCCAGCAGGTAAAAGCCGTATAGTTGCCCGGGTTCGAGTCCTTCGAGCACGAAGCGGTAACTTCCATGGGTCACCCCGCTTTTCGCTTCCCACGGATTCGGAATTTCACGGAGCTCGAACGGGAACCGCTCCTGGGAGCCGGGTGTAAGGAAATGGTTGGGATAAGCTTCCATTTCCCCTTTCAGTTCGTAGAGACCCTTCTCGAAATCCAGTTCCTTCACATTCAGGATGGCATTTGTCAGGCTGACCTGGCGGGAGCCGATATTCTCATACTGAAGGAGGGGCAACAGGACCAGCCCGAGAAGCAGCGTGGTCAAGAGTATCAGACCCAGTTTCCGCAATCCCTTCATCCGGCTCCCCAATCGTATTGAATGTCTGTTTCCTGTTGAACATAAGAGAAGGATCCAGTCTTTTCATACTTCCCCAGTTCAGACAGCATCCTATCAGGCATGGTAGAATAATGCCCACGGGCAAGGGGAAAAGGGTCATTCATATTTGGAACAGATCCATGACGCAAGGGCAATGCAGACGATTTGTCGCAATCCCATGGAACACCTTCCGGAACCGGTCAGGTTGCCCAGATCCGACTGAGCAGCGCGCCGACGGCGGGATTCTCCGGGTGGCGATCCTCCCGGGGAACGGGATTTTCGAACCCGTCCAGGACGTGAGTGGGCTTCTCCGACAACAGCAGGATCCGGTCCGCCAGCAAGGCGGCATCAAGGGCATCGTGCGTGATGATCAGCACAGTCTTTGGTGCTTTTTCGTACAGCGACCGGAATGCATCGACCAGACCGAGCCTGTTCTTGAAATCGAGTGACTTGAAGGGTTCATCGAGGAACATGAGATTGGAAGGAAAAAGAAAAGCACGGACAACCGACAGCCGCTGCTGCATGCCGCCGCTGAGCTCATCCGGGAAATGGTGCCGGTACGGGAGCAGACCCACGGCTTCAAGCATCTGATCAATGCGGGCGGAACGATCCGGTGCTGCAGGCGTTGTTAATGCCAGATTCTCCGTTACGGTCAGATGGCCGAACAGCCGAGGCTCCTGGAACAGAAAACTTTTGGGTTGCAGGAAACCGTTGCCAATCTGACCATTATCCGGTCTCAGGCTGCCTGCCAGCAGGCGAAACAGGGTGGTCTTGCCGCAGCCGGAAGGCCCGAGAATGCATAAAATCTGGTTTTCCTGCATGGTGAAACTGATGCTGTCCAGGATGGGATGCCCGGATTCATAGGCAAAGCCAAGATTTCCGACGTCGAACGACATAGGCCCTCCTTCCCTTCAGCAGCACCCACTTCAGCAGGAGCAGGGCAACATCGAGCGCGATGGCCATCAGGATGATCCAGACGGAAACGGCCAGCAGCGTGACCGTATCGAGATAGTTCCGGGCTTGCGTCATCAGCATGCCGAAGCTTTGCTCCGGCAGCGACATGGCCTCCGCCGTGACAACCGCCTTGACATTGAGTCCCATGCCGGTCAGACAGCCCGCCAGCCAGTAAGGGAGCAGTTTCGGCAAGTAGACGTGGTGAAGCTGTTCCGGGAAACCAAGATGATACAGTCGGGCCATTTCGAGCTGCTTTTCATCCACCGCTTCGAATCCGGTCGCCACGTTCGTGTAGATCATGGGAAACACGATGAGGAAGGAAACCCAGACCGCCACCCATTCCGTCGGAACAAACAGCAGCAGGTACAGGATGATGCTCATGACGGGAACCGATCGCAGCAGTTGCAGAAGGGGGTAGAGCAGGCGCCGGAGCGGGCTCCACAGACCGGCCACAATGCCCAGAACCGTCGCAGGCACCAGCGCGATCACGAAGCCGAGGAGGGAGCGGCGCAGGG
>JAIFNI010000104.1 GCA_020047785.1 Clostridia bacterium
GTCAGGTGCTCTATCCAGTTGAGCTATGAGCGCAAGTTGCAGGCGAGCAGCCCGTGTTGCCCGGTCCTGCCGCACCCCGTCCGAAACCCGAAAGTTTGTTTTCAGAGGCGCATAAAGTATGATAATATAAAACAGCACAAAAAGCAATAGAAAGATTCAAGAGGCCACGGCGAAATCATGAAGCCCTCTCCTTCGCCAACCTTCCTTTGAAGGTTTCTTTTTTATGAACGTTCACAGTGATAATTGACAATGAAGATATGCTTTCCTTGCTTTCGATGAGAGATGACCGCGATTTTGCAAAACCATGCTTATCCATGGCAGGAGTATGGCTGTTGTTAATCCATGAAATTCAATCTGACGATGTAGTCCAAATAGTCCATATCTCGAGACGCCTTGAACCGCTTTCCCTTCACCGAGAGCTTTGCCGCTTTTTTCGTATCTTTTTTGATCGCATTCAACGCAATCTTTTTCAAAACGGCCATATTCTGCGGTGCTGTACCCTTGCGAGTTCGATTGGCATCATCCTTATAGACAACATCCAACACCCAATGCATACTCTCGATCTGCCAGTGGTTTCTGACAGCCTTCTCAAAGTTTCTCATGTCCTTTATGCTACCAATAAAATAGCTGGTATCAGTGGTTTTACGATCCCCGATCTCGACATCTCGCGTTACCATGCCGACCCCTGCAAGTTTTCTCCAGTCCTTCTTTGCATCCAGCATCCAGCCGATGTCCTGCGTATACCAGTATGTACGTTTCTCAATTCTTCCGTGCCCGAAGTCGATAGTTCTGAGCATTGCCAGACCAGCATCTCCGTAAGGCTTTTTGAGCTCCTTAAACTCTCCTCTCAGAGCATCTATCCGCTCTGCCATTTCCTTATCGGCAAAGCAGGCTTTGATGTCACTTTGGAGACCCTCCTGATTGCCCTTCACCTGCAGGACATAGTCTGCACCGCACTCAACGATCTTGTCCGCAATAGCCTTCTGACATCCCATTGCATCAATGGTGACAATGCAACCCTTGAGGTAGAGCATGTCCAGAAGGTCTGGAATAGCCTTGATCTCATTCGTTTTCTCGTTCACCTTGACCTGGCCAATGACAAGACTGTGTGAACGGCAGATGGCACTGACGATATGGGCGCCCTTTTTATCACCATCAGCAGATCCACGCATGGTCTTGCCATCGATACTGACAATGTCCTGGTCCTCAGGACGGACGACATCCTGCATCCAGCTTGCGAAACATTTCTCGAATTGGGCGGGCGCTATGATGTTGAAAAGGCGTCCGATGGTGGACAAAGAAGGTACGCCATTCGATAGTTCGATGTACTTTCTGAGCCATTTTTGATTGACCTCGAGCTCAGTCCACCATTTGATTTCCTTCCATTCGTTGCATCCTGAAATCACAGCCGATACAACAATGAAAACAATATCCAGAAGTCGGTGCTTAACCTTACCTTGCTCTCTCAAATCCTCAACGATTTCGAAACTCTTGAAAAAGTGACCTTCATACATATAATTTTTACCTCTTTTGTTAATATATATCTTATTATACAATATTTATAACAAAAACGCAACAAAAAAAGAGCCTGAAACCCTCTGTTTTCAAGAGTTTCAGGCTCTTTATTAAGTTTGAATATTGCTAGCCAATGGAAGAATTTTGCTTCATGAATTCACCGTGATTCAAGAGGCAGTTCGATATGGCATCCTTCAAGATTGATTCATCTGGATTTTCACTCGACAACCGGCCCTTTCACATTCTTTCCGGTGCCATTCATTACTTTCGGGTTTTTCCGGAATGCTGGAAAGATCGGTTGATGAAGCTGAAATCCTGCGGTTTCAACACCGTCGAGACCTATGTGCCTTGGAACCTGCATGAACCGAAGGAAGGCGTATTCCGGTTCGATGGCATGCTGGACCTGGTCCGGTTCATCCGGCTGGCGGAATCCCTGGGCTTGAAGGCCATCATCCGTCCAAGTCCGTACATTTGCGCGGAATGGGAGTTCGGCGGACTTCCGGCCTGGCTGCTGTCCTATCCGGACATGCATCTGCGCTGCAGTTGGAAACCATTTCTGGAGAAGGTTGATGCTTATTATGACATCCTGATTCCGATGCTCGTTCCGCTGCTCTGCACAAAGGGCGGTCCGGTTCTTGCCATGCAGATCGAGAATGAATATGGCAGCTACGGAGGCGACAAGACCTATCTGGAATACCTTCGCGCAGGAATGGTGCTTCGAGGTGTCGATGTACCCCTCTTCACCTCGGACGGCCCGAGCGACCTCATGCTGGCGGGCGGTACCCTGCCGGATGTGTACAAGACTGTCAACTTCGGTTCCCGGGCGGATGAAGCCTTTGAAAAGCTGAAGGAATGGCAGCCGGACAGGCCATTGATGTGCATGGAGTTCTGGAACGGCTGGTTCGACCATTGGGGTGCTCCGCATCATACACGGGATGCGGCGGATGCGGCCGACGAATTTGCCAAAATGCTTGAACTGGGCGCATCCGTGAATTTTTACATGTTCCATGGGGGCACGAATTTCGGCTTTCTGAATGGTGCGAACCATGACAAATCGTACACACCGACCGTCAACAGTTATGATTATGATTCTCCTCTGAATGAGTGCGGCGATGCCACGGAAAAATGGTACAGAACCCGTGAGGTGCTGGCCCGATGGGTCGATGTCGACCTTTCCTATGTCCCGCCTGCATCCGTGAAACGGGCATATGGGGAAGTGACGATGGACCGGGCCGTTCGTCTGTCAAAGGCGCTTCCCGAGCTCTCCGAAGCGATGGAGAGTCCATGTCCGCTGCCGATGGAATCGTTGGGACAGGACTATGGTTTCATCCTGTATCGCACGGTACTGCCTCCTGTTGCAGGGGAACATACGCTGAAAATCCGGGAAGTGCATGACCGGGCTCTGATTTTCATCAACGGGTCATTTGAAGGCGTTTTGGAACGGAATGATGCATCCATGACCAGACAGGTGAATTTGACAGGCAAAGCCGATGTTCTGGAAATTCTTGTGGAAAATATGGGCCGTATCAATTACGGGGAGTTTCTCTCCGACAGAAAGGGAATCACCGAATCCGTGCGGCTGGACTATCAGTTCCTGTTCGGCTGGACCATCCGATCGCTTCCGATGGATGACCTGTCGCGGATCTCCTTCGGTTCGGTTGCCGATGCCGCATTGCCTTTCAAGAACGGCATGAAGGAAACCGGAGAAGATACGGTTTCCGTTCCTGCCTTCCTGCAGGGATCGTTCGAGGTCGATGAACCTGCGGACACGTTCCTCGACATGGCAGGATGGAACAAAGGAGTAGTCTGGGTGAACGGCTTCAACCTCAGCCGGTACTGGAGGAAAGGCCCCACAAAAACCCTGTATGTGCCGGCACCCCTCCTGAAAAAGGGAAGCAACCGGATTACGGTATTCGAGCTGCATGGGATGGACCGGCCCGCAGTATTGCTGACAGACAGCATGGACCTTGGCTGAAGCCGATTTCCGTGAATCGTCATATGCACTGGTTCTGAAATCTGAACCATTCCGTTGCCTTATGCACTTGGCACGATTCCTACATGATATTGGTCATCATCGGGTAATTCTCTTCCGGCACCCCGCCCATGACCGGTGCAATGCCGGAGGCGATGAAAACCGCACGCTGGACCGATTGTGTTCCATATTTGAACCTGATTCTGTCCACAGCGTCATCCAGTCGTTTTTTCCTTTCGTCATAGGGCTGCAGGATGGACAGCTGCAGATAGTCCGCCAGGCTCAGGTCGGAAACTCGGACCCCGAAGTTTCGTATTTTTTCCTTCGGGCCGGCCCACATTTCCGCAAAGAGCCGACAGGCCGCCTCGTAGATGCGAAACGTGTTGTCGGTGGCAGCGTCCATCCGGTGCTGGTGGCTTCGACCGCCCAGATCGCTTGTCCGGATGGAAACCGAAACCAGCCGTGCACAGAAACCGGTCTGTCGAAGACGCATGCAGACCATTTCCGTCAGGGAAAGCAGAACGCGTTTCGCCTCTTCCATCGTGTCGACGTCGAACGCAATGGTCTGGGAATTTCCGATTCCCTTGATGGGGGGGTGCACATCGGAGCCGACCAGGGTGAACTCCTGTCCGTTCGCCGAAGCCTTGATGACTGCCCCGTAGCTTTTCAGATGTCTGGCGAGCAGATCATCGGGTGCATGGGCAAGGTCGCCGATGGTCAGGATGTTCAGCCTTTCCAGCTTCGGTACAGTGGAACGGCCGACACCGAACAGTTCTCCGACGGGCAGCGGCCACATCTTCGTTGAAATTTCCTCTTCCCAGCAGGTGTGCACCTTGTCCGGCTTGGAGAACTCACCTGCCATCTTGGCCAACAGCTTGTTCGGTCCGACCCCCACGTTCACCGTGAAACCAAGCTCGTCCCTGATCCGGTTCTTGAGCTTGTATGCCGCCTCGATGGCTTCTCCGTGAACCGCCTCGGACCCCGTGTATTCAATGAATGCCTCATCAATGGAAAAAACCTGCACCTCGGATGAGAATTCATGAAGCATGTCAAGAAGCGCCTGGTGGCAGATCATATAAAGCCCGTAATTCGGAGGCACAACAATCAGGTTCGGACATTTCTGACGGGCCTGCCATAAGACTTCCCCGGTCTGGATGCCGAATTTCTTTGCGGGAATGGATTTTGTCAGCACGATGCCGTGCCGGCTTTCCGCATCCCCGCCGACTACGGAAGGAACTTTCCGCAGATCGAGCACGGCACCGTGCTGCAGACGCCAGACGGCTTCCCAGGACAGATAGGCGGAGTTGGCGTCGACATGAAAAACCGTGCGTTCGTGCTGCATGAGGTACCTTTCTTTGTTGACAATCCACTTCGGAATTCCCTGATAGAAACATTCTGATTTTTATGTGGAAACCACTCTTGAAGAAAGTATATAACGAACGTATGTTCGTGTAAATATGTATTGAGGAAAGATTTGAAAGGAAGTGGGCCGTGATCATCAGCGCAAGCCGTCGCACCGATATTCCCGCCCTGTATGGGGACTGGTTCTTCAACCGTCTGGAGGAAGGCTACGTCCTGGTCCGCAATCCGATGCGTTTCCACCAGGTATCGAAAATCAGCCTGACACCCGAAGCGGTTGATTTCATTGCGTTCTGGTCCAAGAATCCAGCACCGCTGATCCCCCGGATAGCGGCACTGGATGCATACGATTATGGATTTCACTTCACCTTGACCGGCTATGGTCGAAGCATTGAACCAGGCGTGCCGGATGCGGACACACTTGTCGGGACTTTTCGAACATTGGCGGAACGGATCGGACCGGAGCGGATGATCTGGAGGTATGACCCCATTCTGCTGCATCGGGATTGGCCGGAGACCCGGCATCGCCTGCAGTTCGCAAGATTGGCCGAAGCATTGGCCGGCAGCACGCACCGTTGCATCATCAGTTTTCTGGATACATACCCGTCCGGTGCCGCGCGGATGAAGCAGGCCGGAATTACAACCGTCCCGCAGGAGATGATGGCGTCCCTGTCGCCGTACCTGGTGGAAACGGCCGCACGATGCGGCATGACGGTGGAGGCCTGTGCGGAACCGCAGGATCTGTCGCGATTCGGCGTTATGCCGGGTCATTGCATCGACGCGGCCCTGACCGGCATTCTTTCCGGCGGGAAGGACCGGCATCAGCGCCCGCACTGCGGCTGCCAACCCTCTGTGGATATCGGTGCCTATCACAGCTGTGCACATCGATGTGTCTATTGCTATGCGAATCACGGAGAACATCGTCTGACAGAGAACCTGCGGCTGCACCGGAAGGAATCGCCGATGTTGATTGGAGAACTTGCACCGGAAGATGTGGTGACGCTGCGATGATTGACGAAACGATGACTGACGGAGTGATGATTGACGAAACAATGACTGACGGAGTGATGACTGATGAAACGATGATTGACGGAGCGATGATTGACGGAGCGATGATTGACGGAGGTGGAACCGTGTTCTATACTCTTGATATCCTGTGAAATCCCGAGCGTTAGGGGTGAACAATGAAGCTTCCGGGACGGCATGCAGGCAGAAAAATGTATCTGCCCATTTTTTTGTCCCTCACTGTGAGTGTGGTGGTCACCATTCTGGTTGTGTCCACCATCCTGTATGTCAATTTTGAAAAAGAAGCCTCCATGCAAATCTACCGGGCGAATATGAAGAGTCTGGAGCAGGTCAGCCGGGAAGTGAACAGCCTGGCCAATTCGGCGCGTACCGTATCGAGTCAGATTTTTCAGGATGTCAATGTGGCAAAACTGCTTTACTATTCGGAGCCGGATGTCTACGATCTGGGACCCGCCCTGCGCCAGCTGATGAATTACCGGTTTTCCATTCCTTCCATTTCATCCATTTATGTA
>JAIFNI010000227.1 GCA_020047785.1 Clostridia bacterium
GTATTTTGCCATTTATCCTGGGCGATAGCTGCAAATATCATTGCCGCAACACCATATGGCCAATTCCTTCCTTTTGGTATCAATTTGTAACCCAAATACGGGAATATTTGCAGCGGGATCGTCGGGCCGGAAATTTCCCTCATATAAACTTCATGTTTCTCAAAAACCAGGTTCAAGACAAGTGCATCGTATGCCTTTTTCGCTGCTATTGCACAGTCTTCACCCAACCAGCCCTGACGGACTCCTTCGAACAGTCCGGAAGCGATCAACGCAGTCGCACTTGATTCTCTGTATGTCTTCCCTTCATCGGCCAGAACCGTGTCAAAATACCCGTCCTCCCGCTGATAATGCAAAAGAGCTTTGCTCGTCGACTGGAAAATACGAATGATATTCTCCCGTTCACCATGATCTTCAGGCAGGTATTCCAGAATCATGGGCAATGCGCATATCACCCAACCATTTCCCCGGCCCCAATAGATTTTTTCGGGATAAGCTTTCCGCTGTTTTACCCAATAACTGTGACTCCATAATCCACTCTCCCGGTCCTGCATATAGGAAGCATACAACCGTGGCTGTCTTGCCGCGAAGTCCAACAATTCAAGGTCATTGTTCTCCCTGCCATAGCGCGCAGGAAAAACACTGAACATCATCAACGAATCCACCCAAATGGATTTTGGATAAAATCTGCCCTCAGGGGAATATCCCAAGTGATTCACAGCGTCATCCAACAATCTTGGCTCATGCTTGATATAGTTGACTACTTTGTTTGTCAGATATTCATATCCCTTGTGACCTGTTTTCTTTTGCATGGCATAGGTAATCAATGCGGGCGCACTTGTGTCTGCTTGATCCACACGCGGTTCGTTGGCAACATAATGATCGCAGAAGCCCTTTAGAAAGTCCTCATAACGGTTTTCACCAAGATAGTTGTCCAACTCGGAAAGTGCATAGCCAAGCAATGCCTCTCCCCACATCCATTTCATTTTGGGTTCAAGCTGACCTGTGACGCTGTCCGCCAGCGCCATCACTTTTACGAGTTGCTTATTTGCTTTTTTCTCCTGCATCATCTCACCTTGCATCATGCTTTCTTTTATGACATCCCAGAAAAAACGATTCCTGATTCCGACTTCCCTAACTGATATTTTGAGTGTATCATAGAAGCATGAGAATGGAAACTCATTTTTTGTTTCGAGTTTCCAACCCACCTTACAGAAGCACATGGGATGGATTTTACCCATCAGCAGCTGTATGGCAGAGATGCAAAAAACACATGATGTCCAAGATAGGGAGGGCGATTTATGGAGATAAGAAACGCAGTACATCCACTAGATATGAGAAAGTATGACACCGGTCGCATCAGGGAAGAGTTTCTGATTGATGGTCTGTTTTCGCAAGAGGAACTGAAACTCGTGTACAGCCATTCAGACAGAATGATTGCAGGTTCCGCCTGTCCCATTTCGCCGATTGCGCTTGAAGCAGGCAAGGAGATAAGATCGGAATATTTCCTTGATAGAAGAGAAATGGGGATTATCAATATTGGAGAAAATGGGTTTGTAAAAGTTGATCAGGCAGAATATGAACTTCATCATGGGGATGGTCTGTATATCGGCATGGGCGCCAGGGATGTCGTGTTTTCCAGCCTTGATGGGAATCATCCGGCAAAGTTCTATATCAATAGTGCACCTGCCCATAAAACATATCCAACAGAAAAAATTGAAATCAGCAAAGCTGAACCGGCTAAGCTGGGTACGCAAGAAGAGGCGAATAAAAGAACGATCTATAAATACATCCATCCGCAAGGCGTAAAAAGCTGCCAATTGGTGATGGGCATGACCATACTGGAGCCCGGCAGCGTTTGGAACACCATGCCCTGTCATACGCATGACAGAAGAATGGAAGTCTACCTATATTTCAATATGCAGCCCGATGCGATTGTATTTCATTATATGGGAGAGCCATCTGAAACCAGACACATGGTGATGAGAAACGAACAGGCTGTCATTTCCCCAAGTTGGTCCATTCATTCCGGTTGTGGAACAAGAAATTATTCATTTATCTGGGGGATGGCCGGTGAAAATCAGATTTTCACCGATATGGATGCCGTGCCGATGAAAGAATTCAGGTAATGAAGGGCCGGAATGTATATGAAATGACCCAAAACAAAAATGAAGAGGTGTTCTTGATGATTCTGGAAAAATTCAGCTTACAAGGAAAAGTGGCGATCGTAACGGGTGCCCGTACGGGTTTGGGACAAGGAATGTCGATTGCTCTTGCTGAAGCAGGTTGCCATGTAGTGGGTGTTGGTAATCTGGAAATGCCGGAGACAAAAGAACAGGTTGAAAAAACCGGCAGAAAGTTCCTGGGTATTGTTGCGAACCTCAGCAGTATCGAACCAGTACAGGCAATCGTGGAGCAAGCGGTTGAAACCTTTGGGAAAGTGGATATTTTAGTCAATAATGCAGGGATTATCAGACGTGCAGATGCCATTGACTTCTCAGAGCAAGACTGGGATGATGTCATGAACATCAACATCAAAACCGTATTCTTTTTGAGTCAGGCCGTCGCAAAACAATATATCAAACAAGGCACTGGCGGCAAAATAATCAATATTGCCTCCATGCTGTCTTTTCAAGGCGGTATTCGAGTCCCTTCCTATACGGCAAGTAAAAGTGGCGTAATGGGCATCACCAGGCTGATGGCAAATGAATGGGCTAAATACAACATCAACGCGAATGCAATCGCACCTGGATATATGGCAACCAATAACACGGAGCAGCTTCGAGCGGACAAATCGAGAAATACAGCAATTGTAGAAAGAATTCCTGCCGGAAGGTGGGGCTTGCCTGAAGATCTGATGGGCCCCATTGTGTTTCTGGCATCAGATGCTTCCGATTATGTAAATGGTTATACCATAGCCGTGGATGGTGGCTGGCTGGCCAGATAATCAGGAAGTGGCCCTGACAAAGCAGACACCGCAAACAGGATTTCCTGTTTCCACGGTGTTTTCAACTTGTTGTTACACAGACAGGAACCCTGAATGTCGTCAGTCCCCGTGAAGGCCTGCTGACCGCTCTGACCCGCGACGGGCTTTTCCTCATTGAGGATGGCATTGTCACACAACCTGTCCACAATCTGCGATTCACCGACTCCCTGCCAAGGATTCTGAGTCATGTCGAGGCGCTGTCCGCCGAGCGGACGCGCACAGACGGCGGCTTTCCGAGCTATGTGCCTGCCATGAAGGTGAAGGACTTCCACTTTACGGGCAAGACGCAGATCGAGGACTGAGTTTCTCCTGATTTTCTGTCCGGACAGGCGGGATTCGGTGGAAATCGGCTGCGATGGACGGTCTTCACACCGATGCTGCCTGTTCCAGATGCAAGCCTGCGTAGATGCCTCCGGCACGGATGAGTTCCTCATGCGTGCCTTTTTCTTCGACGCCATTCTCGGTTAAAACAAGTATCAAATTGGCGGACCGGATGGTCGAGAGCCGGTGGGCGATGATCAGGGTGGTCCTGTCCCGGGTGAGTGTGGCCAGAGACTGCTGGATCAATCGTTCACTCTCGTTGTCGAGGGACGAAGTCGCTTCATCCAGAATGAGGATGGACGGATTCTTCAGAAAAGCCCGGGCAATGGAAACGCGCTGTTTCTGTCCGCCGGACAGCTTGACACCGCGTTCTCCGACAAAGGTGTCATAGCCTTTTTCCAGGGAAACAATGAAATCATGCGCATTTGCGAGCTTTGCCGCGCGTTCGATCCGTTCCAGCGTCGCGTCCGGGCATCCGTAGGCGATGTTTTCCCGGATGGTGCCGCCGAACAGGTAGACGTCCTGCTGCACGAGTCCGATATGCGCACGGAGGGATTCGAGGGTCACGTCCCGGACATCCGTTCCGTCGATGCGGATGCAGCCGTCGGTCACCTCGTAGAAGCGGGGGATCAGATTGCAGAAGGTTGTTTTGCCACCGCCCGAGGGACCGACGAGTGCGATGGTTCTGCCGGGTTCAATGTCAAGATCCAGGCTTTTGAGCACTTCGGCCTGTTCATTGTACTGGAAGCTGACACTTTCGAACGTGATGCGTCCCTTGACGCTGCTGAAGGGTTTCGCTCCCTCCCGGTTCCGTATGGCGGGAACCGTATCGATGATTTCAAGAAAGCGTTCGAAGCCGCTCATGCCGCGCTGGAAGCCCTCTGTAAAGTTGATGAGCCTGTCGATGGGATTGAGGATGATGCCGATGAACAGCAGATAGGTCACGAGATCCGTCAGCAGCATGGTACCCTTCGCAATCATGAATCCGCCGCCCACAAGCACGCACAGATACAGGATGCCTTGCAGGAAGCCGCTTCCGGAGAAGAACCAGCCCATGATGTTGTAGCTGTTTTCTTTCGTCTCCAGAAAAGCCTGGTTCCCTTCCTCGAATTTTGCTTCCTCCACCTGCTCGTTGGAGAAGGACTGCACCACCCGGATGCCAGATAGGCTGTCCTGCACCTGCGCATTGACAAGGGCGATTTTCTCGCGGTTGCGACGGAATACCTCGCGCATCTTTGTGTTGAAGTGCAGGGAGAAAAAGGTGATCATCACAAGGAAGACACCCAGCACAACCGTCAGCAGCGGGTTGATCCACAGCAGGAATCCCAGCGCGCCGATGATTTTCAAAATGGAAATGAACAGGTCCTCGGGGCCGTGGTGCGCCAACTCGGAGATGTCAAACAGATCGGTGGTCATGCGGGACATGAGCTTGCCCGTGTTGTTGTCGTCATAGAACGAGAATGGAAGCTGCTGCAGGCGTGAAAACAAATCGCGCCGCATGTCCTTCTCCATTCTGGCACCCATGATGTGGCCCCAGGACGTGATGAAGTATTGGCAGAGCATGCGCAGCCCATACATCAGCAGCAGCCAGAACCCGACCATGAGGATCAGTCGCGGGGTGTGCTGCGAGGGTTTGGGCAGGATGTCATTCATCAGCTGTCGGACGAAGACAGGGAAAGCGAGGTCGATGACCGACAGGATCAGGGCGCATATCATGTCCGCCCAGAACAGGAAACGATAGGGGCCGTAGTAAGGAAGAAATCGGCGGATCAGTTTCATGGTGTCTTCTCCTGTGCTGACGGTACGATGGCAGGCACGAGCGCTTCCCGAGCCTGCGGAACACCGCAAGGAAAGGAGGGACGAGTGCGACTGCTTGCCACCGGATGTGGATGTCTTGCACCTCAGGCTTCTGTAAACTGCTGAACCAGTATACCGCAACCGTCAGGCATGGACAATGTTGAGATCGACTAAACTTGAATATGCGTCCCTTCGCATAGGAATTGGGCTCCCCTCCTGATAAGCATGTACAGTCTACTCCATCATTTCGACGCACGTGACATCACCGGCAAGTTCTCTGAACCGTTCCGCGATCCCTTTTCCCGTCGAATAATGCATGGGGACCGTGTAGGTGGGCCTCATGGCATGGACGATGGAAGCCGCGCTCTCCGGACCCATTGTAAGTTTATCCCCGCCCACCGCAAGAAGTGCGACATCAATTTTCCCGATTGTCGACAACTCGGGAATGGAATCGGTATCACCGGAGTGATAAATCCGTATCCCATTTGCTTCCATCACGTATCCGAGACACGCATCCCCACTTTGATGCGGCTTGATCCAGAGGAAGACGGGTTTCAGATTATACGCATGCACGGCTTCAAGGTTGAAATCAGGGAACATGATTTTACTGCCCGGCTTCAAAACATGCATTTTTTCCGGTGGGAAATATTCGGCAATACTTCCCGGTCCGATGACAATCGTATCCTCTCGGGACAGTCGCATCACCTCTTCCAGGGAAAAATGGTCGGGATGGTTGTGTGTGATGAGGATATAGTCAGCCGCATCGGAACCCTCCATCTCGACGGGGTCGACATATACAACCTTTGTTTTGAACTCAATCCTGAAACTCGAAGGAAAGAAATCCGCTTTGTTGATGCAGATCGTTCCACCGGATGAAAGAGACAGTCCGGACACATTGAGCCACCGTCGTTCTGCGCTGCGAGCGGCACTTCGTGCGATTTCCACGCGGAAGCACTTCTGCAGGAGCATTTCCGTGAATGAACGAAGAGAAAACCGTTTTTTCATAGAACACCCCCGTCACTGCACCTGTTCAATTTTCTGATCAGGAATTCGAGCATGGCGTCCATTCCCGTTAAAAAAAGTTCCTTCGAGCCGGTTGATTTGCCAGTGATACGCAATAGCAGCATCCCATGAACCGAAGAAGTCAGCAGGGCGGCAGCGGTCCGTTTGTCCGAATCATTCAGTGGACAGCATTCGCCGGATGCCTCCAGATTGATGAGGACGGATTCGGCCAATTCAGGTTTATCATCCATACCGGCGAATTCCGGAGGAGCCTCCCCGAT
>JAIFNI010000268.1 GCA_020047785.1 Clostridia bacterium
GGATTTGTACAAGGGTTTCCGGATCCGTCTTTTCCGATAAGGGCGTGAATCCCCGGACATCCACGAACAGAACCGTGATGTCACGCTTCGTTCCCCCAAGTTTCAGTCCTTCCTCCCCCATCGAAAGAATCCGGTCGACCACTTCCGGCGCGACATATTTTCCGAATACGTCCGTAACCCGTTTCTTTTCCAGGTAGTTGTCCACATTCCGGAGGACAAGGAGGAATGCATACAGAAGCGTACCGCCCAGCAACGGATAGAGCAGCGTCAGCACCCATCCGGAGGCATACGCGGAACGGGCAAGCCACAATCCCCCGGCGGTTGCGGCCAGCAGGACACCGGCCGTATAGACAGGATTCAGGCGGATTCCGGTCAGCAGGATCAGCAGAAAAACACCAAGAATGAAGAACAAACCCAGCCAGTAGGATTCCATCTTGAATCTGCCGTCGAGATAGTTCTGCAGAATGTTCACATGGATTTCGAGACCCTTCATCTGACCCTGACGATTCAGCGGGGTGGTGTAGTAATCGTCGGGAATCCCCGAGGCGACCGGTCCTACCAGGACAATCGCATCCTTGAAATAGGAAGGCCGGAGGCTGCCGTCCAATACCGACGCGACACTGATGAAGCCGTAATCCCCCGGTTCGCCGATATAGTCAATGCGGGGGGAGCTTGTCCGGTCCACCAGGACGGACGCGCTCCGCCGCGCGTAGGCCGAACCGAAGGTGCGAATGCCGGAATCGGCCTCCGCCACATCGGTTCCCCAGGCGGAAGCCGCCATGCGATACAGTTCCCAGGCAAAACTGTCATAGGCCCTGCCATTCGCTGAAACAGCGGGAACCACGCGCCGCACCACGCCATCCTGGCGTTCCGGGAGGACATTGATGTGTCCGAGCACCGCAGCGGATTTCAGTGCAGGCAGCGGGTATGAGGCGGAATCCGCGAAAAGGACCCCTGCCGTATTCATGGGCGAATTCTTCCCGAACAGGCCGGAAACCGGAAGAACTACGTTGCCGGCATCCCGGACCGCGTTCGCCAGCGCTTCATCGCCGGCCGGATCCGAGGAAGCCTCGGTGAACAGGATATCCAGGCCGATGGCTGCCGGGCGGCCGGATGAAATGGTCGAAACGAGGTCCGCCATCACGGAACGGGGCCAGTTCCATGGACCGACGGCAGCAAGCGCGGCCTCGTCGATCCCAAGCAGAATGATGCGGGTGTCAAAAGCCATTGTCGGATTCATCAGCAGAGCATCCTGCATGGCAAGGTCTGCCGTTCTGCCGATATCGGCACTGTATAGAAAAAGGGTGAACAAAAGGCAGGTCACCGCACCGATGACGAGGATCCGCCGTAATTTCGGATGGCTCCATCCTTTGCGTCGATTTTTCACTTTCATGTCCGAATCCCCCGCTGCTCATCTTTTCATTCATTTTGAAGCTGCACTTTCGTGACGCAGTCACATTGCACTTGTCGCGCGATGAGGTATGATGGATGCATCGACAATTACAGGAGGTCCCCCGTGCAGAATTATCATGGAAAACTTCTCAATCGGACAATCGGGCATCGGGAAAATCGCTTCCATGCGGTTCATCGGATCAGGCGTCCGTCACATCTGTCATTGGTCCTGCTTCTGCTTGTTTTTCTTCCGGTTATGACCGCAGCATGCGGGCAGACAACCGGAACGGTCTCGGATGCGTCACCCTCTGTCGCAATGGAACAGGCAAAAGAGATTTCCGACTCCGCCCCACTGGAACAGAAACGTTCCGGCACGAAGTTCCCGGACTTCTCCATGAGGGACCTCGATGGAAATGTCGTGGACCAGACTCTCTTTGCCTCGCATGACCTGACCCTGATCAACATCTGGGGAACCTTTTGCCCGCCCTGCATCGACGAAATGCCGGATCTCGGAAAGTTGGCAAAAGTGATGGAATCGGACTACCAGGCACAGCTGGTTGGCCTGGTGGTGGATATTTCCGATGCGGAGACCCTGGCGCTGGCCAAAGAAATCCTGAGCCAGTCGAACGCGGATCACCTGAACCTGATGCCGGATCAAGCCGTCAGCGAATTCCTTTCACAATTTGAATATGTACCGACCAGCCTGTTCGTCGACAAGGATGGCTATGTGGTTGGACAACCTATCGTCGGGGGGCATTCCTATGGCGATTACCTGGTCCTCGTCAAGGACATGTTGGGCAAATGAGCGGAAAGGTCCGAGGCGAAGGCAGGCTTTGACGTAGGAAAAGTCAAATGTGAAGACTGGGTCCGACGAAGGAAAGGTCCGAGGTGAATGCATGCTCAGACGAGTGTCCGAAAACCGGAAACTTCAGTTGATCCTGCAAGGGGCACTGGTTTTCACCGCCTTGTTTCTGTTGGCTTTCGGCCTCCTGCGGGGCGAATCTGCCGTTGTCCTGAAGAAAGCTGTTCGTGTGTGTCTTGAATGCATCGGCATCGGCTGATCCTGAACCGGGAGGACTTTCATGCGTACAGGCAGATTGAGAACCGGCAAACCGGGAGCCGACAGACTTGGCCCGGACAGACCGGAACCCCCCGTGAAAAAAAAGAAACCGGAAAGCCCTTTTCGCATGATCGTACAAGGGGCATCCACCCTGCTGGCGAACCTGAACCTCAAGGGGTTCGCCACCGGGAGCATTTGGACCGGCAAGTCGAAATCTGTCTGTGTGCCCGTTCTGAACTGCTATTCCTGCCCCGGGGCCGTCGGTTCCTGTCCGATCGGGGCGCTTCAGGCAGTGGCGACGGACAGAAAGTTCAATGTCTCCTTTTATCTCATCGGATTTCTGATGCTCATCGGCATGGGCGTCGGACGTCTTTTTTGCGGCTGGGCCTGCCCGTTCGGCTGGTTTCAGGATCTCCTGCACCGCATTCCGGTGAAAAAGCATCCAATTTCCGGACGTATCGGTCGAATTCTGGGATACGGGAAATATGTGATGCTTTTTGTCTTCGTCCTCCTTCTTCCCTTCGTGCTGGCCAATGAGTTCGGCATCGGCTCGCCTTGGTTCTGCAAGCTGGTCTGTCCGGCCGGCACCCTGCAGGCAGGATTGCCGCTGGCTGCCATGAATGCGCCGCTGCGGGAGAATCTGGGGCTGCTGTTCGACTGGAAGCTCTTTCTCCTTGGTGTGACCGTGACCGCCTCCCTGTTCACACTTCGCCCGTTCTGCCGGTTTGTGTGTCCGCTGGGTGCATTTTACGCGCTGTTCCAGCGTTTCAGCCTTTACCGGATGGAAGTTTCCCAAAGTGCGTGCACCCGTTGCGGCGCATGTCAGCGGGCCTGCGGGCTCGATCTGAAGCCGCAGGACGATCCGAACCATCCCGACTGCATCCGGTGTCTTGTTTGCGTGAAAGCATGTCCGACCGGCGCCTTGACGGCGGGTTTCGGCAAACGCGACACAAGCGGGAAACCTGCATCCCGAAAATGACCTTGTCCGGATTCATGATGCATTCACATGAATCAGCTCTTTCCTTTTCGTTCCCAGTCGCGAACAGATTCAATCCCTGCCGGTCCTGCCGCAAGCCCCTATCGCTTTTCCAGAATAAAGGAAGCGATGACATGCGCTTCTTCCGGCCAAATCGCTTCGTGGTGCAGCTCATGCCGCATGCCGGGCCATTCCCGGAAGGTACAGGCATCTCCGGCCTTTTCAGCAAATCTTCTGCTGCCTTCCACGGAACAGATCGGATCCGCTCCCCCGTGAAGCAGCAGCAGGGGGCCGTGGGGTTCAGATGCGCGTCCCAGTATCACCTGGGCCATATCCATCGCATCGAGCCCGGTCTGGACGCTGACAAACGGGTGAACAAGCGGGTCGTTCCGGTAATCGACCGCGACGGGCAGAACCGTGCTGAGACCGGAAGCATCCAGGCCGTTTTTTATGGTGAGGGCGGGGACGATTTTCCCCAGAACCCGCATGAAAGCGATTTGGAACTGGGGCATTGGCCTGGCAAGAACCAGCCAGGGAGATGTGGCGATGACCCCCTCCGGTTTTTCCTTGCCGAAGAGCCGGTGTGAAAGCACGATATTGCCGCCGAGGCTGTGTCCATACAACCACGCGGGCAGGCCGGGCCACGTCTCCCGTGCCTGCCGCAGCAGCGCATCGACATCGGAATGGATGCGGGAACGAGGTGCGGCATGCCCGCGCCGGCCATCCGAGAGGCCGTGTCCGCGCAGGTCCAGCGCAAATACTGCGATCCCCGCTCCAAGCAGGACACCCATCACATCCTGATACCGCCCGGCATGTTCGCCGAGGCCGTGCACCAGGCAGACAACCGCCTTTGTCTCGGAGACAGGGTCCTCCCGGAACCCGGCAATCGTTTCCCCGTCTTCGCTCTTCCATTCGAAATGACGCATATGCGCACCCGCCTTTCAGCATGATGGAAACTGGATACGTCCGCACCTGCTCCCATCATATCATCCAAATCGTCAGACGTGTCAATTTTTCAGCGGGCAATCCATGCCGCTCCACCCCCGGAGGCATTTCCGCTATGGCACATCTGAAATTCGGATGATATGATGGTCGTACCTGCGCCGGACATAACTTCCTGCGCGAAAATAAACAGGACGAGGTGACGTATGAAGAACATACCGCTTTATGAAGTGCGCCAAATCCGGGACCTGAAGGACATGCTCTCTTCCAGCGCGGTTCAGTTTGCCGACCGTACCGCCTTCCATGTCAAGAAGGAAGAGGGCGGTCCCTATGAAACCATCACATACCGGCAATTCAAGGCAGATGTGGATGCGTTCGGGACCGCGCTTCACGCGCTCGGTCTGTCCGGCGGGCGGATAGCCGTGGTCGGTGAAAACCGGTATGAATGGGCGGTTTCCTACCTGGCCACCGTCAATGGAACCGGCATCGTTGTCCCCATGGACAGGGAATTGCCGCTCAACGAACTGCAAAGCCTGATGCATCGGGCACATGTGAATGCCATCATCTTCTCCGGCACCAAGCTGAAGGATGTCCAGGCGATGAGAGCCGACCTGCCGGAGGGATGTCTCCTGATCTGCATGGACGCCATCCCGCCCGAGACCGGCATGTATTCATGGGAAACCTTGCTCGAAGAAGGCCGCATAAAGGTGGCGGAAGGTGTCCGCGTCTTTCTGGATGCACCCGTCGACGAAACCGTCATGAGCATCCTTCTCTTCACCTCCGGCACGACGGACAAATCCAAGGCGGTCATGCTGTCGCACCGCAATATCGCCAGCGATCTGATGGACATGTGCGCCATGCTTTACATCAGCCAGGAAGACACCTTCCTGTCCATTCTCCCCCTGCATCATACCTATGAATGCACCTGCGGCTTCCTCTGCCAGATCTACCGCGGCTGCTCCATTGCTTACTGCGAAGGCCTGCGGCACATCCTCAAGAACATGAAGGAAGCCAAAGTCACCATGCTGAACTGCGTGCCGCTCATTCTGGAATCCATGCACCGCCGCATCTGGGATCAGGCCGCGAAGGATCCGGCTCTGCTCAAGAAACTGAAAACAGGCATCCGGGTCAGCAACGCCCTGCGTGTCGTCGGCATCGACCTGCGCCGCAAACTTTTCGCGCAGATTCATGAGAACTTCGGCGGACATCTGCGCATGATGATATCCGGCGGTGCCGCCATTGCACCGGAAGTGGTGAAGGGTCTGCAGGACATCGGCATTGCCTGCGTGCAGGGATATGGGCTGACGGAATGCTCTCCGATCATCGCCCTGAACCGCAACTGCGACTTCAAGAATGATGCCGCCGGCCTTCCGATTCCTCACGGGGAAATCAAAATCTTCGAGGCGGACGCAACCGGTGTCGGGGAAATCATCACCCGTGGACCAAACGTCATGCTGGGCTATTATGAGAACGAAGCCGCGACAAAGGCCGTCATGGTCGACGGTTGGTTCCATACCGGCGATCTTGGCCTGATCGACAAGGATGGCTTCGTCCACATTACCGGCCGGCAAAAAAACGTCATTGTCACCAAGAACGGGAAAAACATCTACCCGGAGGAAATCGAATACCTTCTTGGCCGTTCCCCGCTCATCCAGGAATCCATGGTCTATGGGCGCGCTGCGGAAAAGGACGGCGAACTGGAAGTATCCGCCGAAATCTTCCCGAACATGGAGAAAATGGCCGAGCATCTTGGAGACGCGGCCCCTTCTGCGGACAGAATCTATGAAGCGATTGCCGAAGTGGTTCGCACCGTCAACAAACAGCTCACCTTGTACAAGTACATCCGGTACTTCACCGTGCGCGAGGAAGAATTTGCGAAAACCACCAGCAAGAAAATCATTCGAAAGAACCTCAGGAAATGAACCTTGATTCTGGTGCAAAAAGTCGATTTTCGACTTTTTCATGCAAGTTGCAGAATGCAACTTGCATGCATACAGCGGCAAAAGCCGCTG
>JAIFNI010000265.1 GCA_020047785.1 Clostridia bacterium
GACACAAGCACCGCCCATCCAGGCGCGCTGCTGGAAGAGGGCGATCTCACGCACCTTCTGTCCGGTCATGAGGTCCACGCGCCCACCTGTTCTGGCAAACAGCCTCTCGGAAAAGGCTGTATAAAATCCAAAACCGTAGTTCCAGTATGTGAGGCCCTCCGTACAGGCGCCATCCGCCTCGAAGCCGGCCAAAAATGATTCCATGGCCTGCATCATGCGGAGCAGAATCGGCGCGAGGGTTCTTGCATCCTTGACCAGATACATCGCCGCGATGCCCACGGAACCGGCGCAGACCGCCGCCCAGTTGTTCGTGGTGGTTTCCCATATCCAGGCAGGTCCGGGGCCGGATGCCGGTCCCAGCACACGTGCGGACACCTGGTGCCTTGCGCGTGCCGCCACGATGGGGGAAAGCCTGTCACCGAGCAGCGCGCAAATCTCCGACAGGGCGAAGGCAGTTTCAGCAGCGAACAAGTCCACTTCCTGATCATGCGGGCGGTAGCCCGGCGCCTCCGTGGAAAGAGGAGTTTTTCCGGCCAGGCGGGCAGGGTCGAGACTGTATCCGCCAAGATGGGCCGGCAGACACCAGGTATACTCATCGCAGATCGCCCAGATGGCATCTTCCAGATCAGGCAGGGCGGATGCGTCTCCGGAAAGAGACAGCAGCGCAAAAGTATTGAGTCGGTCCCGGTGTGCGAAGTATTCGGTTTCATAGGTCATCCGGTTCCCGGTAGCGTCAAAAAGCCGAAAGGCTGTAAACGGCAGGGAAGCCGGCGGTGCCGAACGATACCGATCAGCCTTGCCGATGAGTCGTTCAAAGGATTCACGTTGCAGCGGATTCCTTCGCACCTGTGCCCAGCTCGCTTCCGGGGACAGGTTCCCTTGATGGAGCGAACGGGCAAAGGGCGTCATCGACGAAAGGCCGGACGCCTCTTCCCCGGCGGCGGTTTCCGCATCGAATGCCTGCAGGGCGGTGATCATCTCGGACAACAGCATCTTGCATCCCTCCATGCTTTCCGGCTTCGTGCCATCCAGCCCGTCACTTCCCTTTGTTCCGCACTTTCTGCAGGAATTCCTTCTGCAGACGCGGCGCCTCCGTGTCATCCTTGATGATGCGCAAGGCGCGCGCAGTCGCCTGCACCATGTGTTCCAGCGCAACGCGCCCTTTCTCTTCCGTCGCGGCGGCGGGGTGTCCGACGACGTTCAACGGGAAATCGGCATACCACCAATGCGCATTGTGAATGCCCTTCGGCCGGAGATGCGCGAAGCGCCCGAGAGGCTCGGAATCCGGATCCGCAATCAGATCAAGCCGGACAAGTCCGGGACTGCATGCCATGTACAGGCTGGTCTCCCATTCGCAGGCATGTCCGAGGGTCTTTGTCTCCCAAAGCGCCTCGGTCGCCGCGCTTTCCTCCGCGGTCATGGAACTGTCCCCGTTGATGATGTAAAGAACATAATCGCGCTCCGCATCCAATTGACTCATGGAGAAATATTCAAGGAAATGGCTGTTCCCACCATGACCGTTCAGGACGACGATTTTTTCAAACCCATTGGCGGCAATTCCATCCAGCACCTTTGCCAGCACTTCAACGGCCAATGCCGCCGGAAGGTTCACGGTCCCCGTAAAGCAGGCGGCCTCATGCACCTGTCCCAAAAAATACCCGGGAAACACCACGCAGGGTTCCAGCTGCGCAGCACGTTCGGCAATCGTTTCCGCCACCACGAGATCGCATCCGAACGGGATGTGCTCTCCATGGCGTTCAAGCGAACCCATCGGAACCACACAGATTTTCTCATCACGGGCCAGTTTGGCAAACTCGGACGGAACAAGATTTATCCACTTCATGGCAACATCCTCCCCGCGAATGGTTTTCAGACCTCATCATCAAGATTATACCGCATTATTTGGTAATTCTGTGTTCCGGTTCTTTCTCGATCGCAGTTCCCACAGTTCCCGAATTGAACCCGCTTCCCGCTTCCATTGTCATTTCTCCTCCACATTGGTACAATGGTGTACCGGAAGATATCTTTCAGGAGGCAAGTTTGAAGAGAACAGCAAGACGATGGGCGGCGCTCCTGGCCGTTTGCATGCTCATCGATGTCATTGGAGCCTATCCATCTTTTTCCTTGACAGGTCCCTTGCTGACCGCGATACCGGCAGTCGGAGCAGGTGACAGTCCTTCCATCACACGATCAGCAGGAACCACGACCGGACCTGCCTTGTCCCTGACCGGTTCCGCCTTGTCCTTGACCAGTTCCGCCTTCTCACTGACCGGCTCTGCTCTTTCACTGACCGGCTCTGCAATCCTTCTTTCTCCCGCTGAAAACACGGCGGATTCCACCTCCCTTGCCGCCATCGCCATGAAAGCCGCTGTCCTTGAAGAATCAAAATGGTACAGGAAGCAAAATCCGCTGAAAAAAGAGCATCAGAAACTGCTCTATGATTCCTGTCGCAAGTTCGGTCTGGATTATGTCGATATGCTGGCCCTCATCTATACAGAGAGCAATTTTCAGGAAAAATGTGTTTCCCGGATCTACTACGGGTACTTCCAGATCAGCAGGGGAAACTGCGCAAACTGGGCGAAGACCCTCAAAACACCGAACAAACCTTTGGATGGCACCCTCAACATCCTGTGGGGCACCACCCTGTTTGCCGGCATCCTGGCCGACAAGCGCGTGAAAGGCCTGATTGGGGAAAAGAAGAGAGATGCCGCCCTGTCGGTGTTCCAGCGCGGAACCGGTGGGTACGATCGCTACGGGCTTAACAAAGCTTTCCTCGCGAAATTCTACAAGAAGCGGGCCATTGTCTGCCAATGGTATGGCGTGAAATGAATACGAAGAAGCTCATCATCGGGATTCTCGCCCATGTCGACGCAGGCAAGACCACCCTGTCGGAAGGTCTCCTCTATGCAAGCGGCAAAATCAACCGGCTTGGCCGGGTTGACAACAAAGATGCCTACCTGGACACATTTGAACTTGAACGGGCCCGCGGCATCACAATCTTTGCCAAGCAGGCCCGCTTTGACATCGACGACCTTCATGTCACCCTGCTGGACACTCCGGGACATGTGGATTTCTCTGCGGAGATGGAACGCACCCTGCAGGTTCTGGATTACGCCATCCTCGTGGTCAGCGGCGCAGATGGGATACAAGGTCACACCCGAACCCTGTGGCGGCTGTTCGAGCGGTATCATCTCCCGGTTTTCCTGTTCATCAACAAGATGGACCAGAACGGAACGGACAAAGTGCGACTGCTCACCGACTTGAATCGGCAGTTCGGGGATGGCTGCATTGATTTCACCACGCGAGTGCAGGCAGGCTTCACCGAACAACTGGCGATGAGCTGTGAACCGCTGATGGACGCCTACCTGAAGAGCGGCCATCTCAACCCGGAACAAATCAGAGAGACCATCCGAAACCGCATGGTATTCCCCTGTTATTTCGGCTCGGCCCTCCGCCTGGACGGTGTGGAAGACCTGATGCGGGGTCTTCGCGAATATTCCGCCACTCTCCGATACCCCGATGCCTTCGGGGCAAAAGTCTTCAAGATCACAAGGGATGAACAGGGAAACCGGCTGACGCATATGAAAATCACCGGCGGGCGGCTCCGGGTGAAGGATGCACTGAAGAACCACGGCCGGGAAGAGAAAGTGAACCAAATCCGACTCTATTCCGGACAGAAATATGAAGCTGTCAGCGAGATCGAAGCGGGAACAATCTGCGCAGTGACGGGTCTCAACCTCACCCGGCCAGGGGAAGGCTTCGGCATCGAACCGGCATCGGAAAAACCGCTCCTGGCCCCCGTCCTTTCCTATCAAATCCTGCTGCCCGAGGGCTGCGACCCACGGTCGATGATCCCGAAGCTGCGGCAGATCGAAGATGAGGAGCCGGAACTGCACATTGTCTGGAACGAACACCTGCAGGAAATCCAGGCGCAAATCATGGGAGAGGTGCAGGTGGAAATCCTGCAAAGCCTC
Source organism: Clostridia bacterium (assembly GCA_020047785.1). Classification (GTDB taxonomy): domain Bacteria; phylum Bacillota; class Clostridia; order DSM-8532; family DSM-8532; genus JAEWSN01. The sequence goes on from JAIFNI010000265.1 coordinate 3,975, forward strand.
ATCAAAGACCGATTCAATGTGGATGTAACTTTCGGGTCCAGCCGCATCGTCTACAAGGAAACCATCGCCCGTATCGTGGAGGGTGTCGGTCATTTCGAGCCCCTGCGCCATTATGCCGAGGTCCATCTGCTGCTCGAGCCTGGTGAGCCGGGAAGCGGACTGCAGTTCGGCACGGACTGCAGCGAGGACGAATTCGGAAAAGCCTGGCAGCGTCTCGTTCTGACCCATCTCGAGGAGAAACAGCATAAAGGCGTCCTGACCGGCTCGCCGATTACGGATCTGCGCATCACATTGGTTGCCGGAAAGGCGCACAACAAGCACACGGAAGGCGGCGACTTTCGTGAGGCAACTTATCGGGCCGTCAGACAGGGTCTCAAGGAAGCCGAATCCATCCTGCTCGAACCTTATTACGCTTTCACCCTGGAACTGCCGGACAAAATGGTGGGCAGGGCACTCAGCGACATTGAAAAAATGTACGGTACCTGCGCGCTTTCGCATACGGAGGGAGAGATGGCCTTCCTCGCAGGGAGTGCACCGGTCTCCACGCTGAAGAATTACCAGCAGACCCTGACAACCTATACAAAAGGCTTCGGTCGAATCTTCTGCACTGTCCGCGGATATGAGCGCTGCCACAATCAGGAGGAGATCATCGCCGCCATCGGATACGATTCGGAGCGGGATCCGCTGAACCCGACCGGTTCCGTTTTCTGTTCACAGGGTGCCGGGTTCCTGGTGGACTGGGATCAAGTGAAAGAACACATGCATCTTGAAAGCTTTCTGCTCAGACAGGGCAAGCTGCCTGCGGAAGAGGCGGATGCGAGGGCGGCCGCCTTCGAGGAGCGGTGGATCAGCCTTGAGGAGATTGATCGCATCTTCGAAAGCACTTACTATGCAAATAAAGGAAAACGTCCTGCATGGAAAAGGCGGGTCGACCCGAATGAAGAACTGGTTCGGGCAATGCCTCCCGTCCGGCAGGCGAAGGAAACGGATGAGGAATACCTCCTCGTGGACGGATATAACATCATCCACGCCTGGCCGGATTTGAAGGCACTCGCCGAGGAGAACATGGACAGTGCGCGGATGCGTCTGATGGACACCCTCTGCAATTACCAGGCCCTCCGCAAATGCCATGTCATCGTGGTATTCGATGCCTACCGGGTCCTTGGACACCGTGAGGACGCAAGCGAATACCACAATATCCACGTGGTCTTCACCCGGGAGGCCCAGACGGCGGACCAGTACATCGAGCGGTTTTCCTATGTGAACCAGCGGAAGTACCACATCACGGTCGCAACCTCCGATGGGCTGCAGCAGATGATTGTCCGCGGCGTGGGCAGTGCCCTGCTTTCCGCCCGGAAATTGAAAACAGCCATCGAGGAAGCCAATGACAGGATTCATCGGGATTTCCTCGACCCTCAACTTCAGGACAAACGCCGACTCGGCGAGTCCCTGACACCGGAAACCCGCCAGCAGATGAAGGACATGACGAATCACGCGGAATGATCATCCTGTTCCGTTTTGAAGTTGAATCGTTCCCACCCGGGAACATGACCCCGCAGAAAACAAGCATCCGCAGAAAACGATTATTCCCAGTCAACTGCCGGATCTTCATAAAAATTCAGTTTGCCGATGCGCAGCCGTTTCGCCATATTCCGGAGGCGCACCCGGTATTCCTGCCAGTTCCGTTCGGACTTCGGCGTCCAGCCCACCTCCGCATGACCGAGGAGTCTGGGGAATGCGAGGTTCTCAAGATCAGCTTCCGTTTTCGCTGTTTCCGTCCAGAGCGGGCATTCAATGCCCAGCAGAGATTCCATCGGTACATGGTCGGCCGGATCCCAGCAATATGCCGCATCGGTGGAGATGTGCCCCGCCCAGGCCAAGCCGAGTGGGTAGTCTTCTGAATACTTCATGTCAAGGTACGCCCTGTTCGGAATCGAGGCAATGACCTTCATGCCTTTTTCCACGGCTTTCGGGCTTTCGTTCTGCCACATCTGCAGCACGGAGGTGCCAGATACCGATTCCGCAAGCTCGAAATTGTTCCAGCCGATTGGGGTCTTGCCGTATTTTTCCGCGATGCCGCAGACACGGCCCATGAAAACCGCGTAGTCTGCCTCGGTCGTAACCTTCGCCTCATCGCCGCCGACATGCAGATAGCGGCAAGGAGACAATTCAGCCACCTCATGCAGCACATCGTCCAGAAATCGATAGGTGATTTCCTCCCTGCACATGAACGAGCTGAACCCCACCTCGATGCCGGTGTATGGCTCCTTCCGGATACCATCCGGATTCAACTCTCCATAAGCGGCAAGTGCCGCGTGGCTGTGACCCGGCATGTCTATCTCCGGCACGATGTCGATGTAACGCGC
>JAIFNI010000332.1 GCA_020047785.1 Clostridia bacterium
CATGTGCATGTCGATGAAACCCGCCGCGAACATGAAGAATCCCTGCAGAAGTATGGCCGGACACCGACCGCGCATTGCGACGCACTCGGCCTGTTCGATGTTCCATCCATTGCCGCGCATTGTGTCCATGTCACAGAGGCCGACCTTGGGATTCTGGCGGCGAAGAACGTGACCATCGCGCACAATCCGCGCAGCAACCTGAAACTGGCAAGCGGCATTGCGCCTGTTCAGGCAGCCAGAAAAGCCGGCATCCGTGTCGCACTTGGTACGGATGGCGCATCGAGCAACAACACGCTGGACATGTGGGCTGAAATGAATCTGGCCGCCCTTCTTCACAAAGGCGCCACGCTGGATCCGCTGGCAGTCCGTGCGGCCGATGCATTGGAAATGGCATCCCGTGCCGGTGCCGAGGCGATGGGGTTCGAACTGTCCGGAACGCTGGCGGTCGGCATGAAGGCGGACATCCAGATGACAGACATGTCCGGGATGCACTGGCAGCCTCTGCACGACCCGCTTTCCGCACTGGTCTATTCCGGCCGGTCCGCGGATGTCAGGCTGACCATGGTGGATGGCCGCGTTCTGTACCGGAATGGAGAATACCTGACGATTGACGCGGAAAAAGTCCGGGCAAGTGTTGCGTCAACCATTGCGAAAGTGTTCGGCAGGTAAGGTGCCGGAAAGAAATTCATAGAGCAGGTTATAGCTTTCCAAGCCCTATTTCCTTCGGGACTGCCACGATTGTCTTGTAGTTTACGTAAATTACCATTCCGGGTTTGCCGCCCGCCGGCTTCTTCACGTTTCGGACGGCCGTGCAGTCCACTTCCGCTTTCGGGGCCTGACGCGCTTTGCTGTACCAGGCAGCATAGGAGGCTGCTTCCTCCATTGTCGCATCCGGCACCGGTTTCCCGCCTGTCCGGACCACGACATGAGAACCGGAGAAGTTCTTGATATGAAACCACATATCCTCGGCCCGTGCCATTTTGAGTGTGAGCCGATCGTTCTGGCGGTTGTTGCGGCCGATGAAGATTTCCAGACCGTCCGTGGAAAGAACGCGCAGGGGTTCTGCCGGCAGAGGGTTCCCGGCCTTTCCGACAGGCTTTGGACGGCCACCTTTGCCCAGTTTCCGCACAGGTGGCTTCAGATATGCCTGCGAAATCATCTCCTCGCGAATCTCCTGAAAGTCCTGGTTTTCGACGGCATTGTCCAGTGCATACAGCAGGCTTTCCAGATAGGCCGCCTCGGCCATGAGCCCGTCAAGCTGGCTTTCCGCATACCGGCAGGCCGCTTTCGCCTTCTGATACCGCCGGAAAAAGCGCTGGGCATTCTTTTGGGGATTCAGGTTCACATCCAGCGGGATATCTATGGTTTCTCCTGTTGCCGAGTAATAATCCTGAACGGTTGCTTTTTCCATTCCCTCTTTCAGGGCATAAATGTTTGCCGTGACGAGTTCCCCGTATTTCTGCCATTTCGCGTTGTCCGCGTTTTCATCAAGGGTTGCGTGCTGTTGGGCTAGCCTGCGCTGAACCTTGTCCAGATTGGAAGAAACCGTCTTGGCGAGTTCCGCCCGTCTGCCGGAGAGTCTGGCCAGCCTGTCCCTGTTTCCGTGAAACGCGTCCAGTGCCTGTCCCAGCAGCGGATACGCTGTGACCGTACCAGCCGAGGCAAGTGTCCAGGCATGGTAGTCGATGATTTTGCCTGAATCCGGCGCGGAAAGGGTGCAGGGAGAGAAGGCGTCCGCGTTCAGCTGGTCGCGCAGGCTGGAAAGGGCGATTTGCAGATGCCGCATGGCTTCGGGCGGCAAACTGTCGGCTGCGGAATCACTGTCCAGACCGGCCATATGGCAGACTTCACGGCATAAGACAGGAGAAAATCCGCGAAGCTGGTCCAAGAGGGCAGCCGATAGCTTCTTTCCGGAGCCTGAGATGGCTGCGATTGCCTGTGCCGGCGTTTCGACCCCGGAAGGATCGAGCTTGTTCTGTGCAGGCGGGAGTTCATAGGGGTGCGCGGGCAGCACTTCGCGCACGCGGCTGATCTCGTTGCCGACATGACGCGCCGCATCCAGGATGATGTCGTTCCGATTGAGCAGGATGATGTTGCTTTGCCGCCCCATGATCTCCACAACGAGTTTTTTCAGGCTGCGATCCCCCAACTCGTCCTCCACTTCGATTTCCATCTGGAGGATGCGTTCGAAGCCGGGGCAGACGACACTGCGGATGAGGCCGCCGGACAGATGCTTGCGCAGGAACATGCAGAACATGGGGGGGGATGCGGGATTGTCCGGGGCATCATCCGCTGTGATTTGGATGCGCGCGTCCGAGCCCCCGCAGCATATCAGGAGCCGATGGTTCTCCCCGCCGGCTCTGACCTGAAGGAGGATGGTTTCCCGGGAGGGTTGCTGTATTTTTCCGATGCGCCCGCCCAGGAGCAATCGGTTCAGTTCCTTTGCCATGGCATGGGCAGTGATTCCGTCGAATGGCATGTTGGGCCGCCTTTCAGTTTGTCTGCGTTTGCATTGTCCGGCTGCTTCATTGTACCCGCGCGGGGAAAGGGCGTCAAATCCAGCCGATGCGCCCCGGTTTCCGCTGCGGATTCTGGGCGGAATCGTTGAGGAAAAAGCGCGGATTCCGCGTCCCGTTGCACTTCACGCCTGTAAAACGGTATGATATAATGCGTTTGCACGGGCAAACCGCTCGAAACACACACAGTGGAAGAATTTCCGAAACCGGGTCTCCGCAGCGGCCTCATGGCTGTTGTCCGTGCGCCCGAAGGAAAGGGGTAACCATGTCCCGGAGCATGCGACGATCCAAGGTCATCCGAGCCAACGTCCGGCGCACACCTGCCGTTCTCCTGCTTATCGCACTCGCCGTCGTCATCGCGGCAGACCGGTTCATCGGTCTGGGCATGAATGGATTCGATTATGCGGCACTCATCCTTGTGACCCTCTTTGCGCTGAAGGGATATCTGCAGGGACTTGTCAATACGGTGTTCAGCCTGCTCGGATACATCCTGGGCGCAATCGGCGCAAGCCTTCTTTCTCCATCCGCCGCAGCCTGGGCCATGAACCATACGGGAATCGGAAAAGGACTTTCCGAACGGCTGGACAAACTTCTCCCCATTCTCTCGGACCTTCCGGTCGGTGCCCCGGGAACCACGACAGGCATCGCTTCGGCCCTTTCCTTTCTGGAGAAAAATCCGAATGCCCAAAAAGCCCTGCAGGAGCAGCCATTGCTGCTTCAGGCATTTCAGACGGCCAATCCCTCCTTCATGGCGAATGGCAGTCTGATGAAAGCGCCGGTTGAAAACCTAAACGATTGGCTGGTTTATTCCCTACTCCGCATCATGGCTGTCTTCATCCTGTTCCTCCTCCTGAAACTGCTGTTTGTTCTGGTCGGCAAGCTCATCACAAGTCTGATGAATCTCAGCGTGGTGATGGGGACTGCCAACCGTACGGCCGGCATGGCACTGGGTCTGCTGGTCGGGTTCATTGTGCTGTATATGCTGGCCGGTACCATCATCCCGTTTCTTGGTTCATTGGAATTCATCAAAGTGCCGCCTGCTTTTGCCGAATCGAAAGTGCTGGTCTGGTTCAATGCCCTGGTCGCATTCTTGGGAAGTTTGAGGTGAAGTATGCCCACATCTGCAGGACTCATGGTTCGCAGCTCGGGACGTTTTCCGGGCAAGTTCTACATCGATCTCGAAGGGCAGTACGCCCTGGGGGACATCGCGGAAACCACCGGCTTTGCGAAAGAACAGCTTGATGCGTTGTATCGGAAAAACGGTGCGGTCAACGAGGAGAGCCTTGGCGTATATTTCTTCGCTTCGCGGGAGTCGGCACTTGATGCGTTGCACGAAATCGAAGCACTTCTGGCCGGTGCATCCGGGAAAAATGTCTTTCTCACCCATGAGGAAATCGATTATATCCGGCAGACCCTCATCAACGAGGGGAGCAACGTCATCAGTGTCCGGAACGAACTGAAGCGCCGCATCTTCGACAAGTTCAACCGCTGAAGGCGACAGGACGCCGACAGGTTGATGCCGTTGCCCGAGGTCGCTGTTCGATGCGCATCGAAAGCACGACTCGTGGCTGCGACACTTGTCCGCTCACCCCGACGGAAGCCTGCATGCGGCAAACATGCCCGATAGCTCCGTCAGACTGACGGGTACCGGTGTATTCGACATATTCTTCGCCTTGGCCGCAATGGCCGCGTATGCGTCGATATCCGATTCAGGCAGTGCCTCCATCATAACGAACAGGGTCTTCAAAAAGCTTGTGAACGCTTCCGCCGAAGAAAAACCAAGGTGCCCGAACAGCAGTTTCATGCGATCGGGCATCTTTTTTTCGAGGAATTCAAAATAGGCGGGCATCAGCAATGCATTTGCCAGCCCGTGATCGATATTCCTGCAATAGGTCAGGCAATACCCCATGGCGTGCAGGAGTGTCGTCCCTGTCTGCGCGATGGTGATGCCGCCGAACATCGAGCCGATCAGGGCGCTTTCCCTGATGACAAACGGGATCTCATCGGCCGGCACGCCCTCTTTCCATAGGACAGCCAACTCCCGCAGGACCTGAATCATCTGCTTCAGACCCGTGACGGCGAATGGTTCCGACAGGGCTGTGCCCCGGATGGCAAGAAACCCTTCCGCGGCATGGGAAAGGGCATCGAGAGCGGTGTTCAGGGTGGTAGACCATGGCAGTCCCATCATATAGGAGGCATCCAGAAATGCAATCCGCGGAAAAAGTTCGCTTCCGCCCATGTTGCGTTTTGTCTGCATGGCATGATCCGTCAGGATGGCATAGGGGGTGGCTTCACTGCCCGTGCCTGCAGTTGTCGGAATGCAGACGATGGGAGGGACCGGGTTTGGATAAAATCCCGCGAACAAGGCATCTCCTTCCAGCGGATTGGTCAGCAGGGCGGCAACTGCTTTGGCTGCATCCATGGGAGAACCGCCGCCAATGCCGATTACCATGTCCGAAGCCTGCGCCCGGCCCAACGCAGCCGCTTCCCTGATGGTCTCGATGCTTGGGTTCGCTTCGATGCGGTCGAAAAGAGACCAGGACACATTTTCTTTTTCCAATGCCGCGACAGTATCCGCAAGAGCGCCATTGGCACGGGCGGAAGTCCTTCCGGTGACGATCAGTGCATGCCGGCCCATGCCGGCCAACAGGGATGCATGTTCCTTCACGCATCCTTTTCCGGATAAAATGCGTGCGGGCATGAAATAACTCGTCGGCATGCGATCCTCCTTCTGGCGCAGGAACGCGTCCGGGACGAATGAACGGCATGTCCGGACGTCCTGGTTCCCTTTGCAATGCGTATGAATTCCGATTTGATTTCAGTATCCGCTCTGACAGACAGCTTGTCAATCCGGTGCCACTGTTCCTGCGGACGTGCAAATTCATGCTGATTTCTTTACGGAAGTCATCAGTTCTTTATTTTTGGATCGTCTTCTCCAGTAAGCATCATGCATTTGTTGTGTATCTTCATACAAATGCAAGGAAAAAGCGAGCAACTTGCATATATTCGACGAAAGACGCCTTTTTCCCTTGACGCCTTGGCCTGGTGTTCAATATAATCATAGAAAAAAAGAAAGAACGGAACCCGCATGACAAAGTACGTGCGGTGAATCCGGGAGAAGAGGGGACCATGAAGAAAAACCGTCTGCTGTTGACCGCCCTGCTGCTTCTTTCCGTCGCCATCCTGTTTGCAGGCTGCGGAACCTCGCCTGCCGCAAAATCCCTCACCATCAAGGAAGGCGTTCTCATGGTCGGAATCGACGACAACTATCCTCCGATGGAATTTCATGACGAAAACAACGATCTGGTCGGTTTCGACATCGACATGACGAACGCGCTTGCGGAAAAGCTCGGTCTGAAGGTCGAATATCAGCCCATCGCCTGGGAAGGCATCTTCGAGGCGCTGAAGACGGACCGCTACGATGTCATCATCTCATCCGTCAGCATGACAACCGAACGCCTCCAGAACTTCGAATTCACGAAACCTTATCTCGCCAATGGCCAGGTCATCGTGGCCAAGCCCGGCGACACGACCATCAAGAGCCCGAAGGATCTGGCCGGATTCAAGGTAGGCGTCCAGACAAACACCACTGCGGACACCGCTTGCGTCAAGTATGTCGAAACCGAGAAAATCAATTTCGAACTGACCCGGTATGATGACATCATCCAGACCTTCGAAGCCATGAACGTGGGCCGCATCGATTACATCGTCGTCGATTATGCCGTCGCAATCGACTATCAGACAAAACATCCGGACAAGTATTACATCACCGGTGCCCAGCTGACCAACGAGCCCATTGCCGTCTGCCTCAAGAAAGGCAACACGGCATTGCGCGATGAAATCCAGAAGGCCATCGACGGAATCCGCAAGGACGGAAAACTCTCCGAGTTCTCGAAGAAGTGGTTCCAGGCCGATTACACCAACAACATCGACGAGAAGCTATACTAAGGGCTTGGAAGAAAATAACCTGCTCCATGAATTCCCGAAAACAATGGCCAAACCTGCCATTGTTTTTCAAGTAAGCATGGCGAGTCGACATCCGAAAAAGCCATCATGCCGGGCCCTGCCGATCTCCCTGCAAGAGAAATCGGCAGGGTGAAGCAGTTTGAGGAGATGAAACCGATGGAACGTATCCTGGCCACAATGCCCGATATCTTCATGGCGACCGGCATGACGCTGGCCCTCACCATTGTCAGCATTGTCGTCGGCATGCTGCTCGGTCTCGTGCTCGCACTCGGCCGCATCTCGAAGAATCCCGTTCTGAAGGGTCTCACCTGGACCTATATCTGGGTATTCCGCGGCACGCCGATGCTCATGCAGATATTCTTTCTGTTCTTTGTCATGCCGAAAATCCTGCCGGCGCTGACCACCAATGCCTTCAACACGGCCTGCATCGCACTTGGGCTGAATTCCGCGGCTTATCTGGCTGAAATCATCCGTGCCGCCATCCAGTCGATAGACAAGGGGCAACTGGAGGCATCGAAGGCACTCGGCATGAACACCAGCCTCGCCATGCGTCGCATCATCATCCCCCAGTCCATCCGTCGCATGCTGCCGCCCGTCGGCAATGAGTTCATCATGCTGCTGAAGGATACGTCTCTGGTTTCCGCCATCGGCCTGACAGAACTGCTGAAAATCGCGAAGCAGATGACGAGTTCCACAGGCGACGCCATCTTCTATTTGCCGATTGCTGTCATCTATCTGATTCTGACAACGATTTTCACGTTTGTGTTCGACAAATTGGAAAAGAAGTATTCCATTTATGAGTGAACCGATTTCCGGAACCTGTTTTTCCTGGAAGAGACTTCGGGCGCATGAGCGATGAGCTGAGGTGAAAACAATGATCGTATTGGAAAACATCCACAAGGCCTTCGGCTCCCTGCAGGTGCTCAAGGGTATCGATCTGCAGGTGGTGAAAGGCGAAGTGGTTTGCGTCATCGGTCCCAGCGGATCGGGCAAGAGCACGCTGCTGCGCTGCATCAATCATCTGGAGCGCATCACAACAGGAAAAATCATGATTGACGGCGAAATCATGGATGAGCGCCGCGACAACCGCGATCTCCTGAAGATCAGCGGCCACAAGGTGCTATCCCTGTGCGCGGAAGTCGGTATGGTGTTTCAGCGGTTCAACCTGTTTCCGCATATGACCGCCCTCGAAAATGTCATGGAGGCGCCGGTTCAGGTCCGAAAAGTTCCAAAGAACCAGGCAGCGGCCGAAGCGCGGGAGCTGCTTGTCAACGTGGGATTGGGCGACAAGATCGACCAGTTTCCTTCCCGTCTTTCCGGTGGACAGCAGCAGCGTGTGGCGATTGCCCGCGCCCTGGCGATGAAGCCGAAGGTCATGCTGTTCGACGAACCGACCTCCGCGCTGGATCCGGAACTGGTCGGCGAAGTGCTGGAGGTCATGAAAGGTCTCGCTCAGAACCACATGACCATGATCGTTGTGACGCATGAAATGGGCTTTGCCCGCGACGTCGCAAACCGCGTCATCTTCATGGACGAAGGCCGCATCATCGAGGAATCCTCCCCGGAAGCCATCTTCTCCAATCCGAAGCACGAAAGGACCAAGGCTTTCCTAAGCCGTGTATTGTAACGATGAGAACATCCCTCAAGGCAGATCTGGCCATTCTCAGCATCACCGTCATCTGGGGTTCCTCCTTCATCCTGATGAAAAACATCGTCGGCGTCATGGGCGTTTATGCGTACCTGACGATGCGTTTTACCGTTGCGGCAGTCCTGCTCGCGGTTCTTTTCAGGAAACCGCTGAAAACCGCAAAGACTGTTGATTGGCTGCATGGCGGGGTGATCGGTCTTCTCTTGTTTCTCGGCATGGCCCTGCAGGTTACAGGTCTCAAATTCACGGCGGCATCGACATCCGCGTTTGTCACGGGGTTGAATGTGGTTCTTGTGCCGATCGCTTCCGCACTGATTCTGCGCAAGCAACCGCCGCTGAAGGCAATCCTCGGCGTAGCGATGGCGACGGCCGGTCTGTTCGTGCTGACAGGCGGGTTCTCCGACAAATGGAACAGGGGGGATACGCTGACCCTGTTCTGTGCCTGCTGTTTCGCACTGCAGATCATCTTCATCGATAAATTCAACGCCTCGACGGACCCAAGGCAGACAGCGGTGATTCAGATGATCACCGCGGCCGTTCTGTATGCGGGTGTTTGGATGCTTTTTGAACCCGGTCCCGTCCGTATCACCTGGCCCGTCATTCTGACCGTGCTGTATACCGGTGCACTGGGGACCGCCTTTGCGTTCGGCGTGCAGACCATTGCACAGAAATATACGTCTCCCACGCGCACGGCACTCATCATTTCCTGCGAACCGGTTTTCGGCGCCATTTTCGCGCTGATCGTTCCCGGGACGGACGGGAAGACCGAAGTTCTGACCCTTGCGATGGCAGCCGGGTCCCTGCTGATTCTTGGCGGCATGATCATGGCGGAGTTGAAAGGCAAGGAACCCGATGAACCCGATGAACCCGATGAACCCGATGAACCCGATGAACCTGTCATCCAATTGAAACCTGAAAATCCTCAACCGGCCGAAGGATCCTGCCGATATCCTGAATGAGGCATGTCGGGCCGGTTTTGCGTTTCTTCTGCAGCCTGCGGTTCCGATTCCGGCATGACAATCAAATCGGAGGTCCCTTCTTGAAAAAACAGATGAAACACGCAGTTTCCTTGCTGCTGGCAATCATCCTGACCCTGACGGCCCCTTCCTGGCGGATTCAGGCGGCCATCACACCCGAATTGCCTGTGATGACTTTCACCGGCACAGAGAAGGCCACGGCTGTGCTGGCCAATCTGGACTATTCGGATGTCCGGGCGTCCACTTCCTTTGCGAAGGAAGCCATCTGGGAAACCGGCGCTCTGGAGCTGATGAAGGGGTATGCTTCCGATACGGGAACCACGAAGCGATTCGGATTGAATGATACCCTTTCTGTCGAACAAGCGCTGGCCGTTGCGTACATTGCGGCCGGTCGGGAAGCGGAGGCCCAGGCGGCGGCCGAGACACTGGACAAGGCCCGCGCAGCGGATGCCCGCTTGTATCCGACCCCGAAAATGTGGTCCGATGGATACATCCAGCTTGCCCTGAACGATGGACTCCTTACGCAGAATCAATTTGCGGATGCTCTGCAGACCGATCAGCTGGCACTCACCGGCGAAAATTTCCTTCGAAAATCATCCGTCACCCGGGAAGATTTTGCCTATTATCTCGGGGGTGTGTTGAAGCTTGCCCTGCAATATCCGCAGACCCGTGTCTTCAACTCGTATTCGGATTGGCTGCAGGCCGATCCGTATCGTGTTCCCGCCATTGAAGCCATGCTGCAGAACAGGATCATGCATGGAGACACTTCCGGACGGTTTCGTCCGAAAGGTTTCCTGACGCGCGCCGAGGCAGCACAGATGCTGCAGAATGCCGAGCCGGTCATTTTTCCACTCCTGGGCCTGACAAAAAACAAAGGCAGGGTGGAAGGGGTCGATCTCCAGGATGACTGGACAGCAGGGGTTCAGACGAAAGTGCGGACGGTCCGCATCCGCAACAGCGATGGAACCCTTCATGCGCTCATCCTCCGGGAACCTGTTTCCGCTGTGATGCCCGACCGGAATGAATTGACCGGAACGGCTGTGAACAGGCCACGCAACACGGTTGTTGCCCTTGACGGCAAACCGGCGGCAGGTGGCGTGCTGGCAGCCGGGCAGCAGATTGTGTATGTATCGGATACGAACCAGGAAGTCCCCTATGTCCAGGTTCAGACCGGCACGCCCAAAACCATCTATCTCGGGCGCGTGGAAGCGGTCGATCCGGCAACACGGGCTATGACATTCCTTCCCTACCGGGAGATTCCGTTCGCCGATATCCGCCTGCTGGATCCCAAGTCCATCCGAAACATGACCATTGGAACCAAAACCATTCGACACATTGTCAGCGCCGGTGCCAAGATCTTCACGGGGGAAGTCCAGCAGATGCTGGACGCCATCGAACCGGAAACCCATGCGATTGTTGTGGTGGAAGGCGGCATGATAACCTCCTTTGAAATGGTGGATCTCGATCTGCTGGCCGAAGATGGTGTTGTGGCAGGGATTGTGGCGGAAAACAATGCCTCTCTCGGTTATGTCACGCTATACCGGGCGGATGGGTCCGGTGTCTCATCCGGATTGGACGATGGGTTTTCCGGTTTGCGCACCTACTCGTATGCCGATCCGATTTCCGTACGTCGGGATCAGCGCCTGGCCGTGCCGGAGGAAGTCATTCCCGGAGACAGCGTCTTTTTGAAACTTGATGATGAAAACCAGGTGCTGGATATGTCAGCCGCCCATGATTACACGCCTGTTTTCGGCACAGTGCTGAAAGCAGGACCGGCCACCGTCATGCTCCGTCTTCCGGATGGAAAGACAGTACAGTATCCGGTGCCCGCCGGTATCCCTGTCTTGCGTGACGGACGGACTGCGGCACGGTCCGAAATGGCTGTCGGGGACAACATCCGCCTGTTGGCCCAGATAAATGGGGACAGCGTGCAGGTTGCGGAAGTGAGGCTCGAAAAAATGCCGAATCCCGTGACTGCTGTTTATCGGGGTAAATATGTCTGGTATGATCCGCTTCGCGAGGAAGTGGTGGTATCCGGTCAACAGCAATTCATCGGGGGCAGATGGGAACCGACGGAAAACATCGGGTCCGTTTCCATCCCGCTGGATGAATCATTTGCGGGTACATTGCCGGAAACCGGTTCCGGGATAGCCTTCATCGCTGTCCGCAAGGATGCGGGAGGCATGGAACGACTGGTCGGATTCGTCCTGCGTGAAGGCGACCGGTATGATCAGGTATTCGACGACACGGTTGCTTCAGCCTCCGTCGATGGCACACGCATCGCGCTCGAAGGCACTTCAGCCACCTTGGTCAATGACAGCGGCACACTGGTGGTGCGTGACGGAAAACTTGTCGCACCTACAGCCCTTTCCCCTTCGGAGCACGCCATGCTGTCCGCCGGCCGGGACAGTGCGACGGGTCAGCTGCGCACCGATGTGATCGTATCGGATACCGTGAACCGTGCCGGGGAGCTTTCCGTATATCGCGGCCGAATCGCCGCGGTCACAACCAATACTGCGTTTACACTGGAATCCTTTGCCCGCCTCGATGGCACAAACTGGTCCTTCTTCAACACCCCGAAAACCTTCACGACAAGGCTTGAGACAACCCGTCTGCTCACCGGAGGCGGAGTCGGGAATCTGCGTGAGTTCACGGAAGAAGCCTGGAAGGGAAAGAGCGTGTACATTCTTTCCGACGGGTCCCTCTCCTACACCATCAGTGATGCGACTTATGGCGAATCCGTGTTGAAGGGCCGCTTGAAATCGCTGGACGGCAGCATACAGGATGAGTTCGGGATGACGGTGACAGAACCGACCGGACTGACCGTCACGGAAGGAAGACGTTACAGCCCGCTCACCTATCAGTGGGTGTCGGAAACGGTATCACCCGTTACCGTTCCGGGCGATGCGATCCTCATCCGCAAAGGTTTGCAGGCGAACCTCTCGGAACTTGTACCGGGAGAAACCGTTATCCTGCTGCAATCGCAGGCAGCCGGCGAGGCAAAGGTCGTTATTGTGAAATGACGTTGCAGTCAGGCATTCGTCAACGAACAGGGAGGCACATAGAAACAAGTTGCCTTGAACGGTACAAAGCAGAAACTCACGCTGCCTGGAACAGGCATGTACAGGAAAACAGGAGGCAAATCCATGCGGGAAACAAAGTGCGCGACAGGAATCACAGTTGAAAGGCGGCACCCCGCTGTCTTCAGGACTGGGTGGAAAATGCTGCAGTCTGTTGTTCTGATGATTCTCGTGCTTACCCTGCCGGTACAGGCGTCGGAAGGCACAATGGGTTACGAGGGCGGCATATCCGTGACGGACAGGATGGTGAAGGATACCTACCGGTATCGGGAGGTCGTTTTTGTGACCGGGAAGCCGGTTGTTCTCGATGGAACCGTTGTCATCAAGAAAAGCATGAAGGTCGGTCTTGAAACCGCCACCTATACCTATAACCTCGCCAATGTGCAGCAGCAGGCGACACTGACCCGCGTCCTCCTGTTCGATACGGCTGTTGACACAAAGAACAACGGCCAACTGACCCGATCCACCACATTGGCAAGAATTCCGACGGAAGTGCTGAAAATTGGTTCAGTCACATATACGTTGTCATCCGCCACCTTTACGCGTTCCGATCTGACGGATCCCAAGCCATCCATCGGATACCATGCCGGAGAATTCAGCGGAAAAAAAGTCTACAGGGTTGGGACCGGTGCCGATGTGCCTTCTGTAACCGTCCTGTCGTCCGGCAAGGTATATGCCTATGATCAGTACTGGAGCAATACGCAGACGCAAAAGGTGAAACTTCAGGTTTCCTACGCCAAAAAGGGTGAAGTGAAATGGGGTGGAACCGCTGAAGTGAATGTTTCCGCATCGAGCCGACAGAACATGCAGTACAGGGAGAACGAACCCTCGCAGATCAGTTTTGACGGCGGATATATCCGGACAACCTGGGATGAATCCGTTCTTTCCTATTCGGCAACCTTCCCGGAATTCGACAAGGGCGGCATCGCGACCGATTATATGGTCACCGTGTCCAACCGGCTGGAACTCACCACGGAACCGGTCAACGAACGGCTGATGGTGCCTGATATCCGTCATCTGAAGGGCCATTGGGCGGAAAAGGCCATTCATATCCTGTATGGACTGGAAGTGGTGCCCGGTTCGGGCGAGGATTTCAATCCGGAGAAATTCCTGACCCGTGCGGAGTTTGTCGCGCAGGCCGTGAATGTTTTCAAGGCTGTTCCGCCAGACCCGAATGTCAGGGCCACGACGACTGCCAAGACGACGGCATCAAAAACCGGTGACACGCTTCCGTTTGTCGACCTGAAGGAGGGTGACACATATCTGGCGGAAATTGTGGATGCAAGCGACCGTCAAATCGTGGTTGGCAGGGGAATGGCGTACTTCCGTCCGGATGAATACATCACCCGGGCCGAAGTCATGACGATTGCCATCCGTGCACTGGGCCTTGGCAACCTTGCCGCCTGGCCGTACGCGGTCAGCCCATTTGCAGATAATGACAAGATTCCGGCATTTGCCCGCAACGCCGTGTCGGTTTGTGCCGAGATCGGGGTACTGGAGGCGGATGCGGATG
Source organism: Clostridia bacterium (assembly GCA_020047785.1). GTDB lineage: Bacteria > Bacillota > Clostridia > DSM-8532 > DSM-8532 > JAEWSN01. The sequence goes on from JAIFNI010000332.1 coordinate 13,701, forward strand.
GCCGGTTCCGACCGAACGACTTCATGACGGCCGGCGACGCGGCTGAACTGCTGTATCGGCTCATCAACTACATGGGAGATGACCTGGTGACCGATTACAGGGAGCATACGACACAATACTGATTGCTGCCCGTTGTATGGCGGGAGGTATGTTTCGGGATTGGGAACCGTCTGGCCATCCGCTTCGGCGGATGGCTTTTCATTTCCCATGCATGATATAATAACCGGGTCATGATCTGGCCCCGTTTGGCAGCGGATTCGATCGGAACATGATCCGGCTCCGTTCAGGACCGATTGGTCCGGATGCGATGCCGCATTGGAAAGGAGCTTCCATGACGAAACCGAAAAGGAATCCTGACAGCCGTGCACTGCGCATCTGTGCCGCTTTCCTCCTGTCTGCGGCTCTGCTTGCTTCTCCCTTGAGGACATCTGCCTCCTGGCCAGGTGATTATGTCGAATCCGTGAAGAGTTTCATACAGGAGATGCATATCGAAGGGAAAACAGACGAACAGCTCACCGTAGATGCCTTGAAGGGCATGTTTTCCGGGTTGGACGACTATTCCGCATTCATGGACAGAGAAGAGACGAAGGCTTATGAAGAAAGCCTTTCCGGTCAGTTCAGCGGAATCGGGGTTTCGTTGGATTCCACACTTTCCAAAGAAGGAATCGTCATCAGCTCGGTATTCTCTGAATCTCCGGCCGAGGCTGCCGGACTGCAGGACGGCGATATTCTGACAAAGGCGGATGAAAAATCGCTGGTCGGTTTGAGTGGCGCGGATGCCGCCAAACTGATCAGGGGAGTCGCGGGAACCGCGGTGACCCTTCAGGTGAAAAGAGGAGTCAGAGTATTCCCGGTTGTCGTGGTCAGAGGTGAGATCCGGATCGACACCGTCACATCGCGGCGGGACGGACAAGTCGGTTATCTGCGCATCACCCAGTTCAGCGATTCCACTGTCGCCGGTGTTGAAACTGCCTTGGAGGCATTCCGAAAAGCAGGGGTTAAAAAGATCATTCTGGATCTGCGTGACAATCCTGGCGGTTATGTCGGTTCTGCCGTGGATGTTGCCAGAAAGCTGCTGCCTCCAGGCCGGATCGTCTCGCTCGATTATCGTTCGGAACAGATGCAGGATGTGCATTACAGCACCTCGTCCCCTGATCCCGGTTGGCTGATTGCCGTTCTTGTGAACGAGAATACGGCCTCAGCAGCGGAAATTCTGGCCGGTGCCATCCAGGACGCCGAAAATGGCTATCTCATCGGTAAAAAAACATTCGGCAAGGGTGTCGTGCAGAGCATGTTCATGCTGCTTACGCCGGAAGCATATAAGAAATACGGAGATCAGTATCAGGACACTCTCGTGACGGACCTGGAATGGTCCTCCTACCACGGCGTTGCGGTTCGGACGGATGAGTTGCTGGGATTGGCTAAAATCACCTCAGGCAGTTACCTGACAAGAAATGGACGTGCCATCCACAAGGTTGGCCTGATTCCGACTTCAGCTGCAGAGAACAGGGTCAGCGTGAATGATGTGGACATTTCCCTCGTGGACCCGGTATCCTTCACCACAGTACTGAAAGAAGGCGAATATGCGCAGGCAGTCCGCCAGGCGGAGTCCATCCTGAAGGCGGGCGGCTATTTCAAGGGGATTCCGGATCGGCAGTTCGGCAAGGATACATCCGATGCTTTGAAAATGTATCAGAAGGCTTTGAAAATAAAGGTGTCGGGCTTGCTGGACAGCAGGACGGACGATGCCCTGAACGGGACGCTTGCTTCCCTGAGACTGAGAAATGACCCGCAGTACAAGCTGGCCCAATCCACACTCGGTTTTTTCGGGAACCGCTGACACAGCGTGGAGGCAACGACAGAAAATCCGCTGAGGCAAAGCTGAGGAAGTGACTGCACATCCGCTGACATAACGACTGCATATCCGTTGACACAACGTGGATACGATGAGGATGAGAATGGAAGAACAGATGAAAAAAAGGGGTGTCCCGCCCCTGCTCCGGGGACTGCTGTTCCTGCTTCTGCTGGCCGGTATTGCAGCGGTGCTGCTGGCCGTGCTTTCGGGTATGGATGCGGGTTCCTTGGGGAAAACAGGATTGTCGGAACTTCTGGAAAGGGCAGGTAAGGCGTTTGAAGAGGAAATGCCTTCCCAGCAGGCCATTGTGGCGCTTTCTGCGGAAGAGCCCCTTCCGGCCATGTCGGTGCAGGGGGAAAATCTTGTCCTGTGCTCCAATGGGGAGCTTCGCTGTCTGGATTCCGAGGGGTTGGAGCGATGGATCAAGCCTGTCCAGCTCCAAACCCCGTTCGTGACAGCGGACGGTCGGGATGTGCTGTATGCGGACCTGACCGGCGGTACCTATGGCGTTGTCCGCGATGGCGCGGCGTTCTTCGAAAAAACCGGCGAGGAACGGATTTTCAATGCCTCCATGTCCCGGGACTACATCCTTTTGCTGCTGAAAAGCGCGGATTCCGGTTATTCTGCGGTTCTTGAAGGCTTGTCGCGTGAAGGCGCACCTGTTTTCAAATCCTTTCTCACGGAATATACACCGTTCCTTGTCCGTCAGAATCCGGATTCGGGTCAGGACAGTGTGATCCTTTCCGGAATCTCGGCTACGCGTCTGGAAGCAGGGGCCGTTGTTGAATTTCTGGCTCCGGATATGACACGCCTTGGGGGAGTATCGGCGGAGGATGATTTATACCCGGTCATTCTGCAGATGAATGATGGAACAACCTGTCTGGCAGGCGAGAAATCGCTCCGGCTGGTGGACCGGGATCTGGCCGTCGTGGGGGAGTATCGACCCGAAGGTGACGATATTACGGCAGCAGTCCTGCTGGACGGTACCTACCCCGTGGTGGCAGTTCTGGACGGGAAACGATTCGAGACCACCCGGCAGGAGAAAACCTGGGTTCGCATGCTCAACCGGGATGGAACCCTCCTGCGGGAATCCGTGCAGGACGGCCGGGTCATCCGGATGCTCTCCGGTCCCGGGTGCATTGCGCTCCAGATGGAAACACGTGTCGTCTTTCTGAATGCGGACGGGTCGGAGCTGCTTTCATTCGACGCGCGCAATTCCGTTCAGGATGTTGTGCTGACAGAAAAGGGAATCGCTTATGTCATGGCGGACAGCCAGGTGACCACACTGCGGCTGAAGGTTCGGAAAAAATTCCTGGGCATCTTCTGACATCGGCTTCGGGCATCAGCCGGCTTCGGGCATCAGGCGGCAAGCATAGCATCAGCCGGAAACTGCAGAAATCAGGTGTCTTTCCAGAAGTCGGCCAGAATAACACCAAGATCCGGGCTTCTGCTCAGGAACGGCAGCGGGAACCATTCTGCGGGCAGGAGCTGCTGATACTGCCTGCCCGCGAAACGGGCATCGACCAGCAGCAGCCCGCCCCGGTCCGTCGAGGTGCGGATGAGCCTTCCGGCAGCCTGCAGAACGCGGTTCAACCCGGGATACGTGTACGCAAAATCGAAGCCCTCGCCAAACCGTTCCTCGAAATAGGAACGGGAGATCTCCTGCTCGGGGTTCACCTGTGGCAGACCCACGCCGACAACCGCTACCCCGGTGAGGCGTTCGCCCACAAGGTCTATGCCTTCTCCGAATGCACCGCCCAGCACGCAGAAGCCTGCCCGCACGACGTCTCCGTAATATTCGAATCGCGCCAGCCAGGCTTCCCGGTCTGATTCCGTCATTCCACCTTCCTGCACAAGAATATCCCATTCGCCTTCATCAGGCTTTTTTTTGCGTTCTTCCAGATACATTCGTTCCAACAGAGGCAATACCTGGTTCATGTATCCGTAGGACGGAAAGAAAATCAGATAATTACCCCTGCGGGCCGACAGGAATGCATATAGGGAGGCCGCGACTGCCGGCAGATGCCTTTCCCGCATCTTGAAACGGGTTTCTGCGCGATCCTCGATGACGGCGCACAGATTCTCACGGGGGAACGGGGAGGGAAGCCGCAGTGTCGGGTCATCGGCCCTGCCGCCCAGCATCTTCCGGAAATAAGACAAGGGAGAGAGCGTGGCAGAAAACAGGATGCTTGAACGGGCTGAATCCATGCGTCGTCCGAGCATCTCCGAAGGGTCCAGGCACATCAGACGGATGGCGAAGGTGCGGCTTCGACCGATCTGAAGCAGGCGGTATTCCTCTCCGAACAACTCGAGTGTGTTCCTGAAATGAAGCAGATCAAAAAAACGGCCGACAAATTCATCCTGCCAGGGGGGCGCATCCTGACCTTCTTCATCCTTGTCGGTCAGGAGGTGTTCCGACCTCAGGAGGAAGGCGTTGATTGGCTGCAGCAGATCGGAAGGCGCATCCGCACTGACCCGGTAGCCCTGCCCGCCGGCTTCGGCCGATGAGGCGGTGGGACGGACCTGCATGAGGGTCATGACGCGCAGGATGTCCCCCAGGGCATGGGCAATGTCCGGCTCCGGTTTGGAGAGGATCCGCCGGAGCGCCATCAGCGGCTCGCGGACGAGGGTGGCGCTGAACATTTCACGTGCCCTGTCCACGAGATTGTGTGCCTCGTCGACCAGAAATACGTTGTTGTCCTTGCCCTTCTGCTGGAAGAAGCGCTTCAGGTAGACCCGCGGGTCGAAGACATAGTTGTAGTCCGCAATAATCAGGTCGCAGCCGAGGGATATTTCAAGGCTCAGCTCGAACGGGCAGACCTCATGCTTGAGGCCGGTTTCATAGATCAGATCCCGCGTGAAGACGTCATGTGATTTCAGCAGGGTTTTTCCCACGCGCTGCATGCGGGTGATGATGCCTTCCGCATACGGACATTTTGCCGGGTCGCAGTTTTTCACAGACATCAGGCACATCTTGTCCTTGGCGGTGAGGGTCAGCGCCTTCAGCCTCAAGCCTTTGGTGCGGAGCAGCGAAACAGCATTTTCCGCAATGCCTTTCGTCGTGGTTTTTGCCGTGACATAGAATATCCGATCCACCAGACCTTCGCCCATCGATTTCAGCACGGGGTAGAGCGCGCCCATTGTCTTGCCGGTTCCCGTGGGGGCCTGCGCATACAACCGCCTGCTGTCTCCGATGCATCGGAACACATTGTAGGCGAGCAGTTTCTGTCCTTTTCGGAACCCGCCCGCGAACGGGAGTTCCATGGCCTGAATGGAAAGATTCCGCTTCTTGCGCCAATCCGCCTGGTCCTTCTCGCGCTTCACATAGGGCTTCAGCAAATCCAGCATGGAACGGGCAAGTTCTGTTCTCGTGAAAACCTGGTCGAAGTTCCGCACCGCGCCGGAGGCCCTGTCCACGTAAGTAAGCCTGGCAGGAACGATGTTTGCATCGGTTTCCTCGCTGTGCATGGCGGCATAGCACTGCAGCTGCGCCCAATGGGACGGAATGCCGGCAAGCGGGATATCGGAAAGGGGGACGGATGTGCTTTTGATTTCATGCAGCATGGGCAAGGTTTCCGCATTCAGGATGCCGTCCAGTCTGCCGCTGACTTCAATATGCCTGTCCAGCACCTCGTAGGTGTGTGAAATCGGAACTTCCGCCTGATAGGAGCCGGTTGCAGACAATTCGGCCTGAAGTTTCTGGTGTGTCCTGCTGCCTTCCCGCATGTCCGCATAGGAAACATAAGCCCATGCTGTATCGTCCTGCATGGAGAAGGCGACAAGCCCGCGAACGGAAACCCTCAGCAGCGGCAGGTCCGCGGCTGCAATCGGTACAGCGGCCGCAACGGCCTCTTCCGCGTCGGATAGGGCTTCAGCCAGTTCATCGGCGACCAGGTCCAAAAGCGTGGCCTTGGATTTTTCCTTACGTCCGGCCTTTTTTTTACCGGTTTTTTTACCGATTTTTTTTCCGGATTCCTTCCCGGGTTCCTTCTCTCGTTCCTTCTCGGATTCCGTTCCGGGTTCTGTCCTGGATTCCTTCCCGGGTTTTGGAACAGGATTCAGGCTGATCCGACCTTCCTGTTCCGTAGTGTTCTGACCTTCCGGGTCCGTAGTGTTCTGTGATGCCACGGCATGCTCCTTTTCGGAACATATGTTCCTTGTTCATTGTACTGGAAGGACAGTGCCGTGACAACCGAAGGATATGTCGAAAAACAGTCAAGAAACACGAGATTTTCACCAATCCTCGCCAAGAAACATGTCATTCATTCGTGTAGCATGATAGGATGGTTGCAAGGTGCAAAGAGACCCCGCTGGAGGAACATCATGTACATGACATTCAGATGGTATGGCGAATCCGATCCCGTCCCGCTTGCGCATATCCGCCAGATTCCCGGCATGAAGGGGATCGTTTCGGCCATTTACGATGTGCCGGTTGGCGAAGCCTGGCCGATGGCACGTATCCTGGTGCTCAAAAAGACTGTGGAGGACAGTGGTCTGTCACTGTCCGTCATCGAGAGTGTCCCCGTGCATGAGGACATCAAGCTCGGAAAACCGGACAGGGACAGGCTGATAGAAAATTACTGCACGACTGTCCGCCGGTTGGGGGAAGCCGGCATCCATACGATCTGCTACAACTTCATGCCAGTATTCGACTGGACGCGGTCAGCACTGGCGCATGAACTGCCGGATGGCTCCACCAGCCTCATCTACGAGCAGGAGGTCGTCGACCGGATGAATCCGGCTTCCGGCGAACTGTCCCTGCCCGGCTGGGATGCC
>JAIFNI010000245.1 GCA_020047785.1 Clostridia bacterium
AGCTTGCCGATGATGATGTTTTCCTTCAGCCCCAGCAGCGGGTCGATCTTTCCCTTGATGGCAGCTTCGGTCAGGACACGTGTGGTCTCCTGGAAGGAAGCGGCCGACAGGAAGGATTCGGTGGCCAGCGAGGCCTTGGTGATGCCGAGGAGGACACGTTTGCCGGTTGCGGCACGCAGGCCCTGCTGCTCAGCGGCAATATTCTTGGATTCAAACTCGAACATGTCGACCAGGGCACCCGGCAGCATGTCCGTATCCATGGCCTCGTCGATCTTCACCTTGCGGAGCATCTGACGGACAATGACTTCGATGTGCTTGTCGGAAATGTCAACACCCTGGAGCCGATAGACCTTCTGGACTTCCTGCAGCAGGTAGTTCTGAACCGCCAGCATGCCCTTGATCTTCAGAATGTCGTGCGGGTTGATGGAACCTTCGGTCAGTTCGTCGCCGGCTTCGATCTGGTCGCCGTCGGAGACCTTGATGGACGACCCGTACGGGATGAGATAAGTGCGGGCATCCGCCTGATCCGTACCGGTCACGATGATTTCACGTTTCTTCTTCGTTTCCTTGACAGAGACCACACCGGGAATTTCCGAGATGATGGCAAGACCCTTCGGTTTGCGGGCTTCGAAGAGTTCCTCGACGCGCGGCAGACCCTGGGTGATGTCATCACCGGCAACACCGCCGGTATGGAACGTACGCATGGTGAGCTGGGTACCCGGCTCGCCGATGGACTGCGCGGCAATGAAGCCGACCGCCTCGCCGACATTGCAGGGTTCTCCAAGGGCCAGGTCGATGCCGTAGCACTTGGCGCAGACACCGATCTTCGCGCGGCAGGTGAGGGCCGAACGAATGATGATCTTGTCCAATCCGGACTTCTGTACGCGTTCCGCTGTAGCTTCACTGATGAGATCGCCCCGCTTGACCAGCAGTTCGCCCGTCTGCGGATGTATCATGTCTTCTGCGGCATAACGGCCCGTGAGCCGCTCGGCGATGTCCTCGATGACCTTGCCGCTTGCCATGACCGGACGGATGCGGATGCCCTCCTTCGTGCCGCAGTCGACATGACGGACAATGACGTCCTGGGAAACGTCGACCAGACGACGGGTGAGGTAACCGGAGTCGGCGGTACGGAGGGCGGTATCGGCCAGACCCTTTCGGGCACCATGCGTGGAGATGAAATACTCCAGCACGTTGAGTCCTTCCCGGAAGTTGGAGCGGATCGGAATTTCAATCGTTTCACCGGAGGTATCGGCCATGAGGCCGCGCATGCCGGCGAGCTGACGGATCTGGTTGATGTTGCCTCGGGCGCCGGAGTCCGACATCATGAACACCGGATTGAACTTGTCGAGGGACTTGATCAGGGCGACCTTGATGTCCTCCGTCGTCTTCGACCAGGCTGTGATGATGGCGCGCTTGCGTTCATCCTTGTTGTAGAGGCCGTTGCGGTAGTGCTTCTCGATTTCGTCCACCTTGCGGTCTGTTTCCTCGAGATAGCGCTGCTTGACCTCCGGGATGACCATGTCCGAGATGCCGACGGTGATGGCGCCGCGGGTGGAGTACTTGAAGCCCTGCGCCTTGATGAGGTCGAGGACTTCTGCCGTGCGGTTCGGTCCATTCACCTTGATGCACTTGTCGATGATGACCCCGAGCTGCTTCTTTCCGACGATGAAATCGACTTCGTAGTTGAAGGCATTCTCCGGGATGGAGCGGTCCACAAACCCGAGGTTCTGCGGAATGGCCTGGTTGAAGATGATCTTGCCGACCGTGGTCGGGATGATCTTCGTTTTGGCTACGCCGTCTATCTCCTTCGTGACACGGACCTTGACACGGGCATGCAGGGTGAGCGCGCCGGTGGCATAGGCCATGAGTGCCTCGTCCGGATTGCTGTACACGGTGCCTTCGCCCCGTTCCTCCTTGATGATGTTCCCTTCCTTGTCGCGGGTGGTTTCCTTTTCCAGGGTGAGGAAGTAGGAACCGAGCACCATGTCCTGCGTCGGCACCGTGACGGGTTTTCCGTCCTGGGGCTTCAGCAGGTTGTTTGCGGACAGCATCAGGAAACGCGCTTCGGCCTGCGCTTCGGCGGACAGCGGCACGTGGACGGCCATCTGGTCTCCGTCGAAGTCGGCGTTGTAAGCCGTACAGACGAGGGGATGGAGCTTGATGGCGCGGCCTTCGACCAGAACCGGCTCGAATGCCTGAATGCCGAGGCGGTGCAGCGTGGGGGCGCGGTTGAGCAGGACCGGGTGCTCCTTGATGACATCCTCGAGGATGTCCCAGACTTCCGGACGGACGCGTTCCACCATGCGCTTTGCGCTCTTGATGTTGTGGACCAGGCCATGTTCGACAAGCTTCTTCATGACAAACGGCTTGAACAGCTCGAGCGCCATTTCCTTCGGCAGACCGCACTGATAGAGTTTCAGTTCGGGACCGACCACGATGACCGAACGGCCGGAATAGTCGACGCGCTTGCCGAGCAGATTCTGGCGGAAACGGCCCTGCTTGCCCTTGAGCATGTCGGACAGGGACTTCAGCGGACGGTTGCCGGGACCCGTGACCGGGCGGCCGCGGCGGCCGTTGTCGATGAGGGCGTCCACCGCTTCCTGCAGCATGCGCTTCTCGTTGCGCACGATGATTTCCGGTGCGCCGAGATCGAGCAGTCTCTTCAGACGGTTGTTGCGGTTGATGACACGGCGATACAGGTCATTGAGATCGGACGTCGCGAAACGGCCGCCGTCGAGCTGCACCATGGGGCGCAGTTCCGGCGGAATGACCGGTACGACGTCAAGGACCATCCACTCCGGCCTGTTTGTGGAGAAGCGGAACGCTTCCACCACTTCGAGGCGCTTGATGGCACGGATTTTTTTCTGACCGCTTGTGTTTTCAACCTCTTCGCGCAGTTCCTTGGACATGACGTCCATGTCAATTTCCGCCAGCAGCTGCTTCACGGCTTCGGCACCCATTGCGGCACGGAAATGCGCACCGAACTTCTCCTGGCTTTCCCGGTATTCCTTCTCGCTGAGTATCTGCTTCTTGGAAAGCGGGGTGGTGCCCGGATCGATGACAACGTAGGAAGCAAAGTACAGGACCTTTTCCAGTGCGCGGGGGCTCATGTCGAGCAGGAGGCCCATCCGGCTGGGAATACCCTTGAAATACCAGATGTGGGATACCGGCGCCGCAAGTTCGATGTGACCCATGCGTTCGCGGCGGACTTTGGCGCGGGTCACTTCGACGCCGCAGCGGTCGCAGACGATGCCCTTGTAGCGGACACGCTTGTATTTGCCGCAATGGCACTCCCAATCTCTCGTCGGCCCAAAGATGCGTTCACAGAACAGACCGTCGCGTTCCGGCTTCAGGGTTCTATAATTGATCGTTTCCGGCTTCTTCACTTCGCCCCGCGACCATTCGCGGATTTTCTCAGGCGATGCCAGGCCGATCTGGATGGCGTCAAAGTTGTTCAATTCAAACACAGGCCGTCACCTTCCTCTCCGTGGTAGTGAAACAAATCAGTCGTCATCGTCCGCCAGGCTGTCCCGGATGCTCATGCCCTCGAGCACATCTCCATCCTCATCCTCGCCGGCTTCGAGATCGAAGTCTTCCTCGATTGCATCCAGCGCAGCTTCTTCCACCGGGAAGAGCGGAACAATGGTATCTTCGGCGCCTTCGATGTTGACGTCAAGCTCGTCGAGCTCGTCCTCCACGGATTCCTTGATCTCGATTTCCTCATGCGCCTCGCCAAAGACCTTCACATCGAGCGCCAGAGACTGGAGTTCCTTCATCAGAACCTTGAAGGATTCCGGGATGCCCGGTTCCGGGATGTTCACGCCCTTGACGATGGACTCGTACGTCTTGACACGGCCGACCACGTCGTCCGATTTGACGGTAAGCACTTCCTGCAGGGAGTATGCGGCGCCGTAGGCCGCAAGGGCCCAGACTTCCATTTCCCCGAAGCGCTGTCCGCCGAACTGGGCCTTGCCGCCCAAAGGCTGCTGGGTGACCAGGGAGTACGGACCGGTGGAACGGGCATGGATTTTGTCGTCGACCAAGTGGGCAAGTTTGAGGTAGTACATATAGCCGACTGTAACGCGGCTGTCGAAGGGATCTCCTGTGCGTCCGTCGTAGAGGATGGCTTTGCCGTCCGCCGGCAGGCCGGCTTTCTGCAGGGTTTCGATGATATCGCCCTCCTTGGCGCCGTCGAAGACGGGTGTGGCGATTTTCCAGCCGAGTGCCTTGGCGGCATAGCCCAGATGAACTTCCAGCACCTGTCCGATATTCATGCGGGAAGGAACGCCCAGCGGGTTGAGCACGATCTGGAGCGGGGTGCCGTCCGGGAGGAACGGCATGTCCTCCACGGGCAGGATGCGCGAAATGACACCCTTGTTGCCGTGGCGTCCAGCCATCTTGTCACCGACGGAGATCTTGCGCTTCTGCGCGATGTACACGCGGACCAGCTGGTTGACGCCGGGGCTCATGTCGTCGCCGTTTTCACGGGTGAACACCTTCACGTCCACAATGATGCCGGACTCGCCGTGCGGAATGCGCAGGGACGTATCACGGACCTCGCGTGCCTTTTCGCCGAAGATGGCGCGCAGCAGGCGTTCTTCCGCAGTCAGTTCGGTTTCGCCCTTTGGCGTGACCTTGCCGACAAGAATGTCGCCGGCCCGCACTTCGGCACCGATGCGGATGATGCCGCGGTCGTCGAGGTCCTTCAGGGAATCTTCACCGACGTTGGGAATGTCCCTGGTGATTTCTTCAGGCCCGAGCTTCGTGTCGCGGGATTCGGATTCGTACTCCTCGATGTGGATGGAGGTGTACACGTCATCCCGGACCATTTCCTCGGAAATCAGGATGGCATCCTCGTAATTGTAGCCCTCCCAGGTCATGAACCCGATGAGGATGTTCTTGCCGAGTGCGATTTCTCCGTTTTCGGTGGAAGGACCGTCCGCCAGGATGTCCCCCGCCTCGACCCTTTCGCCGCGCTTCACGAGCGGACGCTGGTTGATGCAGGTTCCCTGGTTGGAACGTTTGTATTTCAGAAGCTTGTAGGAATCCTTCTGACCGGACTCCGTACGGACGACGATTTCATTCGACACGACCTTCTCGATGACGCCGGCGCGCTTGGCGACGGGGCAGACACCGGAGTCCTTGGCGGCGCGGTATTCCATACCGGTGGCGATGATGGGGGCCTGCGGCTTGATGAGCGGCACGGCCTGACGCTGCATGTTCGAACCCATCAGGGCGCGGTTGGCATCGTCGTTTTCCAGGAAGGGAATCATGGCGGTGGCGACGGAAACCAGCTGCTTCGGAGAAACGTCCATGTAGTCGACCTTGTCGTGGTCGACTTCGATGATTTTGTCGAGGTAGCGGGATCCGACGCGCTTGTTCATGAAGAAGCCTTCGTCATTCAGCGGTTCATTGGCTTCCGCGATGGTGTAGTTGTCTTCTTCATCGGCGGTCATGTAATCGACGGTGTCGGTCACGCGGCCGGTATTTTTCTCCACCTTGCGGTAGGGCGCTTCGATGAAGCCATATTCGTTGATGCGGGCGAAGGTGGCCAGAGAGCCGATCAGGCCGATGTTGGGTCCTTCAGGCGTCTCGATGGGGCACATGCGGCCGTAATGCGAGTGATGGACGTCGCGGACTTCGAACGAAGCGCGGTCGCGGGACAGACCGCCGGGGCCGAGGGCCGACAGACGACGCTTGTGCGTGAGTTCCGCCAGCGGGTTCGTCTGATCCATGAACTGCGACAGCTGGGAGGATCCGAAGAACTCCTTGATGGCCGCGGACACGGGACGGATGTTGATGAGGGCCTGCGGGGTCGCGATGTCGATGTCCTGGATGGTCATGCGCTCGCGGACCACGCGCTCCATGCGGGCCAGTCCGATGCGGAACTGATTCTGCAGAAGCTCGCCCACGGAACGGAGACGGCGGTTGCCCAGGTGGTCGATGTCGTCGGTGTGGCCGATGCCGTGGTCGAGGTTCAGAATATAGCTGATCGAAGCGATGATGTCTTCCTTCGTGATGTGCTTGGGCATGAGGATGTCGCGGTTTTCCCGGATGAGGGCCTTCAGTTCGGGTTCCTTCAAACCTGCGGCACCTTCGAGCAGCTCGGTGAGCACATCGAAGCGGACCTTTTCGTTGATGCCGGCTTCCTTCGGATTGAACTTGACGAAGGCAGCCAGGTCCACGGTGAGGTTGCCGATGATCTTGACCAGCTTGCCTTCCACATCGAGGTGGACGACATTGATGCCGGCGTTCTGGATTTTCCAGGCAGC
>JAIFNI010000091.1 GCA_020047785.1 Clostridia bacterium
ACTGTGCGAATGCGTCATAAATAAAACGCATAGACTAAGCTGGCAGCGGTTGCTGATTGAGTTTTCGTTACGAACCCCTGGCTAATCTTCCCCGGGTGGCACTTAACGTATTTTTCCCGCATGTCGTGAAACCTGCTTAACCACCCGTATCTCTGGTTTCGTGATAAGTTCGGCAGTGTTGTATCTGCGTAGCTTGTTTCGTGTAAGAGCTTGAGGGGGGTGGGATCTGTGTGTGGTATGTCGAGAAAAGGGATATGTGTGTTTTGAGAGGGAAATGGTTCTACATCGAATCCAAAGGGCTCTTGATGTTCGCAATGTTCCGCTTCGACACATGCGTGTAAATCTCCGTCGCCTTCGAACTCGCATGCCCCAGCAGCTCCTGTATATACCGCAAATCCGTCCCGGCCTCCAGCAAATGCGTTGCAAAGGAATGACGCAACACATGGATTCCCACCTTCTTGCGTATGCCCGCCTTGTCACGCGCATGCTCGAACACATGCTGCGCCGTCCTTTCTGTGATGGGCACATCTGCTCCCATCTGGCCGGGAAACAGCCATTCCTTCGGATGATACGCCCTGTAATAACTGCGCAAAATGTCCCGTACCTTCTCCGACAGCATTACATAACGGTCCTTCCGTCCCTTGGCCTGACGGATGCGGATCATCATCCGTTCTCCATCGATGTCGGCTACCTGCAGATGGACCACCTCACTCACACGAAGACCGGATGCGTACACCATGAAAAGCATTGCCCTGTGCTTGAGATTTTCCACCTGTTCAAAGATACGAGAAATCTCACCTTGGCTCAGGACCTGAGGAAGCTTATCCTCCTTTTTCGGCCGCGGCATATTGTCGAGGGACGCTCCCAGCAGCCGCTTGCTGAAAAAAGCCATCGCGCAGATGAACTGATTGGCAAAGGAATGGGAAAGTCCGTCGCGCTCCATCATCGTTTCCACATACGATCTGATATCGTCGGCATTCGGTTTCCGTTCAGCCGGCAATGTTCCCAAAAAGCGCCTTACATGCCCCTCATAGGCCTTATGGGTCTTCGGACTGTAACCTGAAAGCACCAGTTCCTGACGATACCGCTGGAAAGCGGCTTCGTGCGCGGGCGGCAACCCTGCCACCTTTTCAGGGAAAACCATTCGATCTGTGGGAGCAGGTTTTAGCGGATTGTCCGGTTGGGAGGCATCGTCGAAGACCCGTTGCTGGACTGTCGCTCCTTTGCCATCTTTGTCCAACCAGATGACCTGATCGGTCTTCGCCAATTCCTGCAGTTTGTTCCTCACCATTTCCTGACAGGGCAGGCGCCATGTCTTGTCTTCGGCATGGAAGACGGGACGACCCATCGACTTGATGGCACATACCCGTTCAGGTGAGTAGGGAAACGTGACCAGATATTCGTTTCCTTTGCGTCGGATTGTAAACCCCATGGTGGAACTCCCCTTTGAAGAATTCCCCGAACTGTTTCTCTCTGGTGCCATCCTACCATATTATTCAAAAAAGAAACATCATTCTCTTTTCATATGGTTCCCCTTGAACTGAAATCGATTTCAGTATATGATTTTCGCATCCAAACCTCAGGAGGTGATCTATGCACAATCTGACAGTCCACCTCGAGAAACCGCGCCAGACGCTCGATAACTTCGGAGCCTCCGCCTGCTGGTGGGTCGACTATGTTTACAAGGCTTTTCCGGCCTCCGTTTTCGAAGACATCGCCCGTCTTCTTTTCGACCGCGAGACCGGCGCAGGGCTCAGTTGCCTTCGTTTCAACATCGGGGCCGGTTCATCCTGGTATGACACGGAATACATCGAGAATTGGAACATGCGCGCGGAATGCTTCCAGCATGGTCCGAACGCCCCCTATGACTGGAACGTGCATGGTGGCCAGCAAAAACTGCTGCAACTGGCCAAACGGCACGGCGCGGAACGGACCATCGCCTTCACAAACAGTCCTCCCGCTTTCCTGACAGCCAATGGCCATACAAGGTGTGATGACACCACCGGCACAACAAACCTCCCCTATGGTGCAGAGCCCGCATTCGCCCGCTTTCTGGCCGATGTGCTGGCACATTTCGAGGAACTCGGCCTGCCGTTCGATTACATCAGCCCCATCAACGAGCCGCAGGTCCCCTGGAATACCGCCAAGCAGGAAGGGTGCCGATACAGCAACGAGGACACCATCAGACTGACCCTTGTACTCGCCAAGGAACTGAAGGAACGCGGCCTCTCTGCCCGCATCCTCGCGAACGAATGCAACAATCTGCTTTCCCTGCCGGATATCGAAACCGTGGAACCTTTGCTTGCAGGCATACCTGGTATGGATCGATATCGAGGCTGGCAGTTTGGCGGAAAATACTGTGAAGTTGTGCGGGATTATTTCGACCTTCCCTTTGTCCGGGAAGCCATTGCGCCAATCGTCGCGGCACACAGTTACGATACGGTCGATCCGGGCATCCTGGCTCCTGTGCGCGGTCTCGTGAAAGGCACCATCGAAAAATATGGCGGACTCGCCTACTGGATGAGCGAATACTGTGTGCTCGGTGATTTCGGAGCAGGCCGTGACCTCGGCATGGACACCGCGCTGCATGTCGCAGCCATTATGCATGCAGACCTTTCGGTTGCCGACGCGGAGGCATGGCAATGGTGGCTGGCTGTCGCAGGCGGAGACTGGAAGGACGGCCTCATATATGTTGATCTCGACGAGGCAGGAAATGCCGGTGGTGTATATCCCTCCAAGACGCTCTGGGCCATGGCGCATTATGCGCGTTTCCTTCGTCCCGGTTCAAGACGGGTTGAATTGGACGGTTCCGATGTGGAAGCCGGTCTTCTGGCAACGGCGTGGATCAATACAGACGGAAACCCGGTTGTGGTCCTCGTCAACACGACCACCGAAGAAAAGGCTGTCACCTTGTCCGGCATCACTGCCTCAGGTCAACTGTATGTTACCGATTCGGACAAGACGCTGGAGCCACAGACAATGAAGGATGGAGCCTTTGTAATGCCCGGACGGAGTATGGCAACTTATGTCGGAGCCTGACCAGAGACTGTGCCTGACACCGAGACAGGTTCTTACTCCCTTACCTTGAGCGGGGCCAGACCCTGGTACTGAGGTTTGACCTTGGAACTGTGGTCTGTCCCCTGACCTCAGGGATCTGGAACTCAACAAAACCGCCCGGGAGAAAAGATTAAGTCATCGCCTGCCAAGCCAGCTTCACCACCAAGGCCAATGCGATCATCACGAACACAGGGCGAATGACCTTCGCCCCGTTTTTGATCGCGACATGCGTTCCAGCCCATGCTCCGGCAATCATGAACAATGCCATCGGAGCACCTGCCAGATAGACGATTCGACCGCTGATAGCAAACAACACCAGAGACACAACATTGCTGGTGAAGTTGAGTATTTTGCCATTGCCGGCCGCCGCAGCGAAATCGAACCCGAAGATTCTGATGAACAGAAAAATGAGAAAGGAACCCGTACCCGGACCAAAAAAGCCGTCATAGAATCCAAGCGCGAAAGCGAAGGCCATCCCGGCCGCAATCTTGGAGGGGGTCAATCCCTCGAACCGGTCCTCTTTTCCAAAATCCTTGCGTATCACCGTATAAATCGCCACAGCAAATACCAGAACCACGATCAGCAGATTCAGAAAAGCTTCCTCCACATGCAGCACCGTGCGTACACCAAGTGCAGCACCCAATGCGGTACAGGGAATCTGCCAGCGAACCAGCCGAAAGGTGATCTTGCCGGAACGGGTAAACTTGATGGAGCTGGTCAGGGACGCGCAGGTGCTGGCGAACTTGTTGGTGCCCAGTGCCAGATGCGGAGGAATGCCGGCCGCCACGAGCGCCGGCAGACTGATGAGCCCCCCGCCGCCGGCAATGGAGTCAACAAAGGCAGCCAGAAAGCCGGCTGCGCAAAGAAACAATATCCAGGTCAGTGTCACAGTGTCCTCCCCGGTTGTGCGATTTCTATCTTTACCTGCATGCTACGATTTACATATTTACCTGTATGCCGCATTGATTACACATGGTTGATCCCAAGACCCACCGCTTCATGTTCGGACCCCTTCACCGGTGCGCCTATTGTGCCATACAGAGCCACAGCCAGCCATTCTCCCTCGTCCGGATTCTCATAGGGCTTGCCGCGAACCACGGCAAACCGAAGACCCACGGTTCGCAGCACATCGCCAATCTGCAGCTGGCCGCGCGTCACACCCTCCAGCGCCTCGATGATGGCATGATACAACGCATGGGATTCCCGATACACGTCTTCCTGAACGATGCCGGTCCGCTTCGCCGCCGTTTCCACAGCCGCCACAATCTTTTGCGCGTCCATAGAGCCCACGCGTCCCCGGCAGAAGGTCCAGGTACGGTGTTCCGCCAAAAAGCCGGAATCAGGTTCGGACAGTTCGCCCGGTTCATGCAGAACCAGCAGCAGGGCACTTTTCCCAATCGGATTTTTTCCCAAAGACGACATATTGCCAACTTTCCATGCGAACCCCGATGCATCGCAGCTTGTCATCAGTGCGGTACATTGGCCCAGGCTCAATCAGTCCGGCTTCCAATAGAGGATTCACTTCGGCGTCATGCCATACCCGCTCCCGCTGTTTCCATCCAGATGATCGTAGGCCGTCAGGCACAGTCTGTCAACCTGCCTGATTCACCCCGCATCGCACGAAACTTCCAATAAGTTCTGAAAAAGACCAGAGAATTTCTTTCCAGCGCATTGCTTGCAATCCAAAATGTCAACGGATATGATGAACACGTGACAACTGCGTTGCACAGGAGGTACCTCATGGAGAACCAGCAGATGATGCGTGGCCTGCACGCCTTCGCTCTCGATGAACTGACCAACAACATCCTTCCCTTCTGGTCCACCCAGGTCAAGGACAGGGAAACGGGCGGATTTCATGGTGCATTCAAAACGGACGGCACTCCGGATATCAAAGCACCCCGAATTCTCATACTAAACGCCAGACTCATCTGGACTTTCAGCTCCGCCTACCGCATCTTCAAGGATGAGTCCTATCTCGAAGACGCCTGGTACGCCTATCGCTACTTCATGAAACATTTCTGGGACACCCGGAACATCGGCGCTTACTACAGTGTGATGCCGAACGGCACGCCGGATAAGGACCACAAGCTCATATACGGCCAGGCCTTCACCATCTATGCCCTGAGTGAGTTCTATCGGGCGACGGGTCATGAACCGGCACTGAAGGACGCCATCGCCTTGTATGAAAAGTTGGAGGAAGTCGCGCTGGACAAGGCAAATGACGGTTATTGGGAGTGTTTCACCGCCGACTGGTCGGAACGCGCCGACAAAACACAGTCCATGGCCAAAGGGTCCACGAAATCCATGAACACGCACCTCCACCTGATCGAGGCCTACACGTCGCTCCTGCGGGTCTATGACACCCCAAAGATGCGGGAGGATACAACCCGGCTTTACCGCATCATGACCCGAAAGGTTCTGAACCGCGAATCCGGCCACTATTTCATGTACCTGCAGGACGACTGGACCCCTACGGATCTGGTGGAGAGCTATGGCCACGACATCGAAGGCAGCTGGCTCATGCACGAATGCGCGCAGGTCATTGGCGACCCCGTCCTCATCCGGGAATCCGAAGAGTTAGCCGCGCAAATGGCAGCAGCCTGCATGAAATCGGTGATGCCGGATGGCGGTATGCTTGATGAGGGCACACCGGACGGGAAGTTCCTCGATGACCATCTCATCTGGTGGATCCAGGCTGAAAATGTCGTCGGAATGCTGAATGCATGGCAGGCTACAGACGATACCCGCTTTCTGAAGGTGTCCTACGCACAAGCCATGTATATCCGGCGATTCATGGCCGACCGGGTGAATGGTGAATGGTTCGGTATGATTGACAGGAACGGCAAACCCGGCACGAAATTCGTGGCCAAGGTGACTGGTTGGAAATGCCCGTATCACAATGCGCGCATGTGCTTTGAAATCCATGAACGGCTGGAGGCCATGGACGAGGCGAAACAAGGCTCCTGAAAGCTGTTTGTCGGCATTCCAGCTGAAACACGCCAAACGTTCGTGAACATCCTGCAAACAAGCTCATGAGTTTGTCTCTTGAATATTTCAAACATCACAGGCAGACCTCAGATTGAATCCCCGTTCCGCCTGCCTTCCGCCATCGCCTTCACAGCCGCCTTCACCGCGCTGCGCTTGTAGTCGCTGTTCCAGCGATTGATGCCGGCCAAGTCAAAAATCACAAGCCCCAAATGGCGGCAG
>JAIFNI010000229.1 GCA_020047785.1 Clostridia bacterium
GTAGGGTGGTAAGTTCCCGGTAATTAGCATATAGAGGGTTGTTATGCGCTGTTGTCCGTCAAGGAGTATGCGTATGGCACCTTGCTTTTCGTTGTATTTATGCGGTCCCTTCAATTCAGGCGGTTCTGCGGTTTCCCACGTCAGCATTGTGCCTGTGGGATATTCCTTAATCAATGAATCGATCAATAACTTTGCGTCATCACGCTTCCAAACATATTCCCGTTGAAAGGCAGGAACGAAAATTTGCTTTTCGTCAATTTTTTCCAGAATGGTGGATATTTTCATGGTTGTTCATCCTTTTAGTGCGGTCGGTTGGGGATGGTCTTCAGGGGGGTATTTCATTTCTAGATCTTCGGGTCCCAGAAGTAAATTATAATGCCATGCTCATGGGTCATTGTCGTCGTGCACCTTCGGGGCGGTCACTTCTTCTTCACCTGGGACGCCTCCTGTGGATGGCCTGACCCCGATTCCTGTACCACCCAAAAAGTTAGAGTTGGGTGATTCGGGCATCCCGATCGGCCGTTTTAGAATCGGGACCTGGGGTTGATGGTAGCGTGAACACCATCTAGTCGGAGGATAGCTCAACCGAATGGGAATGCACGCTAATGCTCTGGGTCCCGCAAATAATCGAAGGTAAATGACCCGAAATTTTCAATGGATACGTATATCTGTTTGGGGGTTCCATGTGCCACGTTTCTGATCCTGAAGATTTCCATGGTTCGGCAGAAAGCACAAAGGAGGGCGCTTGGATTCATCGTCTGACCCATCGATTCGTTTGGGTTGATGATCACGCAGGCTGGATCCAGCAGCAGGGAAATGCCATCCACATAGGAATTCCAGGAGACGTCATTCGGAAGATGTCGGCAATAAACCCGGTCCATGCCAGCCCCTGCCGCGCTGCCATTCTTATGCTGGCAATGGATGCAGGCCTGATTCGATTTCGGAAGCACGGCGAGTTTTGCAACCTAGAGTCCACGTGTGCTTGGACTGAAACCCTCTTGGGTGCTGAACCCTTTCTGCGATCCTTTTTGGCTTTGGATATGACCGTGAACATCTATGCCATCAGCGAAAATACAAGGTTTTCCGCCCCCTGGCAGACCATCCAGGTGGCTTTGGATAAAGGCAATATTGAAGAACTTTGCACCCATTTCCAGATGCCTGCGGGCGTTGATTCGCCAAGTCCGAGTTAGCGTTTCCGCGTTCACGGCAATGCCTGGTGGACTCTTGTCCACGGATGGGACTGCTCGTGTCGATTTCGATTACCAGGCTGCCGTGTGAATCGGGTCCATAGATGGGTTAATGGTCTGGAAAGATCGATTTCCCCAAAAAATTCGCAGCGGAATGACCCCGAAATGGCGCTGGATACGTATATCTAGGGTGGAGGTTCTGCATCCGGCATCCATTGCAAAAACACCGAGGTCGAATCCGAGAGGCGCGGCGCTTGGATCAACTTTTGCCCTTCACTGAATCCGGCCTATGGTCACACGCATCACCCAGGGGGATTGCCATTACCCAGTCAGAAATACCTAGCGGTCATTCCATGCGGATTTGGCCTTCCCGGACTGGACTCCAGGACTACAAAGTGGCTTCGACGCCGGCCCAGATCCATGCGGTAGCTCTGGGACTCGAGTCCCGCTGGTCGCACACTCCCTGGTTCATGGAGGGATTGGGGCTCGAGGTTCAGCCTGAACCCTCCTGGGGGCGCTGGTATCCAGGGTCTTCCGCACCTGGCTGGTGGCGAGTCCTTTCGGAATCAGCAGAGCTTCAGCGCTTGGTGGTCCTGCATCGGATCGAATTGGAGGACGTGGTCACGCCTGGCCTTCTCTGGCTGCGGGCCATGGTCAACCAGCAACCTCTGGTCTGGGCACCAGAGGGCGCGATGGGTTCAGGCTATCTGGTCACTCCGGATATCGGACTTACTCTGGAAAAGGAGCTGCTACTCGAACGAATGAAAATCCTCGATCAGAACGGCTGGCACGGGGCCTTTTCGACACTTGATGTCCGGGATCCAGAAGCCATTTCTCGCGCCTTCGGAGGCCGGTTTGTGCCGGGGGCCGTCCAGTTTGACTTCATGATGGGCCTTGCCTTCAGTCACGGCGTAAACGTGAAGGGATTCCCGAAGGTATTCCCTTCCAACAAGCTGGCTGAGACCTCTCTCCCCGAAGGTAACCAACCATGAGAACGTTTCGACGAACCTATTGTCTGCACGGTTATGGTGGCAGCACCGATGGAAGCATTCGTACGCTCCTTAAGGAGCTGATAACGGTCACCCGAGCCGAGGCGTTTGGCGAGGTCATTTTTCCCGACCTTCCTTTTAGTCGCGGCAACGGAGCATCTCCGGATGACACCCCCTTTCGCCGCGCCCGTTGCCTGGAGGAGGCTCTTGCGATGCCATGGGAGTTAGACGGGAGCCTCCTCATCGGACTCTCCATGGGCGGACTCCTTGCTGGACTGCTGGCCCAACAGCGGGGTGTCGGCACGGTGGTCGCACTCAGCGCTCCGGATCGTCTCTCCGATGCCATCGGGATGGATCCAAACCTTCCCTTGGATCTTCTAGCGACGTTCAGTTCCACGGATGACCCGGTCATCCATAGTCGGACTTCGCGGTGGAGCTGTCTGACACCCTACGCTTTTGACGTGAAAGAACTGGATCATAACCACGATGCCCAACGTGGCATCCTGCTGCTCACCACGGTCGGCTTCCTCTGCGGTCAACAACCATGGCAAATTCAATCAACCCTCGAGGAGGTTGCGGATCCCGATGTTCCGGTCCACATCTGCTGAAAGAACAAATAGTCAGGGATCGTAATTTAGGAGCATGGACGATGGATAGGAATCAGGAGATGGGTGAAACGGAAAACCGAACGGTGTACCGCCGTTGCTACAAGGATGTGGTTACCCGGAAGAACACCGGCGGATGCAGCTTCTGCAAATGGCACCGGGGCGAAAACGCATCGCGTAAATCGAAGCATGGTCACCGAAAACTTAACAAAGAAAATAAATAGAATGATGATTAACTGGTTTAAGTTAATTTCGGGACAAAACTTTGCCGATTTGGGTTTTGACCGGCAAATCCAGTAAAGACTATTCCAAAGACAGGGCTATGGAGATGAAAGAAGGCTACTGGATAAATATAAACACTGGCGAAAAGTGGAAAATCCATGAACACGCCAGTTTCGCAAAAAGTCACCAGGGCGCGGCAGCCATGGCTCTCCCCCAATCCGTCCGTGACGAAATCGCGGCTTACTCGTCTGACTTTAATGGGAAGGGACGTGAGGCCATTGTCGTTGCCGTATGCAAAGCGGGGTACATCCGCATGCGCGGGCATGGCACTGCTTGGACATTTGAGTTCTGGGAGCAGAGTATGAAGGCTCTCCAAACTATCCAGCAACTCGTTGCTGAATGGGCTGGTCCTTACACGCATATCCAGATCCATAATTTACAAAACAATGAACAGTGGAACAATAATGCGAAAGAGTTCTTAGATTGTATTAAAACAGATGGTATTGATGCCATTCTTTGTGCTGCAAAAAACCAATCAAAATTAGTACGCCGAGATCATCATGACTCGATTTTATAAATGGAATTAACGCGTTTCAACAGTGATGAATTCTATTCAGGAGCCCCGATGGTTGAGGATGAATTGGATTTAAGTGCCACGACCGGAGAACAGGGAGAAATCGTCACACTCCTTGGTCAGGACACCCTTGATGACCTAGCCGGGGACTGGTACGCATCCTTCACCCTCTTTCATCGGAACACCATTCGAGAAGTCCGTGAATTCCCGCTATTGGATCCCAAAATCCAAGGTTCTGGCACCTTTACGCCAGCGGATCTCGACCGGGTGATCGCTCGTGCCCACGAGATGGAAGCCTGGATTGGAGCGTTTGAAATGTCCTCCGGGAATCCCGTCTCCGTAATCGCCCTGGTTGAATCCTGGCCGGAAGGGGACACCCAAAACCGTCCCAGATTGGTGACAGCCTATTGGCCCTATTGGAATGGCCCTAACGAGTCCCCAAGGGAGGGTGCGCTAGCGTTGATGAGGCGCTTCGAAGCCACCCCCTTAACGAGCCTCATACTCAAAGATATCGAAGCCTCCAATGCGGCGGACCAAGCGCTTCGAACGGTTTTCCCCGATGTGGTGAAAGACTAAATTCTTGCGTCTACGAAACGTTCCAGGGCGCGTCATCGCCACGGAACAGGCAGACCGGTGATTCCAGCCTCTTCCTGATCCAGGAGTGGATAGCCTTCTGCGACTTCGAAGATGATCGTGCCTCCCACCTCCTCGATCCAAAGGCTTTAGGTGCACGGCCGCAGAGCACCAAAGCAGATGGCCCGAATCAGTTCATGATCAATGGCACCAATGAACTCGAATCCACGCTCGTACCTTCATACCTCTCAAGGAGTCAGCACCCGATGTCTGAAACGCCCAATTCCAAGCGACTCCGGGAAGTAACCATTGTTATCGACGATCCCCAAACGGGTCGGGCTCACGTCGAAATTGAAGAGGCGACCGAATCCATTCCTGTTTCTCCGCCCTCGCCGGAGGAGGTACAGGCTTTCCTGGCCCTCCATTTGCATCAGGGGCTTCAGGTGCTGACGCAGCTCTTTGTCGGCTCCCGCCTGGTGCTAGCCGTGGAGGGTGGGGAAGTTTCCCTGGGGTGGTTCGATTGGGACGGGGATGAGCCGCTGTGGCACCCCATCCCAGCTCCTACGCGTCACGGGGGGTTCTCTCCCGTGCTGACCTTGCTTCCAGAGCCCGATGGCTTCCTCGCGGTTTCTGCTCAGGGGTTGTGGCGGTACAGGTGGGCAGGTGCCAATCATGTCCCGGACCTGGTCCTGCATGCAGCCCTTCCTCTGGGTGCGCGGACCCTTCTCAGTGCCGCCAACAGCCCACAGCACCTGGCTCCGTTGCTCACCCAACAAGGACCTCTGCGGCAATTCAACAAGATGCAGGCCATGCTTGCGACCGGCGATCCCTTGGTCCGCATTGAAACCCTACTGCTCCTGGATGCCTCGTCCTTCCAGGAACTCGGATCGGCCGCCTTCCAGCAAACCTGGGTGCCGGGACTAGATGAGGCGCCAGGACCGAAGTGGTCCAAGGTCATTCTGTATGAAGACAGCCTTGTGCTTGATTTGGGAGGGCCGAACGAGATGAGGATGCCGTTGCGGGAAGGCTCCATGCCGGATCTTCAGGAGGCGCTGGCATTTGCGCCGGGGATTCGGCAAATCTAGTTATGGCCAACAGCTTTAACTGAGCCCATTTCCCTGACGTGGAGTCCGCATGCGCAAAAAAACCATTGAAGCTATTTATTCAGCAAAAGAAGCGCTAGACAAACTAGTGAGCGACTTGTCACAGCAATCATCCCTGATTGGCGCGGTTAAAGGATTGAGCTATGACTATCGGATCGAGAACGCCGTCTCTGGAAACAGAGATTTACTCTTTGTTCCACATGGCCCCCTGACATCAAAAGGACCAGAGCCCCGATTCATCCTTGTGGGGGATAACCCGGGGAAAAACGAACAGGCGACCGTCCGTTACTTCGACCCGAAGGGTAGCGCAGGGAAGGGTGCGCGCCGCGAATTCGCATCGTCACCCATCGCGCTTCCCTCCGAATTCGATCAAATGGTGCTCACGCTCAACAAGACGCCGATCCATACCAAGACCACAGCGGATTTGCAGCGTCTTTACAAGTCGGAAGGGCCTCATCGCGGGCAGGTAGAGAAATTGTTATCACACAGCCAGGAGCGGATGGCAGAGATCGCATGGGACCTTGCCTGCGGAATCGAGGGCGCAACGCTCTGGATTTGCGGAAAGGGGCATCTGCGAAAAGGGAAAGCCCTTCAGTCTTTCGGGGCTCGGTTGCGATCTCTTTCCGAGAAGCGACCGGCCCTACCCATCTGGGTATTCAGTCACTTCTCGCACAATGCCTTCAGGGCAGAACTGAACCGCCATTTCAATGGAGATACGCCAACCATGGAAGAACTCGCCCAGCTTGGTGCGGAGAACCGAAAGGAACTCCTTGGGTTTTGAGGGGTTGGACAATTCGACGGTACTGAACCTTGCGGCCATCCGGGCTCTCATTCCGGTTCCCGATAAAGAGATTGTGCCTTCACCCGAACTCTTTCTTCACCGAAGCTCGGTTCACGGTCAAGCCCATGTGGCTCGCGTGCTCATCCACGCCCTTCGCCTGATAGAGGCAACAGGATTCGTTGAGGAAACGCGCCGTCTTTGGGCAGCGGTGTACCTGCATGACATCG
>JAIFNI010000331.1 GCA_020047785.1 Clostridia bacterium
TATGTTTTTTAGCTTTCTTGCTGAGTCTTAGAGATATAATCAATATATTCAGCTATCATATATGAGAATGAATGTGGTAGGATAGGCGAAAGGTATATGGGAAACGATGGAGATGTGATACAGTTTGACGAAGATGCGATAGACTCGAAAGAAACCCGGTTCACCTTGAAATAAAAAGGATTATGGTCAGAACTGTTTCATGTGACCGATATACATTTTCAAATCATGTCCTAATCATCTTGTTAAGGACTTGGAAGAAAATAACCTGCTCTATGAACTTCCGAAAACAATGGCCAGACCTGCCATTCTTTTCGGAAGAAGAGCTAGTAGTTTTCTTCCGGTACCTAAGAAAGGCCGTGTGTGATGAGCGGATTAACCCCTCTGAAAAAGGTAGTCATTCGAGCACAAGCTTCCGAAGTACTTCTCAAGTACATCATGGACAACAACCTGAGCACTGGTGAAAAACTGCCTTCCGAGCGTAATCTTGCGGAGATGCTCTCCATTGGGCGGAATACGCTGCGGGAATCTCTACGGAAGCTGGAGACCATTGGTGTACTTGAGGTTGTCAACGGCAGAGGTATCTTCGTTAAAGATGCCACAAGTCGTTCCTTGAGCCTGCAGATTGAAACAGCACGGGTCGATTTTATGGAGTTGCTGGGGATTCGACGCGTCCTGGAAAGCCATGTCATCGACCAGGTTATCGCAAATGCGAGCAATGATGACATCACGAATATCGGCATCCGGTTGGCGAGGCTGGAAACGGCCTGCGCACAGGGCACGGATCCGGAAGCATTCGACACATCCTTCCATCATGCCATCTACAAAGCCAGTCACAACCATACTCTTAACGATCTGGTCCACCCTCTTGCCGCTACCTTCCACGAGTTATGGAAGCCATTAGGTCGGAATGATATGATTTTTTCCGATACCCTTCATCTGCATCGCGAATTGTTTTCAGCCATCCGTTCCCATGATGCAGATTCTGCAAAAACTGCTATGATAAAAATACTTGACATGGATGAAGCACGGGTTGTCACACGAATGACAAAAAACAGTGGAACAAGCCCAGAACACTAAAAAAATGAAAGTCAGCGATTTGTGCGAGAGAAAATCGCTCTTCTCCCGTCGATAATCTCCTGTCTATAATGGGAAGTACTTCACATCCTCTTTCAGAAGATGGCCGATAATCACCTCATCGGTCAGAAAAGAAAACAGTTCCGTCGCTTTCAGACTGCCCTCCTTGAAACTGTTCATCAGCAAGGAAGCTTTCTGCAGCAACTCGGAATGACACGTGGCATGCGCGTGGTATTCCAGGTATCCT
The DNA here is from genome assembly GCA_020047785.1 of Clostridia bacterium. Lineage (GTDB taxonomy): Bacteria > Bacillota > Clostridia > DSM-8532 > DSM-8532 > JAEWSN01. The sequence continues at coordinate 1,322 of JAIFNI010000331.1, forward strand.
GCGCGTTCAAGTATCCCTTCTTCGTGGACGAAATGTGCCTGAATGTGTGATAGAAGATGCTCGAGCCGCTGGGAAACCGTTTCATTCTGCAAGCTGGCCATGGCAGATTCCATGAGTGCGTTCGCGAGATCAAGCAATCTCCTGTGTTCGCCGTCTATCTCCGCATTGCCGCTCTCCCACTTCGGGTTCCACACATAGCGAACAATGGCGACCGGATTGAAGCATGACTGGGAAACACTTTCCGCAACCCGGTTTCTGCCCCCGTCCTTAGCCTGGTAAAGTGCCACATCGACTCGCTTGAACCAGATTTCATAGCTTTCATTCCGAATGTGTTCAGCCACGCCGAAACTCCCGGTCACCCGACCCGCTGTTTCGTGCAGCAGCTCGGCCATCATCACCCGGAGACGTTCCGCCAAACGGCTGGCACTGGCAAGACCCGTCTGGGGCATGAGCACGATGAATTCTTCTCCCCCCCAGCGCGACAGAATGTCCGGCTTTCGAATCCGCTTCATGGCGGCAGATGATATAGCCTGCAGGACCCGATCCCCGACATCGTGCCCCCATTGGTCATTCACTTTCTTGAAATGATCCAGATCGAACAAAATGATGGACATCGGGTTTCCATATCGATCGGAACGCTCCATCTCCTCCCGGATTCGCTGCAGAAAGAAGTGCCGGTTGTAAAGCCCGGTCAGCTCATCCTTGCCCAAAACCGCGCTCATTTTCTGATTCTGTCGCCGCAGTTCCCCTGACAGGCGGATTTGCTCGGCCTCCGAGAGCCGAAGTTTCTCTATGAGACGATTCCTTTCCGCGACTTCTCCCGCCAGCTTCCGTTCAAGCCGCTTCCGTACGGTAATATCGCGGGAAACGCCCACAATGTCCACAAGACCCGTCTCCGGATTCGGCACATATCTGGTTGAGATTTCAATGTCCTTGATGCTTCCATCCCGGCAATATTGCTGAAAATCATTCGTGCCCGACATGACCGAAGGACTTCGATCCCCGGCAAAATACCGAGCCAGCCGTTCTTCCGTGAGTTTGTTGACCAGTGCCATGGATTCCGGCGTAAGGGAATCTTCCATTTTTTCCAGCATGGCCTCTTCCATCGTCAGACCACGCAAGGACAGGATGGAGGGGCTGATGTATTTGTATTTCCGATTTGCCAGATCCAGCAGCCAGATGCACTCCACTGTATTTTCAGTCAGGAGCCTGTAATACTCCGCCACTTTATCAGGGTCATCCACCTGGTTCTGACGATTATCTGGAATTATTTGTTCCATCCGCTCTCCTCATGAACCAGGCAGACACAAAAATACTTCATAAATCGCAACGACACCTGAACGACAAACGTTCCGGTGCCCCTGCGGTCTCTTTCACTCAGATTCGCCTGAAGAAGCACCTTCATTCACTCGACTACACTTCCTCCAGAACAATGCGATGGCGGATGAAGGCCATTTCACGGATTTTCGCCTTCACCGTCTTCTGCTGGCTGAAAATGTCTTCCAGAATCAGACTGTCTCCTGACGGGGTCAGCTTGTCAACCGATTCGAAATACAAGGTTTCCTGTCCGGTCTTGTCCACAAGGTACACATCCATTTCACACATATGACGCTCCTTTTTCCCTGACGATGCACCTGCACCGTCCTTTCCACAACACGTGTATCACCCTGTTCCTGCTGAGAATTCGATTCAGGTTTCCTGCTGTCGGCCCGACGATGGGAAGAGTCTGATGTCCGTATGCGGCAGGAACATCGCCGCCGTATACTGATCCATATACCCAGGTTCCACGCTCAAATCCAGATAAGTCAATCTTTCTGCCAGTTCAAGCTGTTTCTGCCGGTGCGCCGCAGAGACCAGCGTCATATACGCCCCGGTGACCGATGCATTGCCGACATAAGAGAAATGGTCGGCCGGAAGTTCAGGAATCAGGCCGATGCAGACGGCACTTTCCAAATCCAGATATCGGCCGAAACCACCGGCGATGTACAGATGGGACAGGTCGCCGAAATCCATGTCCACACTCCGCAGCATCATGCGGCAGGCCGAGTAGATGGCTGCCTTTGCCCGGATGAGGTTGTCGATGTCCGCCTCGGAGATCCGGATGGCCTTCCCGGTGGCGGACGCTTCCCCGGGAACGATTGTATAGCTGGCATTCCGTCCGGTCGTGTCGATTGCCGCGCAGACTCTTGTCCGGTCAAGCCGGCCGGCCGCATCCAGCCAGCCGGTCGAAAACAGGCTGGCGATGAGCGTGACCATACCCGAACCGCAAATGCCGGATGCCTTCCCGTCTCCGATGACGGACACGGCAGGCAGGCCTGTATCCCGATGGACATCCACCCGGTCCACTGCGCCTTCGGATGCGCGCATGCCGTCTTCGATGCCTCCGCCTTCGAAGGCCGGTCCGGCCGAACAGGCACACCCGAGCAGAAAGTCCCGGTTCCCGAGAACCAGTTCTCCGTTGGTGCCGATGTCGATGAAAAGGCAGATATTCTCCGAATCCGTGGCCAGAGAGGTGCAGAGCAGACCTGATGTGATGTCTCCACCCACATAACTGCCCACGGCGGGTGCAAAGTGTATCGGCGCGCGCGGATGAATCGCCAGTCCGACCTCGGCGGCAGACAGATCCGGGACACGATAGACAGCCGGTGTGTAAGGTGCCAGCCGGATTTGTTCCGGCGGTATGCCAAGAAGCAGATGAACCATGGTCGTGTTTCCGGCTATGGATGCCGACGAGACACCTGACAGCGGAACATCGGCAAAATCCGCCAGTTCGGCGGCCAACGTGTTGACGGTGGTCAGCGCCTTTTCCCGTAATTCTTCAAGCTGACCGGCTTTCCCGGCATAATTGATTCGGCTGATGATGTCGAGTCCACAGGAGATTTGCGCATTGTACGCCGTTTTGCTCCCGACGATGCGGGCATCTGTCAGATTCACCAGCTGCACTGCAATGGTTGTTGTCCCGATGTCGACGGCCAATCCGTACAACCATCCGTTCCGGCTGTCTTCCCGCCCAGTGATGGCCATCCCGTTCCGGCTTTCCGACCGAACAGGGTCCGCTGTTCCATTGCCATAAGAATCCTGAATGCTTGAAGATCCGTCGGAATAAGCACTGGCCGGGCCATCCGCCTCCAGATCGAGCAGGTGGGCAGGCCCTCTGCCACAATCAAGAAGAACCGCAAGCAACCCGCCGTTTTTTCGGAGCACTGACGGCAAACTTGCAAGGATCGATAGTGGAATCCGCCTGGACAATTCTACGGAAGCTGCTCGAAGCGATCGCTCAAGACGATCCAGATCCGACAGGCCATCTCCGGTTGCAGGAGGAAAAACCGTGAGTCTCCGCACCTCAACCAGCGGAGAAAGCGCGCCGACATGAGGCAGCAGCGTCTTGCCGATCATCAGCAGGTCTTCCGCCGCTTCGGAAAACTGTCCCTTCTCTCCCGCAAGCTGTGAAGCAACACACACACGAACGGGGCTGTCCAGAACCCGGGTCCTGCACAACAGCACAAAGCCTTCCTCAAGGAGCTCCTTGGGCAGAATGCCGCTGTCCCGGAAATCTACCCGTCCCGCTTCGATCCGGACCAGGCACTTGCCGCAGATGCCCCGGCCTCCGCAGGGAACTTCAGTTGTGATGCCGGCAAGCTTCGCCGCATCGTGCAGCGGGGTTCCCGCCGGAACCGATACTGTTGTTCCACCGGGCATGAAAGTGATGTCGGGCATTAGGCCTCCTTAGGGTTTGGAAAGAAGTAACTTGCTCTATGAATTTCAAAAAACAATGGCCAAACTCGTCATTGTTTCTTGAAAAAGAGCAAGTAACTCCTTTCCGGCGCCTTGGTTTGGAAAGAAATAACTTGCTCTATGAATTTCAAAAAACAATGGCCAAACTCGTCATTGTTTTTTGAAAAAGAGCAAGTAATTTCTTTCCGGCGCCTTATTTCAGGATGTTCTTGATGAATGCTTCCAAGTCGGAGGCTTCCTGCGGGCCAACCAGAACTGTCCAGCCAGGCAGGTTCTCCTCCAGCTCCCCGCTGATCTGGGAAACATAGCCCGGAATGACAACACGGCGTGAATCGACCATCTCCTCAATCTTCATTTCCTTCAGGAACTTGGCGATATGGCTGCCGGAGAATTTTCCCGCTGCCCAGGCCGTGAGGACACTCATGCCCTCGCATTCCGGAATGGCCAGCCAGCAGCTGATGCCGCTGTTCTCCAGTTCGCCGGAAACAATGAAGTAGGTCAGGGAGAAATTGGTTGTGACAAAAACCGGTGAATTCCGGTCCGGTTCGCCGATGGCGTAGATCTTCGGTTCGACCTGGATTGGTTTCTGCGGATCCGTATAGATGTTCAGCCGGAGGGTCATCAGGGAAACAAGCTGCGCCGGATCAAAGGTTGGAAGGACGCAGATGCCCCCGTATTTCGTGATTTCGGTGATGGCTTCCACGGTGTCGTCCATCGCGTTTCCGGTCCGGATGAACCGCAGCGTGCCATAGCCCAGCGCCTTGTAATTGTCCCGGATGGCGGCACGGCGCGCGATGATGTTCGTCTGGTAGGTTTCCGGGAGGGATCGGGTGTCGAACTGAAGGACAAAATTGGTGAATCCGTCCGCTTTCAGCGTTTCCGACATGACAATGAGGCTGTCAATATCCGGCGCGGTGATGGCAAGCAGGAGTCCGTTTTCCACGGCGGCCCCCCGCATTTCGGCCAGGTTTTCAGCCTGGACATCGGCGATCACACTGTTGGTCCCCTTCAGAAGGGCTGCCGCGGCTATGGCGGCTGACGTGCTTCCCGCACGAAGGATGACGGCCAGCCCCGTCATCTCGGCTGTCTGCTTCACCGCCTGCAGGAAACGGGCTTCGTCCGCTCCATGCCGGGTGACGGAAACAGCGTTGACGGTGAGGATCTCACCGACCCGCTCCAGGCGGTAGTCCCGGATGTCCGCAAGTTTGGCCGTCAGGTCCGGATCATCGTCCAGAACATCGATTGCTATCAGGGTCTGATTGATGAAGGTTTTCTCATGCCGGTACAGGACGGTTTCTCCGCCAACCCGGGCAGGCTTCGCCGCGCCGACCGTAACCGGCCGGACCGGGGGCTCGCTGTCCGCGCCAAGCACGGACTTGGCTTCCTCGGACGCATAGGGGCATTCGTTCAGATCGGCCTTCTTGGCCGCCAGCTTCATTGCGAAAGCCAGACAGGTATTGGAGCCGCACTCCTTGCAGTTCGTCTTGGGCAGGAGTTTTTGGATCTGCAGACCGCTAAGCGCCATGGTTGATTCCTCCGGTGCCCTCGAGCAGCCTGCCGATGGTCTTCTGGACCGCCATCGCCGCTTCGGGATGATACATGATGAGAACGTCCGCCCCCGCATACAGGAGGCTTGTGGCTGTGGAGAGCTCCCAGATCGCGGCGCGTCTGCCCAATTCCCCCCAGGTGGGGAAACTGGCTTCCGGAGCCTTGAATTCCTTCAGCTTAGCACATTCCAGACCGGGCGAGACGATGATGGGGGCGCAGAGCATCTTGTCTCCGCCAAGGCCGGTGAGACGGATGCGTTCCATGACGGAATAGGTGTACTCGATGCCATAGCCGATGGCACCGGTCATCGGGTCCATGATGATGTTTTCCGCGTGGAGCCCCATGTTGGTGAGCAGGATGTTGAGCTGCTTGCCGATGTTGACGTCGATGGGTGATTGGGCGACCACGGTATGTCCGTAGGCCATGGCCGCGCCGGCGACCGTACGGTAATTGTCCTGTTCAACCCAGTTGAGCAGGAGGTTTTCCCCTTCGAACGTCTTGGCGATGGCCTTCATGACTTCGTTGTTTTTGTCGAAATGGTTGTGGCCGGTAATGATGAGGGGAACCCCGACGGAGCGGAGCACATTGCCGACCAGCTCGACTGCCTGCTGCGGACTCGCGTCTCCGCGCTCCGGATGCGTGCCGTCAAGCCGGATGCTGATCAGATCCGCGCCATACTTCTCCACGCAGACTTTCGCCATCTCGGCCGGATTGGACAGCAGGGTCCCGTAGATGTCCCGCAGGACTGAGGGATACTTTTCCCCGACCCGGTCGAACACTTCCAGCGCGACCAGAGGACGATTGGGCATTTCACCTTCCCAGAGATGGAACGGCATGCAGGAACTGCCGCCGACACGGTGCGTGATCGCACGGGTGCCGCCCTCTTCCTTCGTATTACCGAGTTTCACCGTCCAGATGCTGTTTTCGGATACTTCCTTCCTGATGGGCAGCGTTTTTACGGCGGCAATCCGTTCCCAGGCAGGAATGGCCGGGATGGCGGGTGATACGGTGACCGGTGCGACAGGGGCCGAAGCGGGGGCCGGAGCAGCTGCCTGACCGTCGGGAACAGGTATGCCCGGTACGGCTGAAGCATTGGATGCATTTGAAGACCCTTCGACAGGAAGGACAACGGCGGGTTTCAGGTCGACCTGAACCGCTTCCTGGCGAAGCGATGCTGTTTCTTGTGATGCGGCAGGTCGGCCGGAGAGCCCGAGGAAGCTTCTGGACAGGGAATCGATGATGTTCTCCACCACGTCCCGACGTACTTCCTCCTTCAGCTCCGTGATGATCTGGCGTTTCAGTTCCGTCAGGTCGCCGGAAAGGATGGCAGCAGGAGCCGCCGGGGTGGCTGGTACCGGTGCATCCGCCACAGCTGCCGGCGCTGCAAGCGAAACGGGTGCCGGTGCCGCAGTCGGGCTGGCCGAAACGGCAGTCCCGACAGCAACGGATTCTGTCTTCACAGCCGGAACCTCGGCAGATCCACCGGTGACAACCGTTTCCTCGCTCTCCGTCATGTCCCGCATGGTAAGAGCCGGATGGCCCACACGCTCCATGAACGCACGGACTGCCTCCGCGTCGGTCGCAACGGTTTCATCCGCGATCTGATCAAACAGGTCGGGAAACCCGAACTCTTCAAAGCGGCGGCGCAGGTCGAATCCGAGCTGTTCCTTCAGCTCCTTCGGCATCCAGACCAGGCGCGGGAATCCACCTTCTGCCGCAAGGAACTTGCGGGAGGTCAGGAAGACTTTGCCGCAGCCGATGAAACCGGGGGTCTGCTGCCCGCCGCCGACACTGCCGGCGAGGGTGGAGAAGGTCATGCCGACCGGGGTTTCCCCGAGGAATTCACGGTTCACAACCATGACCCCGTTGCATTCCGGCACATACGCGACAATGGCTTCAAAGCAGCCGCAGCTGGTCATCGGACGGTCCATGAGGGAATAGGCGCTGAATGCTTCGACCGTCTTGTGGCTGTTGGTGTAGACATACTCGTTGATGCCTTTCCAGATGCCCTTGACGGGATCGATGCATTCGCCTTTCATGACAGGCTGGTTCGGACCGGTCTCGTCGATTTCATAGGCGGCCTTGCCGTCAAGCCAGTTGTAGGCGCCGCACAGGCCAAGGCGTTCAGGGGTGATGACGCAGACATGATTCGGCGCGAAGGACTGGCAGAGCAGGCAGGAATAGAAGATATCCACAGACTCGTCCGTCATCGCTTCGAGACGGCGGTTGCGTTCATCGTAGACTTTCCTGGCAATCTGCACGCGTTTGTCGGTTTCAGCCTTGTCCGTGATGAGGGTGACCTTGACCTTGTCGACGATGGCCGGATAATCGGCGAGGAACTTCGCATGAATGATATCGCCGTATGCGCGCAAACGCAGACCCTTGGCGAACCCGTCCTTCGAGATGCGCGTCCAGACGATGTCCCGCTGGCCCATGTGCCAGATGCCTTCCGCGCCATTGACCATGTGGTGGATCTGACGTTCCAGGATGGGCTCGAAATCCGTCTGCATTTTCCTTCCCGCCACTTCGACCCAGATGGAGAGCGGCAGAACAGTTCCTGGCGGCACGGTGTCGACATCCGGACCGATGATTTCGATTTCCCCGTCATTGATGTCGTTGATGTCCACACTGGTGACGAACTCGAACGCGGTGGATTTGTTGCCGCCGAATTCCACGTGCGTGTTTTCCTTTCGGATACGCTCGCCTTCAAAGGCCGGTCCGTATGGAACCGGAATCGGCACATGGACAATCTTGATCTTGCATCCCCGTATCTCGAGGGCGCGTTCCACAATCTTGTCGTACGGCACGTTCGCGACGACATGCTCATAGGTGCAGACGCCTGTGGGCAGAATTTCCGGAATGTTCGTGTCGGAGATGACCGGGAACCCGTAGCTGATGGCACCGGCCGCGACCGCGTATTTCTCCGCCGACACTTCGCCGAGAGCAATGACGAAAGCGAAGATGCGGTTCTTGTTGTATTTCAGGTTTGCCGCGTAATCGCCCGGCTTGACGCCGCCGAAGGAAAGAGCGGCCCGGTTCGCGAAGCCGAGGGCGTACACCAGGGAGGAGACATCCGCGCCAAACGGGACAAGGCGGGTTTCCCAGCCGAGTTGCACGCCTTCTTCGGCCAGCTGCTCGGCGAACTGTTTCCCGCCGGTGCTGCCGCCCATGAAGACATACAGGTTCTTCTGCTGGAGTTCCTTTGCGATGCGGACCGCCGTGGCGTTGTCCGGCGCAGCGCCGGTGATGGCCGCGAAGCCGGGAGCGGAACCGTCGACGAATTCGATGCCGCGTTCGCGCATGATGACGTCGTTCGCCGCGCCAAGCCAGATGCCGTCCACCGGATTGGGTCCCATGATGTATTTGCAGGCTTCAATGGCCTCGCACGCGAAGAGGGTGGCCACGCCCGCGTCGAGTGTATTGCCCAGATACGGCAGCCAGACATCGGCCGCCGGCCTTGCGGGCAGCATTTCCCGGGCTTCGAGCAGAATGGCCTGCAGATCGGCCAGTGTCTGCATTTTCCGGCCCGTGAACGAATAGATGACGGGCAGATGGTAATTGGTGTTGGGGAACGCGACGGGGAATTCCGTCCCCTTTTCCCGGATGGCCGCGGCGACTGCATTTTCCGCCTGCACGACCCAGGCGACCGCGCCGTCGATGGCACTGGTGGCTATCAGCTTAGACATTGGCTTCCCTCCGTTCCCGCATGTCGAGGAGTTTTCGTTCGGCCTTCTTGTTGATGCCGAGTCGATCCCGTTTTTCATTGAGCATGCGCATGATCAGTTCGACTGCTTCCAGCGGGTCCTCGCACAAATGGAAGGAGGCACCGAAAATGTCCTTGGTTTCTTCGTGCAGGTAGCGGGTCACATTCTCGGAACCGGAAGTATAGAAGGGAAGACCGAGGATGACATCCACACCGGAGGCCACAAAATAACTGCCGATGGCGACGGCCTTTTCACTCATCCATTCCGGTGCGACGCCGACAGCGGGCAGCATGGAGAGGTCATCTCCGAGTCCGCCTTCCAGCACGACTTCCGTTGCCGCTTCCAGGATGCGGGCGTTGTCCACGCAGCTGCCCATATGGAGGATGGGCGGCATGCCGACAGCTTCACAGACTTCCCGCAGGCCGTCACCGGCATAGCGGATGGCCGCTTCCGGCTTGAGCATGCCGGCTTTCCCGGACGCGATGGCCGCGCAGCCGGTCTTCAGCACAAGGACATTGCGCTTGATGAGTTCCATGGTGAGGATGTTCGTGTAGTCGTCCGCCTTCTTTTTCGGGTTGTTGCAGCCGACGATACCGACCAGGCCGACGATGCGGTTCTGAATGATGGCGTCGTTGAGCGGGCGGAAGGAAGCGCGGTATTTGCCGCCGAGCATGTTCTTGATGGCATCGACGCTGAAACCGGCGACCATCGGTTCCTTCGCCTTCGGAATGGCCACTTTCGACGCATCGCGGTTCTTGAAATTGTCGATAGCGCGCCTGATCAGTTTCCCGGCAGACTCCAGGGGACTGTGCTCATCGAACAGGACATCGTGGGCGCCGACCATCTTGGCGATCTCCGCGGTGGAAATGATTTCCGTGTGGTATTTCGCCGCCACGGCAGGAAGACTCGGCATGCAGCACTGTACGTCGACCACCATCATCTCGACGGCGCCCGTGACGATGGCCAGTTCCTGCTGCAGGACATTGCCGGCGACCGGCACCCCGTGACGCATCAGGATTTCATTGGCCGTGCAGCAGATGCCCGCCAGGGTGATTCCGGATGCGCCGGCTTCCGCCGCATAGGCTTTGATGGCCGGGTCCAGCACCGCGATGGCCAGCATTTCGGAAAGGGCGGGTTCATGGCCGTGCACAATGATGTTGACCGTATCCGCATGCAGCACGCCAAGGTTGGCCGTGCTTTTGACAGGAGCCGGAGAACCGAACAGGATGTCCGAAACGACGGAACCCGCGCGGGAACCGCCCCAGCCGTCGGCCAGCGCGGTGCGGAAGGCGTGCATCAGCAGGTTCTTGTAGTTGTGGTCCACCCCCATGGTCGTGCGATGCATCGCCTCGACCACCATGCGGTCGATGCCGAGTGGAGCCACATCCCTGGCATTCCAGAGAGCCTGCCTTTTTTCCGGGGCCAGTGCCAGACTCTTCAACGGTTCCTCCTGGGAGGTGAACTCATCCAGCAGCAGGTTGGCCAGATCCAGCGCGATGGCATTCGCGGAACGATCCGTGGTTTCAATGCCATAGATGCCGGCCGAATACCGGAGCGTCCGTTCGTCCTTGATGCGGTAGTCCGTGCTCTTTCCCAGCGCGACCTTCTTGAGGATCAGCACCAGATGACGGGCGTGGTCCGAATGCGCCGCCGTCCCGCCTGTGACCTCGCGCAGGTAGTTCCTCGCGACGATGGTGTCCGCATCCGCGCCGCAGACGCCTTTGGGGGCATTTTTCGTGATGCGGCACGGCCCCATGTGGCAGATTTTGCAGCAGACGCCGCTCTTCCCGAATCCGCACTGGTTCTTCTGCAGTTCGGCCCGATCGAAGATGGTGTCGACGCAATCGCATTCCGCCTTCACCAGCATTTCAAGAGAGGCCTCGTCCACAACTTTTTCCCTGAATTGGCTGATATCCTTGGCCATCGTTTCACCTGCCTGCTTCCTGAAGCATTGTGTCCTGTGTTCCGGTTCCGGTGTGGTTGTCGGGAAAGTGGAGGAATGGAAAAATCAGCGGAATATGGGGTAAATCAGTTAAACCGGATGAATCAGTCAAATCGGATGAATCAGTCGAATCGGAAAAAATGAGCAGAAAGACGTCAGTCGAACAGGTGTTTTTCAGGAAGTCGCATCGGAAAGGGACGCGATCAGTTCGTCGATTTTCAGGACCACCGGGTTGTCGTCCGGCAGTTCCAGCATACTCCGGCTTCCTTCCGAAAAAGTGGCCACCGTCAGATCGTCCGGCAGCGCCACCACCCGTTCAGCGCCTGTCGCAAGGCGGATTTCCTCCATCCGTGCCGGCAGTTCGCCGTTCCGGAGCCGGTTGATGACAAGAATCAGCTTTTTGTAGCGGATGCCCATCTCGTCGGCCAGACCATGAAGCCGGACGATGGTCTGAAGCCCCGCGTTGGAGGCATCCGACACAATGACCATCACATCCACCTGCTGCATGATGCGGCGGGAAAGGTTTTCCAGCCCCGCCTCGTTGTCCAGCACCAGAAAAGGGTATTGGCCGGATATCTGCGTGATGATGGATTTGAGGATGTTGTTGGCATAACAGTAGCAGCCGGCGCCTTCCGGCCGCCCCATCGCGATGAAATCGAATCCGGCCGACTCCACAAGGCTCTCCGTGATTTTCCACTGCAGCATCTCCTGCTTGGAAATGCCCGTGACGGTTCCCGCCTGTGCTTCCTGGCGGACTTCCTCGCGGGCGCCGCCGACCGTGGAGGTGGCCTTCAATCCCAGCGCCGCGTCCAGACAGCTGTTCGGATCCGCATCGATGGCAAGCACCGGTTTCATGCCGTGGGCAAGCAGCTGCCGAACGAGCAGGCTTGACAGAGTCGTTTTCCCGACACCGCCTTTTCCAGTGATGGCGAACGAAAGGCTCATGCGTCCGGCCCTCCTTTGATGGAAAGCCCGGTGCTGTCCGGAATTTTGCCGGGAGCAGCATCCGGAACCATACCGGACGTTGTACCGGAAGTCGGGCCGGACATTTTCCAGGAAGCTTTACCGGCCGCCATCCGTGTATCCAATTCGTTGGTCAGCGTCAGGAAAGCGTCCCGAAGTTCGGTGCCCGGAATATCCAGTGCCGTGATGCCGTCCCTGTCTGCGTTCCTGATGTTCTCTGCATAAGGGAGGATCATCAGGAACGTTTCATCCGGGAAAGCCTCCCGGAGAAAAGCGTCATCTGTATCGCCCGTGGACTTGTTTCCGATGAGCAGCAGCCGGTTCAGGCCGATTTCCCGGGCCATCCGGAGGATGGTGCGGGCACAGTCGACCGAGCGCTGGCCCGGTTCCACCACAATCAGCATCAGATCGACGCCTTTCGCGGTACCGCGGCCAAGATGTTCGATACCGGCCTCCATATCCATGATAAGGGTATCATCCCGGAACAGGACCAGACTGGTGACGAGTGCCTTTACAAACGTATTCTCCGGGCAGGCACACCCGCCGCCGCCGGATTTCACGGCCCCCAGCACCAGCAGGGAAATGTCGCGCCAGGTAAAGGCGTACTTGTCGGCCACATCCGAGACTTCCGGATTCAATTTGAAGACCTGTCCGTACTGGCTGACGACAGCCCCGGTCCGCTCCTCGATGAGGGCGATCTGCCGGGAGATGGGGATGATGGCTTCCTGCACGTCCCGCGGAATACCGAGAGCTGAAGCGAGGTTGTAGTCGGGATCGGCATCCAGGGCCAGCACCCGCGCCCCCCGTTCGGCATAGGTGATGGCAAGACCGGCGGCTATCGTGGATTTCCCGACGCCCCCTTTTCCAGTGACGGCAATTTTCATGTTTCCCCCCGTCGAAGCATTGCCACTCGGCAGCATTCCGTTTCGGACGCATTCCGATTCAAAAACATTCCGACTCAGAAGCATACCATAACAGACGCTGACCAGTAATCAGGCCGTGTATCCGTACTTTTCCTTCATGCGCTTCGCCAGGGCGGCCGTCATGGTGAACACCTTGTCCGCATCGGCCGCGTCCATGGAACCGGTGCCGCAGGACGGTGAAAGGATTGCCTGGTCCATGATCACCTGCTTGTCGATGCCTGTGGCGGCCAGCATATCCATCACTTTTTCCAGCTGTGCTTCCAGGTTTTCGACCGTGATGTCGCGAATCGCCTTCGAGGTGGGAACAACGCCCCACGCCAGCATGCCGCCGCGTGCAAGATGTGCCTTGACGGAGTCGGCATACATGGAAATGGTTTCACCATAGCCGAATGCATCGAAATTCACAATGTCGACGCCTGCATCGATGAGGATGCTCCATTCCGTGTTGCCGCAGCAGTGGATGCCTGCCAGGCCGCCATCGGCATGCACGGCGTCGATGACTTCCGAAAGGATCGCCACCACATCGTCCCGCTTGACGGACACATAGGTGGAGCTGCCGAATGCGGAGAGAATGGGCTCATCAATGAAACAAATGATGGTTTCGGCATATGGTTTGAATTTCTGTATCTGCCAGCGGCATTTCATGGCGAGGGCCTTCACGATGACATCCCGAAATTCATCATTGTAATAGATCGCGCGTTTGTTCTCATCGACGACCGTCAGGGCGAAGCTGCAGGGGCCGGTGGTCTGAACCTTCAGAAAGGGAAGTTTCGTTCCCTTGGCCTGCAGGGCGGCTTCCATGGCGGGAATGCCCTGCGAGAATTCCGGACCGATGGCCATGGAAGAACAGTCGCCCGTTCCCTCGTCCGGGTCCATGGCGGCCATATAGTTTTCGTAGAATCCGGCAAACGCCTCCGAGTAGTCCTGTGCGGTATCGAAGTACATGCGGTTTTTCTCATGGTCGATGACGCCGCAGGGAATGCCTTCGCTGTACTGGATTTCCATCTGCTCGGTCAGGCCCAGACGGGGCAGCTGCGGCCAGATGGGGGCGTCCAGGGTGCGCAGGGACACGTCGACTGCGTATTCCGGCTGTTCAAAGGGCATGCTGCCGATGGCAGTGGAAAGGAATCCGGTCTTCATCGCTTTTTCTCCTTTATCCTGTGAAGATTGAAAGGGAACACGAAAGAGCAGGTGATTTTCTTCGGCGCCTAGGAACGAACCGCTTCCCGAATGGCTGAAATATGAGCCGGAGTGGTGCCGCAGCAGCCGCCGATGACATTCGCGCCTGCCTTCACCAGTTCCTTCGCGAACCCGGCCATCGTAGCGGGAGATTCCGGGAATACGGATTTGTTTTCCACCAGAATGGGCAAGCCGGCGTTGGCGTGGACCAGAATGGGTGCATCCGGTGCGGCGGCCCGCATTTCCCGAACGATTTCGATCATGCGCTCCATGCCGTTTCCGCAATTGGTGCCGATGATGTCGGCGCCAGCCTCCAGCATGGCGGTGGCCGCATCCGCGGGAGACAATCCCATCATGGTGCGGTAGTCACCCCGGACAGTCCGCTCGAAGGTGAACGTGCAGATGACTTCGCATTTCGTGTTTTCCTTTGCGGCACGAACCGCAATGAACGCTTCGTCCCGATCGCTCATGGTTTCAATGCACAGCGCGTCGGCACCGCCCTGTTCCAGCGCGACGGCCTGTTCCTTGAAAGACTGGTACAGTTCCTCTTCCGTCACTTCTTCCGTAATCAGCATCTTGCCGGTGGGTCCGATGGAGGCGATGACCCAATGGTCGTCACCGGCCGCCTGACGCGAAGCTTTCGCCGCGGCAATGTTCAATTCGGTCGCGCGGTTTTCCAACCCATATCCATGAAGTTTGAAGGAGGTTCCGCCGAAACTGTTCGTTTCCACCATATCGGCACCGGCATCGACATAACTTTTCGCAATGTCGACCACATCATCAAAACGATCCACGCACCAGCGTTCCGGACATTCGCCGGGCTTCATGCCCTTCTGTGCGAGAAAGGTTCCCCAGGCTCCATCCGAGATCAGAATTTTTCCGGTTTTCAATACCTCAGTAATCTTGTTTTTCGGCATGACACCATTACCCCACATTCATTTTATTTCGTGCGGTCCATTCAATACCTTGATTCGATTTCCGGAGCCGTTCGGTTGACAGGATTGATTCTATCATGGCGGAAAGAATGGCGTCAAACGATTTCAATAAAATGGAAAACATACTGAAACCCGTACGTCAGAAGGGCTTCATTGGTATAATCTATCGTTCGGTTGCACTTTCTTTACCCTGCATTCTGGCTTGTATGAATATTCCATTTATTTATATATGTCATCATATCCTTTCATGACAATGGTTTCGTGTTCATATTTGATAAATGTATCTAAATAATCATATAATCCTATTTTGTTATTGTATATTGATTATGTATATCACATTCAATCTGTCTCGAAAAATAATTTTGCTTTTTTCTTTCCCGGTCATTTTTTAGCATGTTTCATCAGTGCATAGGTGCCAAAGCTGGCCGCAAGCACGATGTCTTCACCCGGCAGAAAGAACTGGATGCTGTCATCGAACAGGACCGCTGCGCTCGAGGGGATCTCCTCATCTCCATGCCAAAGCACGTAGGTAACAGGAACCAGCGGGAAAATACGCAGGGTCACGGCCGTGTCGCCGAATGGCGCAGGCACCCCGCCAAGAGCGGCTCCCGCCGCTGTCAGCGCCCCTTCTTTCCCGGCGAACGTGCCCTGGAGTGGAAGAATCGCACGTTTGCTGAAGGTCGGGAAATAGCCGGATACTCCGCGAACCTCGCGAAAGGAGATCATCCGTCCCGACAGAGGATGCTTCACCGCATGCAGGAGATAATGCAGAATGAGCACGCCGACTGTTGTTCCTGCCGGAACAGGACCGTCCGGGGTGAGACGCATCACGGAACCATCCTGAAGATTGACTTGATGCCCGGTACCGATGTAGGGAATGTGAAAAATCCGGGTTGAAGCATCATACCGGACATCGGCATTTCTTTCGATTTCCGCCGGATTTTTCGATTGGAGATCCGCCATCGCCCTGTCATAGGCAAGCCGGTACCCGTTCATCAGATTCGATTCCATTTCAAACGCCATTCCTGGTTTCCTCAGGACGCATGTCCACCTTTCCGAACGCCGCGGTTTGAAACGACCAGAAAGACCGGTTGAGGCGGCGGACATGAAGTTGCTTTCCCACGATGCTGATTTTCGTCGGCTGCTCCGCAGCCGCCTGATTCCCGAGGTCGGGACGGAACGACTCGTCGCCGAACACATGATTGATTTCGCGGAGGACTCCGTCCACCCGCAGATATCCCTTCATGCGGAGGACCTCCCCGTATTCGCCGCGAACCATGTCGTCCAGCAGAAGCTGGTATTCCGACCCGGTCAAATCACGCAGTTCCCTCAATCCGAACGATTGGATGCCGATTTCATCGCCGTGTGCCGGAACGGATTTGATTGGACCGGCTGCTTGATCGGCTTCTTGATCCGCTGCAGGGGCTGCTGAAGAACTTCCCTGATCTGCAACGGCTGCTGCCCTTCCACCCGCAAGGAATTCAGACACCTTTCCTGTCTCGTCGGGCCCCTCCAGAAGCGTTCTGAACCAACCGAAATCAAAATCCTCCCATGGACCGGTCAGGATGTGCGATTCCGCGTTGATGCCCTTCAAGCCTTCAAGCGCGAGCAGTTCCGTCTCCGGAGAATGCTTTCCGGATTTACTGGTCACCAGCAGGTTGGCATGTCTGATCTGGTTTTCCACGAAATAATTGTTTCTCAGCCTGGTGGAAGTGAATTGACCCGGATCGACAATGGCGATGACCGCCTGGATCCGGCACAGGTCCGACAGGGGCGGTATTGCGAACAGATCGGCCATTTCCGCCAGCGCGAATATGCCGGAAGGCTCGATGAGAATCCGATCGGGCTGATGCACCGCAATCAGTTTGCGGACCGCTTCCTGAAAGTCTCCTTTCAAGGTGCAGCAGAGGCAGCCGTCCGATATTTCCACAACCGGAACGGCGGATCCGGATTGAAGCAGACTGCCGTCGATGCCCACTTTGCCGAACTCATTGACGACCACGGCCCATTTCTCGTCCGACCAGGCGCCGCTCTCCCGCATGGCCCGGAGAAAGGTCGTCTTTCCGGCACCCAGAAACCCCGTGATGATGACCACATTCACCATGAATTCCTCCCCATCCGGCTCATCGCGACATGTATTTCATGAATTCATGCCAGTCATACCGGCTCAGGTAGTGGGAACCGTTTCTGATGTGGTAGCCGATGCTGCCTTCATGCAGGGAGGTGCCGGGGATTGGGAACGCATCCCCGTGTTTCAGCCCTGCGAGGTTGAAAAGCCGGTATGCATCGGAAGCCGCCACACAGGAAAGGAATTCGGAGGCAGGGTCTGCCCACAAATCCTCTTCCGCAGAGGCAACATATAAATGACGTGGCGCGATCAATGCCAGCAAAGCATGCTGATCAAAAGGCAGATCCTGTTCATGGCAGGCGTACCGGGCGAAATTCGGGCAGAACCAATGGGGAAAGACCTTGGTGATCCGCTCGATGGTTTCTCCCGCTTTCCCCCTGCTCAAGGCCGCCCCGCAGCATCCGGAATTGTTCGCCCAGGCATGGGAGAACCGCTCATCCATGGCAGCCGCCAGCAAGGCCGTCTTCCCAAGCCGGGAATGGCCCGCGACCGCAATATTCAGGGGATCGACTTCTTCCTGCATCAGCAGGAAATCCATCACACACATGGCAGCCCATGCCCATACCGCGATTTTTCCCGCAGCATCTCCACGCCGTTTCCCATCCGGGAACCACTGTCTGCAAACCCCGTTTGTAAAATCACCGTCATCGGATGTGACATCCTCATAACAGAAGGATGCGACAGCAAACCCATTGTCGCAGATTTCTTCGGAAGGAAGGTATTTATCCGGTATTCCCCCCCTGAAGTTGATCAGCACGATTGCCTTGTGCTTTCGGCCGTTCTTTGGGACGACATAATCAACCGGAAATGAAAAGACGGACTGATTCAGTGTGAGGACAAGCCGAATCTTCTTGTAAACCGCTTTTGAGGCACAGTAATCTTCATCTGTGCTGATCACTTCGACCGCAAGGTGGTCCGGGCGTTGCGGCAGGTGACCATATTCATGTTCACACAGCATGTCCTTGACTGCGCTTCTGTTTTCCAGCCACGCCAAAGAATCGGAAATCATCTCCCCGTTCGGCTTGACCAAAGGATTCGGCAGATTGCGTCCCGCAAGCTGATCATTCATTCTGCAATTCCCCCCACCATTTCTGCGCGGAAATTCTTCCTGCAGGACTCACCTTCCAGCGCTCCGAACTTCATCCGGAATTTCTCCATCTTAATTTCGTTCCACACCTGTTTCCTTCATGACGGGTTTGCCGCTTTCTCGTACACCCGCCTCGCATTCAGACGAAACGCGCTGGGACTCTCACCGGTCCAGCGCTTGAACTGACGGCTGAAGTCCGAAACGGACATGTAGCCCAATTGCCTTGACACCTCGTCAATATGGGTGTCCGCGTCCAGCAGCAGCTTCTTCGCCTGCCGAAGGCGCAGCGTTGTCACATAGCTCCGGGGTGAAACGCCGAATACCTGCCGAAACACCTTCGTGCAGTAGGATGGACTGATGCAGGCATTCCTTGCCGCGGTTTCGACGCAATTTCTCGCAGGGTCTCCGCCTGGAGGCGTATGGCTGGCCCGCCAGAGTTCTTCGGCCAACCGCTGCGCAAGCTTCAGCGCAGCCGGCTTGCTGGTGCCGGGGTCATTTTCCTGCCCGGACAATTCCTCCCCGATTGTCGTGACAATGTCAAAGAGCAAGGCAAGAATCCGTATGTTCACATACGAGTTCCCGTCATGATCGGATATGACGCTGACTGTCTGTTCCAGTTTGGGATGGAGATGCTTCGCAAGTTCCGTGTCGGCCGGATGGAATCCGGTGTTGTGGAGACTCAACCTTTCCTTGAA
>JAIFNI010000119.1 GCA_020047785.1 Clostridia bacterium
AAAGTAGAACGGATTCTCAAATCCGCAGGCCCAGGATATTTCCTGAATGCTCAGGCGGGTTTCCCGCATCAGAGCTTTGGCTCTGTCCACCCGCAGCCGGTTGACATATTGAAGCGGAGAGCATCCGAGACGGTCCGAGAAGAGACGCCCGAGGTATTGGACGGAAATCCCCAGGGTTGCCGCCAAAGCCCGTATGCGCAGATGTCTGTCATGATCGCCATGCAGTAAGGACAAAGCTTCCTGCAGGGTCCGATCCATGACTCCCGCTTCAGAAATGGGTTTCCCCGGAGATTCCTGCAATACGGCCCGGGAACCGAGTGCCAGCAGCTGGGTCACCAGCAGGCTGATGAAAAGCTGGCTGTCTGCCGCATAGTGGTTCCGTTCTTCCAGGGCCCGCTCAAACAAGGTGCATACCCCATCTCCATGCCGGCCAAGGGAGAGATGCGTCAGCAGCGGGACTTCCGACAGCCTTGCCTGCGGCAGGGAAATAAAGGGACCTTGCGCCAACTCGGCGCGCAAACGTCCCCGCCGATCCTCCATCCGCTCGAGGAATGCCTTCTGCGTCGTTTCCGCCGGCTCGCAGGCCGGGATGAAATGAACGAAATAGAACCGACACCCGGTGCGGTCATCCGCCGAGGCGCGATGTTGCCTGTTTGCCGGGATGAGCAGCGCATCTCCCGGCTTCAGCAGATATTCGGTTTCACCCACATGGAAGGTCGCGGCGCCCTGAATCATCACCAGCCACTCGAAATCACGGATGACCCGGACCGGCAGTTTCCAGCCAGGCTCGCAAACTGCCAGCCCGAGATGACTCACGTCGGGAACCGGGTCGACAGGCAACAGGATGATATCGGTATCAAGTTTCGATTTGTGCATGGATAATTCTCTTTCTTCATTCACTGATTTCTGACGGACCTATTATACTATATTTATATACCGCATACATCACAGTAGTTTTCAGATAAGTTCACGATCGATTCATCCCTGTTGCATTCATGGTGGCATGTCTATTTTTTTGTTTCTTTTCAGACATTCGATAGACCGATTCAGGAGGTATTTACATGAGACACCCATCCATCAAGGAAATGACATCCCGCGAGCGCCTGCTGGCAGCCCTTCGTGGCCGGGAAACCGATCGTCTGCCCTGGTCACCCAACCTGGCATATTGGTGGGATGCGCAGCCGGAATCCTTTCGAAATCGCGGGGAGCTGGCGTTTCTGCAGGAGATTGGTGCGGATCCCCTGATGCGTGGCGCCGCCCAGCTGTATCGGATTGCCACCCCAGGGACGGAAACGACGGAAACCGTGGTCGGAAACAAGCGAAGGACCACGCTCTGCACGCAGGTTGGGTGCCTTGCTTTGGAACATACCTATGTGCCGGCCGGGAATACCTGGTTTTTGACGGAACATCCTGTGAAGACGACGGAAGACCTGAAAATCCTGCAATGGATCAACGAGCGTATGGTCATCACCGAGGATGCCGATGCCTATATCGAAGCACGCAAGCGGCTGGGGGAGGACGGGCTCATCGTTCCCATTCTCGGAACCTACATGAAATCATCCTTTCAGTCTCTGATCGAGCATTGGGTGGGTACGGAGGAATTGACCTACATGCTGGCGGATGATCCGGACCGGGTGGAGGAGTGTCTCGCAACCATGCGCCTGCGAACGGCGGAAACTGTACGCATTTCCGCGCAATCCGAAGCAGAGTCCTTCATCTTCTGGGAAGACAGTTCCACGACCAATGTCACGCCGACCTGGTTTTCCCGCCATATTTCTCCCGAACTGACACAGTGGGCGGATCTGATTCACGCGCAGGACAAACTGCTGATTCATCACGCGTGTGGACATCTGCATGATTTGCTGCCACTTATGGCTGCTACGGGCATTGACGTGATCGAATCCATTTCCCCACCGCCGACCGGAAACATTGAATTGTGGGATGCACGCAGCTATTTGCCGGCGCATGTGGGTCTCATCGGCGGCATCGAACCGACCATCTTCCTTCACAGCACGGAAGCGGAACTGGAAGTTCATGTGAAAAACCTGCTCAGTAAAATGGGCCGACGAAACTGGATTCTTGCCAACAGCGACAGCTGCCCACCTGGCGTATCCCTTGAAAAATTCATCCAGGTATCCCGGCTGGTGCGGGAGTTTTGTGCGGAATAGACCGGAAGGCTGATGCAGTTTGATGCAGCCTGCCGGAGCTTGATGGCACCCACGGAGCTTGACGGGGCATGCCGGAGTTTGATGCAGCCTGCCGGAAATGAAGGACACCCGCCGGAGATCGCTCAGGCAGGGCTTTCTTCCATTCCACGAGACCCTTCCTTGTATCCGAGTGGTGAAACTCCTTTCCGCTCCTTGAACAACCTGCTGAAATAGAGCGGATCGAGGTATCCGACAGTGCGGGCGATCTGCTTTACGCTCAGATCCGTACCCAGCATCAGTTCGCTGGCGGTTTTCAACCGCAGATCGATCAGAAAGTTCTGGGGAGACAGGCCTGTGCATTCCTTGAAAACGGCGCAGTATCGGCTGACGCTGAGATGCTCGATTTCTGCAAGCGTACGAACGGAAAGATCTTCATGGTAGTGTCGGTGCATGTGCTCAAGGGAACGGCTGAGCCTGTCTGTCGGATACAGCCCGTCCGGACCGCCCCGGCCCATGAGGCTCCGACCGAACAGAACACAGAGCATGGCCAGCTGGGCGGACGAAGCGGCTTCAAAGCAGGCGTCCCGATTGATGAAGTTTCGGAACAGAAGGCGGAATCCTTCCGTGATCTCGTTGCTGACGCCCGGATGAATCTGCGTATCCGTTTCAAGCTGACACCCCGCGAGCAAATCGGGCACACCGGTTCCGGAAAAATGAACCCAAAGGTAGGAAAGCGGTTCCCGATGGCCCTTTACGTAGCGATAAGCACAGCCTGGCGGAAAAATGACAAGGTCCCCGCTTCCGAGGGTCCTCACACTTCCGCGCAGATCCATTTCCAGTGAGCCCTGGATCAGGTGCATCAGGTAGTAGTCGTTCCGTCCCCTGCGGTTATGCGAGGTGAATGGTTCGGACATCACGCATGCTCCGGCACAGTTCACGACAAGATGACGGTCCATCACGGCAATGTCGCATCCGGTTTCATCATCCAGGCGGTAATGGGATTGATGGTTCATGGCAGCGCCCTTTCTTACGGAACATCATCTGCAACTTTTCGAAAGAACCAGTTGATCAGTCCATGGAACCAATCGGTGGATGCATGGTTTTTCCTGCATGCCAAGCATATACTCAAATCGAACGGCATGCAATCCGAGAGCCCTTACGAACTGTGCCGGGGCTTTCATGAACCCATATTTAGTTTGAATAAAGCGGTATTGCCTGGTTCGGAGCCGTTCAGAAAGACGAGTTTAAGAAATCTGCATCTGAGAAATTCGTATTACCTCAGCGTGCGGCGATTCGGAGGAAAATCTCATGAAAAAGGCGATCAATGCATGGACCATTCCCGGGGATGTTTCGTTTGAAGACATGTTCGAAAGTATATCTGCGGCTGGTTTCGATGGAATTGAGCTCAATCTGGACAAAGTCGGTTCGTCGCAGCACAGCCTCACGATGGAATCCGGACCGGAGGTTTTCGAACAGGTACTGGCCTTGACCCGGCAGTGGAATCTGCCGGTCTGCAGCATCTCGACCTCCCTCTACGGAGGCACACTCGGGTCGGATCTGGAAGAAGAGCGGGAATTCGGAAAAAGTGTTCTGCGGAAGCAGCTGGCCTGCGCGCAGGCACTCGGTGCCGATGGCATTCTTGTCGTGCCGGGAGGCATCAGTGAAACCACGTCCATCCGGCAAGCCTACGCAAATGCAAAAGAATCTCTCCGGCAAATGATACCGGAAATCGTTGCATCGGAGATCAAGGTGGGCCTGGAGAACGTGTGGAATGGCTTTTTCGCTTCGCCGACGGACATGGCGCGCTTCATCGATGAGTTGGGATGTCCGGCCATCGGCGCCTATTTCGACGTGGGAAACGTGCTCATCAATTCCTATCCGGAGTATTGGATAGAGATTCTCGACACCCGCATCGTCAAGATACATTTGAAGGATTTTCTGCATTCCGGCTGGCACCAGGGCGTTTTTGTCAATCTGCTGCAGGGAGACGCGCGATGGAGCCAGGTGATGAAGGCGCTTGCCAGCGCCGGATATGACGGTTACCTCACCGCGGAACTTTCAGAGATGCCTCTGGCGCCGGAATATCTGTACACGAGTACTTCTGCGGCAATGGATCTGATTCTGAAGATGGCGGACTGACGCAAAACACAAGGAGGACATCATGAAAAAACTGGCCATGATCGGTTGCGGCGGAATCGGTACCTATCACCTGGAGCATTTTCTGAAATACGACGATGTGGAACTGGCCGGGTTCTGCGACCTCATTCCCGAACGCGCGGCATCCTTCGCGCGCCAGACCGGCGGAAAGGCTTTCACCAGTTTCATGGAGATGTACGACGACATACAGCCGGACATGGTGTTCATCTGCGTGCCCCCCACGGCCCACGGCGAAATGGAGCTGGAAGCCATCCGCAGAGGCATCCATCTGTTTGTTGAAAAACCGGTGTCGCTGGATCTTGATCTGGCCAGGAAAATCCGGGATGCGGCGGAAGCAGCCGGCATCATCACCGCTTCCGGGTTTCAATGCCGATACAGCAACCTCGTCGAACCCACCTGCCGATTCATCGATGCGCACGAAATCGTCTTTGTGGAATGCGCGCGGATTGGCGGCATCCCGGAAACGCCCTGGTGGATCAAGCGGTCCACTTCCGGTGGTCAGATTGTCGAGCAGACCATCCATCAGTTCGACCTCATCCGGTACATGTTCGGAGAACCGGATACCGTGTTCACCATGGGGACCCGGGGTTTTGTCACCGGTGTGGAAGGATATGACACCGAAGATCTGACCGTGACCTCGGTGCGGTTCAAGAGCGGTGCACTGGCATCCATTTCCACAGGCTGCTATGCCAGTGACGGCGCGGCCTTCGACAGCAAGATCACGTTCGGAGCCCGGGATGCGCATCTGGACCACTACATTCTGAGCAAGGCCGTCATCTACGGGGAAAAGCCCGTCGAAGAACCGGTTGATGAGAGCGGGCTGGTCATTCGGGGAGATGGATCCCTGCGGCGCCCGGATGAAAATCAGGCAAGACAGATCCTGGAAGAGGGCGATGCCGGCTATCTGTGCGACAGAACTTTTGTGGAAGCGGTCTTGTCCGGTGACGCCTCCGCCATCCGTTCACCTTATGCCGATGCAGTCCGTACCCTGGCCTTCACCCTTGCCTGCAACAAGTCCATGGATTCCGGGCTGCCGGTGAATGTGGAGGCATAGCACAGGAGGCCTCAGTCACCGGCTTGAGTCTCCATTCATCCGGTATTCCTTCGGACTGACTCCCGCATATCGGGTGAATACATGCGTGAAGTAGGCCGGGTCTTCGATTCCGACGGCCTGGGCCACTTCCAGCACTTTTTTGCCGGGCTCCTTCAGCAGTTGCTTCGCCCTGTCGATCCGGTAACGGTTGAGCGCGTCAATCAGCGCCTCGCCGGTCTGCTTCTTGTACAGACTGCTCAGGTAGCTGCCGTTCACATGCACATGTTCCGCCATTTTCTGCAGGTTGATTGGTTTGTTGTAGTTGGCTCGGATGAAAAGTCCGATTTCCCTGACCAACGGGTGCTCGGGTTTCCGGCAGGTGCGAAGGGTCTCCGCCGTTCGCCGGATCCGGTCACGCAGCACATCGGAAAGCCGGTGCAAGGACTTGCTGTCCTGAATTCTGCGATAGGTTTCCAGTTCTCCGTCTTCCTGGGCATATTCTTCCTGGGCGGATTCTTCCTGTCTGCAGCTTGAAAGCAGTCTGCAGCAGGCGGAACACAGGAGCATCCCCGTCGTCTTCACCTGCTCGATGGCTGTTTGATGAACCCTGTATGATTGCAGAAGGTCCTCCAGGCCGCATACCGCCTTCTCCGAATCTCCTTGCCGCAAGGCGTCGACAATGCCGTCAATAAGCCGGTAGGCCGGATTCTGCACAGTTGCCCGCTGCTGTTCGGTCTGCCGCAGATAGACGGAAACGCGGCTGTCTCCGTAAAAAATGCCGGAAAGGGCGTCTCTGGCCTGCAACCAGGCAACGGGCAGATCACCAACCGTATGGTGAACCTCGCTGATCCCGATGCTGACTGTGAATTT
>JAIFNI010000145.1 GCA_020047785.1 Clostridia bacterium
CACGCCGATCCCGATGCACAGGGAGAAAAATGCGGACACCAGAACCGCACCGGCTGCCATGTCCTTCACCTGCCGGGCTTCTTCGCACCATTTGTCCGTCACCATGTCCACAAGACGCTCGATGGCTGTATTCAGCATTTCCGTCACCACCACAAGTCCGAAGGCACCAAACAGCAGTGCCCAGCGCGTCATGTCGATGGAAAGCAAAACACCGAAAGCCGTCACCGCCAGTGTCGCCATGACATGGATACGGAGGTTCCGCTCGCTTTGTATGGACTCGACGATACCTGTCCATGCATTTTTAAAACTCTGGTGCAAGGTCCGGTTCAGCATGGCATTGCCTCCCGTCTCGGGAAACCCATGTCGACCAGCATGGACTCCTGCAGGTCAAACATGACAGATTCGTCCTCGCTGGTTTCATGATCGTATCCAAGCAGGTGCAGCGTGCCATGTGCGGCCAGAAATGCCAGCTCGCGGGTTTCCCCGTGCCCGTATTCCGCAGCCTGCTCCCGCATGCGCGGCAGACAGACGGCCACATCGCCCAGAAAGCACAGACCGGTCTGCGGATCGATGTCTCCCGGCTCAAGCACGGGCTTGCCGGTCCTGAAAGCCAGTGCGGGAAACGACAGGACATCCGTCACCGCGTCGCGATTCCGATATTCCCGGTTCATCCGGCGTATGGTGCGGACTCCGACCAGGGACACGTGAACCTCGGCCGGATATGGAAAGCCGGATGCCTTCACACAACCCGCCACAACTGCCCGGAGCAGGCTGCGCCAGTCATGCCGCACCGGAATGGCCCGCTGGCGATTCAGCAGGACAATTGCGGTGGAAAAGGCGTCCTTGTTTTCAGGTTGTCGGCCCGTTTTCACGTTTTTCTGCAACGGTCGCGCCTCCTTCGGATGGAATAACCGGTGCAGTTGCGCCGGTCGGCTGATTGTATGCCTGGTTGTCCAATCCGGCCAATGGATTCTTCCGTTCTATTTCCGGATACTCCGGGCGCTCGTGGAACGCACCGCCAAGCACCTGGAGGAAGCTGTCCGCGATGAAGCTCAAATCCTTCAGGGTCAGGTCGCATCGGTCCAGCTGCCCGTCATCAAGCTTGTCCCGGATGATCTTCCGGACAAGGCCTTCAATTTTTCCCTGCGTCTTGTCAGGCATGGCGCGAACGGCAGCTTCGATGGAATCCGCCAGCATGACGACAGCAGACTCCCGGGAACTCGGGACTGGCCCCTCATATCGGAAATGATCCCGCTCGATTTCCCCATCCTTGTCCTTGTCCGCCTGCAGCGCCTTGTGATAAAAATAGGCGACAAGCGTCGTTCCATGGTGCTGCACGATGATTTCCCGAATGGCTTTCGGCAGGCGGTATTTGGCGGCCAGTTCATCACCGTCCCGTGTATGCGAGGTGATGACAAGTGTGCTCAGATTTGGTGTCAGCCGTTCATGCGGATTATCGGCCATCTGGTTTTCCTTGAAGAAATTGGGCCGCTTCAGTTTTCCGACGTCGTGGTAGTACGCACCTACCCTGGCCAGAAGCGCATTTCCGCCGATGGTCCGGATGGCGGCTTCCGCCAGGTTGCCGACCATCAGGCTGTGATGGTAGGTGCCCGGTGCCTCGATGAGCAGACGCTTGATGAGCGGATGATTCGGGTCCGCCAGTTCCAGCAGCTTGAAGGGCGTGATCACATTGAATGCGCCTTCCAGGAAAGGGAGTACGCCGATGGCGAGTATCATGGAGAGAATGCCGTTGAGGAAGACAAGACCGCTTTCGTTCAACAGACTTTCCAGGCCCTTCTTGTCGATGATGCCCATGGCGGCGACAATGGCTGCGCCGACTGCTCCGATGACCACGCCGGACATGGACAGCCGTCTGCGCTGACTCGTCTGGTAGGTGAGAAATGCCGCAAAGGATCCCCCCGTGAAGGCCATGAGGGCAAAGGTGCCATCACCGCCGAACATGACCATGAAGGCGGAGGAAAGGGCCGCATTGACGATGATGGCCGTTTCCAGCCCGACCAATGTCGACAGGAGAATCGGCGCGACGAATACAGGGAGCAGCAAAGGGGCATAATCGCCCAGAAACTGCTGGACAACCCATGCCATGCCGCATTCCAGAACAACCACAAGGCTGGAAAGCGCGACGAGATTCGGGTCACGGTAGACGGTCGGACGGAACTGTCTGATGAAAAGCAGGGTGATGAGGGAAAGTACCGCCGTCAGCAGCAGAATGGCAAGATTGAGCGGAATATCGAGGCCGCCTTCGCTTTCTATCAGGGCCAGTTCCTTCAGGACCTTCCACTTGTCCGTCGTAACGATGTCGTCTTTGTTGATGATTCGCTCATCCTTGCTGATGATGATTGGATTGTCCTTTTCCCAGGCCGCGATGAATGCCGTCCGCTGCGACTCCGTAGCTTCCCGGTCAATATGGCTGTTCGGTTTGAGAACCTGTGCGATCAGAGAATTTCCGATCGATGACCAGGGTTTTTCAGGAAAGGAGTCTTCCAGGAGGGCTTGCCCTTCAAGACGGATCTCCGCCAGACTTTCCTCGGTGATCTGCCTGCGGGACAAGTCGGCCAGAATGCGATCCGTCAGGACGATTTTCAGAAGGGACAGCCGCTTTGCGCTGTCCGTCGCCGTCAGTTCCCCAAGTTCGGTTTCATCGAGTCCGGCCAGCAGACTCTGGTACATGGCGGCGGACTCGGTCCGGAACAAGGCGGCGTAATAGCCGGCCTGAGGCTCCGCGATCGCTTCGAGCGCGGCCCGATCCCGCACGGCGGATACGGCGGCCTGAAGCGTTTCAAACAGGGTGTGCGCCCCATTGAGCATGTCGATGTTCGCCCGTTCGTCCTCGATGACGACAGGTTCAAGTTCGGCGGCCTTTGCCTCCGCCATCTCTTCGGTCCGGATCGTGTTGATGATGTCACGCGGGGCGTTGATGTCATAAATGGAAACATCCCCGACTTTCAGCCGGTACCGCTCGGGCGTCGCGCCGTGAGAAACCGCCACGAAAACCGCGACCGCAGCCATCAGAAACAGGAACCCGCGCTGAAAACCGCTCTTTTGAAGCATCAGCCGGATACGGCCTGCCTTTCCGGATTTCGCAGGCACCCGGCTTTTCTTTGCCGCGATCTTTTGTCTGGGTTCCGTCTTCGATTTTCTATGGAAGAGTCCCGCAATCTGAGGCCCCTTCCCGTCCTGATCAACTTCTTTTCGACGATCATCCGGTTTCGGTCGTTCACTCATCCGCTGGTTCCCCCCGTTTCCCTGTTCCATGCCGCTCCTTTGACCTGGCATCCTGGTCATAAGCCAGAATGATGCGCTGAACCAGCTCATGTCGGACAACATCCCGGGCGGACAGGTGCACGAACGAGATTCCTTCGACCTCCCGGAGGATGCGCCGGGCCTCAAGCAAGCCGGAACGCGCGGGATTGGGCAGGTCGATCTGCGTGACATCCCCGGTGATGATGGTTCTGGAACCGATCCCGATGCGCGTGAGGAACATTTTCATCTGCTCGGGCGTTGTGTTCTGCGCCTCATCCAGGATGATGAAGGCGTCTTCGAGCGTGCGGCCGCGCATGTACGCCAGCGGGGCAACTTCGATGATGCCGCGTTCCAGGTGGGTCTGGTAGGTTTCAGGACCCATGATGTGGTACAGGGCATCATACAGCGGTCGCAGGTAGGGGTCCACCTTGCTCTGCAGGTCCCCGGGCAGAAAGCCGAGACGTTCGCCCGCCTCCACGGCGGGACGCGTCAGGATGATGCGGGAAATCTGTTTTTCACGGAAAGCTTTCACGGCCATCGCGACAGCCAGAAACGTCTTGCCGGTGCCTGCCGGTCCGATTCCGAAAACAATGGCGTTCCGCCGGATTTCCTCCACATAATGCTTTTGGCCGAAAGTCTTGCATTTGATGGGCTTCCCCCTGTATGTCACGCAGACGAGATCCGAAGGGGATTCCCCGGTCCGCTGGCCGTCCGGGTCGGAACCGAGGGCTATGAAATAGCGGACCTGCTGCTCCGTGACCGTCTCACCCTGCCGGGCGATGTCGACCAGGCGGTTCAGAACATCCGCCGCGAGTTCCGCACTGCTCTCGAAACCGGTGACGCGCATTTCCCCATTCCGGGCGTGCACCTTCACATTCAGTTGGTTTTCCACCATCAGGAGATGACGATCCGCCATCCCGAACACATTCCTTGCCTGCTCCATATCATCCAGAACCACCAGGCGTTCAACGACTGTTTCCATCCACCCTCCCTCGAGGCTGCCGGCCGATTTCTTCCAGGCTCTCATGGTTGATTCTCGTGTAGAAACTCGTTTCAACGAGTTTTTATGCAGGATTCCTTTGGAATCCTGCATGTGAATGCCGCCTTTGGTGCCATTCACACACGGAATCTCGTGATTCGGTGCCATATAGCGGCTTTTGCCGCTGTATGCATGCAAGTTGCATTCTGCAGCCTGCATGAAAAAGTCGAAAATCGACTTTTTGCACCAGAATCATGGTTCAATCGGCGTCATCAGGTTAATCCGCAGCGCCATTTCATCATCCCGCGCCGCAGGGATGATCAGATTGTCGGACGGGGTAAGTGTCACCTTGAACTCATACAGCGCATATTTTTCCAGGATTCCGCCCAGAAGACGAAGAGAATTCTCCATTTTCTTCGGGTCTCCGATTGCCTTCACCACATAAGGCGTAACGAGCTGATGGCCGTTGACCATGAGATAACGGCCGGCTTTCCTGATTTCACTCGTCGCCACGATGCGCTCGTCGTTGATGGACATGGCCTGCACATCGGAGGCGCGAAGTTCATTGACGAGTTCCAGCATATGACGATCCTCGATAATCCGATCGCCCGCCGCATCCATCTCGATGAGCAGACCGCCGCCCTTCACCGTCTCGAGGCCGGCGATGATGCGGGCAATCCTGGCTTCCTTGCGGAGTGTCTCCATTGCATCGCGGTCGCCGCTGGCTTCGGTGTCGAAGGCGGCCAGTTCGTTCTGCAATTCCTCGATGCGCTGCTGCAGCTTTTCGTTGTTCCCACGCTCCTGCAGGATATCCTCAACCAGTTCGGAAACGCGTTTTTTCTCGAAGCTTGCGATCTGTGTATTGGCCTTGACACTCCCGTATTGCCAGGCCACAATGATGCCCATGACCAGGCAAATCATCGTCAAGGCGAAAGTCAACCCCGATTTTCTACCCTGTTTCATTGCACAACCACCTCCAGCCCGGCTGTCAGATCGCCCAAAGCACCATAGGATCGGTATTTTTCGATGACCAGTTCCGGTTCCGTCCGGATATCGACCCGGATGTCGTAGATGCGCAGTACGGCAACGGACTCGCTGTTTTCCATGGCATCATAGAGACGCTGCGGATCCCCGATGGCCTTGAATTCAAAGGGAACAGGATAGCGGCTGCTGTTGATGAGTATGGTCGGTCCGGCACAAATCGTCTTTGTCATGCCGAGAATGCGCTCGCCATTGATGGAAACCGCTTCGGCGCCGGCGATGCGCAGCTCGTTCAGCAGCGGGATGATGTCGGAATCGTGGATGATGTAATCCTCTATGGCCATGTCTCCAGGCGTTACGGCATCATTGAGCGTCATCACGATGCCACTGCCTTTCACCCGCGTCAGCCCTGCCTGGAAAAAGGCCTGATTGCGTGCTTCCAGAAGGGAACTGAATTCGCCGCTTCCCTGATTCTCGCCGATCTGCCGCAGTCGCTCCGCATAATCCGCTTCCAGCTTCGACAGGGTCTCCAGCAGCCTCGCGCCTTCGGTGCGTTCGCCATCCAGCCGCTGCGCCAGCTCGCGTGCACTCGGTCCACTGCCCGTATCCTTGTCCATGACGGTTCGGAACTGCATGACAATGCCGATGCCGAACAGCATCAGCACAACAAACAGCACGCTCCTGTATCGGGTCATCCTGTGCCTCCCCGCATCTGCATCAGAACACTTCGCTGATCGACAGGTTCTTCATGCCGAGCAAATCCACAAATCCCCGTTCCGTCTGTACGACGGGACGGGAATAATCCTGCGCATTCATGAAAATGACCTTTCCCTTCAAACCGTCCGTAAGCAGAACGGACTTATCCACATAATAATGGGCGATGTTCTTCAGAAAAACATCCAGAACAATCGGGTCAAGCCGCCCGAAACTGTCATTCTGCATCAGTTCGAACACGCGGAACGGGGATACGTGCTTCCTGTATACCCGGTTTGCCGTCATGGCGCTGAAAACGTCGGCGATGGCAAGGATTTTCGCGCTGATTCGCAGTTGATCCGCTCGGAATCCGAGCGGATAGCCGGAACCGTCTTCGCGTTCATGGTGGGTGAGGACGGCAAAGGAAACATCCGGCTTCACCTCGCTCTTGATGACATGGTATCCAAGCTCCGGATGCTTCTTCATTTCCTTGTACTCCCTCTCGGTCAGAGGACCTTCCTTGTTGAGGATGTTCAAGGGAACGCGTCCCTTTCCTATGTCGTGGAGCATGGCGGCACGAACGAGACTCTCCAGATCCTCCTCCTGCATGCGCATCCAGCCGCCCAGCATCAGGGAAATCAGCGAAACGCTCACACAGTGCTCGTAGGTATAGGCGTCAACCCCCCGGATCTGCAGGGTGTAGTCCACAATACTGCCTTTGTCCTGACTCATGTCGAGAACACTTTCCACCAGCAGGTCCGTGGTTTCCAGGTCCAGTGCGCCCCCATTCGATATGTGCAGAAACATGTCCTTGAATCTGTCGACATCCGCCTCGCATTGCCTGCGGAAGACCTCTGGGGACTTGCCGGCATGCCATTCGACCGCCTGTTCCCTTCCGGCTGCCACAACCTCCCTGGCATATACCATCAGATTTCCGATACCCATGCCCTGCAGGCGGGCAATGAGCATTTCATCCAGCTCCCTGTCCTGCCATGCGATGACGGCGCCTGACGCATTGAGGACCGGCTCAGCCGTAACCATGCCCGGCTGGAGGGCTTCGGTCGCCAATCGGACTTTATTCCTTTTTCTTGAACCTTCATCCGGCAGCATTTTTTCCTCCATCATACAGACCGAACAAACCGGGCAGGTATCTGCATTATACCATATCTCCGCCGCCACCCATCAAATCCAGCAGTCCGGGCAGATCCAGAATGGGGACCCCAAGCGCGGACGCTTTTTCCAGTTTGCTTCCGGCCTCTTCTCCTGCCACCAGATAATCCGTCTTTTTTGACACACTTCCCGAAACTTTGCCGCCGGAGGCTTCTATCCGTGCCTGTACTTCCGCCCGTCCCATGCCCGGAAGCGTACCGGTCAGCACGAAGGTCTTGCCGGAAAGGGGCATTCCATCCGTGCTTGCGGCGACAGGGCCTTCCCATCGCAGTCCTTCCGTGCGAAGACGGTCCAGCATGACGCGTGTCTGTTCCTGCCGGAGAAAGGTATGCAGACTTTCCGCCATACGGGGACCGAAATCCGGCAGGGTCATGATTTCCTCCGGCGACAGGTTCCGTATCCGTTCCATGTCGCCAAAGGCCTGCGCCAGCACTTTGGCCGCCTTCAGTCCGACATGGCGGATGCCCAGCCCGAAGATGAGCCGTTCAATGCCGTTCGCCTTCACCTTTTCAAGCTGCGCCAGCAGGTTGTCGACGGATTTCTTTCCCAATCCCTCCAAGGTTTCGAGCCGGTCACGCCGCCTGGCGAGTTCAAACAAGTCGGCGATATCACGGATGAGGCCTGCAGAAAGGAATTGTTCCACCAGAGCCGGTCCGAGACCTTCAATGTTCATCGCATCCCGCGAGGCAAAGTGAACGAGACTCCGAAACAGTCTGGCCGGACAGGAAATACCCGAACAGCGTACAGCCGATTCCGACTCCTCGCGAAAGGCAGGCGCCCCGCATACGGGACAGGTATCCGGCATCTCGTACGGGTGGGTGCCTTCCGGACGCTCACTCCGCACAACCCCGATGATTTCCGGAATGATGTCTCCGGCTTTGCGCATCAGGACGGTGTCCCCGATGCGGATATCCCGCTCCCGGATGAAATCCTGATTGTGGAGGGTGGCGCGCGCAACCGTACTTCCCGCAATGCGGACAGGTTCCAGGACAGCATTCGGTGTCAGGACCCCTGTCCGCCCGACCTGGATGGCGATATCGAGAAGGCGGGTTTGCTTCTGCTCGGCGGGATACTTGTACGCAACAGCCCAGCGGGGAGCCTTGCTGGTTGAACCGAGTTCGGTTCGCTGGGCGAAACTGTCCACCTTCACCACGGCTCCGTCGATTTCATAAGGCAATTCCCCCCGTTCTTCCCCGATGGCGGTGATGGCCCTCCAGCATTCATCCGCATCCCGGCAGAGGCACCAGCCCGGACTCGTCTTGAAGCCGAGATCGGTGAGCAGGGCAAGGGAACCGCTGTGCGTATCGGGAACCATGCCTCCCTCGGCGGAACGGATCTGCTGGACATTGAAAACAATGATGTCCAAACGCCGTTTGGCCGTAACGGAAGGGTCCAGCTGGCGAAGCGAGCCTGCCGCGGCATTCCGGGGATTGGCGAACGGCTTCTCCCCGAAAGCCTCCTGATGCTCGTTGAGCGCCAGAAAATCCTCCCGGGACATGAATACTTCCCCACGCACTTCCAGATAGGCGGGAGCAGAACCGATGCGTCCTGCATCCGCAGCTGTTCCGGGCACCGGAATCCGAAGCGGAACGCTTTGGATGGTCCGGAGATTGGCTGTCACGTCTTCCCCGACATCTCCGTCTCCCCGGGTGGATCCCCGGACAAACAGCCCGTCTTCATATTCGAGGGAAACAGACAGCCCGTCCACCTTCCGCTCCACGACATATCGCACTTCCTCGCCGACCTGCTCGCGGACGCGTTGATCGAACATCCCGATCTCGCCCTGTTCGAACACGTCATTCAGACTTTCCATGCGCACGGAATGTCCGACTTTCCGGAAATCACCCGATGGCCGACCGCCGATCCGTCGGGTCGGGGAGTCAGGCGAAGCATGTTCCGGGTGGCGCTCCTCCAGATCCCGCAATTCCCGCATCAACCGATCATACGTCATGTCATCGATTTCAGGCGTATCCATCACGTGATACAGCCAGGCATGCCTGCCGAGTTCAGTTTGAAGCGCCTGCAGCCGTTTCAATTCATCCACCATGGTTGTCCTCCGTCACAATCTGATCCGTCCTGCGAATCTGCCAGACCCCGTTCCGCTTTTCAGCCGGCATTTCCGCCACCGCCTTCAGGACAGCTGCGGCAATGCCTTCGGCGGTATCCTGCAGATACTGGGAGGAGGTCATCCGTGCCAGATCATCCTTGTTCGTGATATACCCGATCTCCAGAAGCACCGCCGGCATGAGCGTGCCACGCAGCACCGCCAGTCTTTTTTCGATGACCCCGTTGAGTTTGTTTCCGTTCGCCTTGACACAGGCTTCCCCGATCAGGCTTGCCCATTTTTCATCATGGAACGGCGGAAAGAGGTTCTCTTTTTCCGCATAGTAGCATTCCATGCCGGATACGCCCAAAGCGCCATGAACGGTCAGTTCGAGGCTGTTCACATGAACGCTCGCGAAAAGGGCGGCTCCGCCATCGTTCGCCAACCCGCATCGTGCCGTCAGATCAGCCTGTACGGTTTCAGCGAGCGCCTTGTCCTCCTCCCGCGTCATCAGAACGGTGATACCTTCCTGTGCCAGCAGATCCCGGCAGGCGCGCGTGACGGCCAGCGTGATTTCCTTCTCGTAGATATCGTCATCACCAGGCGCCACCGCGCCGGGATCGCGACCGCCGTGACCGGCGTCCAGGGCAACGATGAAGTCCCGCCATTCCACCTCGACGGCACCCGGGGTGGATGCTGGAGATTCCTTCGGCATCGCCGGAACCGGGGTCCTGACAGGGACTGCTGATTCAGATGCAGGTGCCGGCTCCGGCAGTGAAGGAATGAATGGCGCCTTCAGAAATCGCGCAAAAATAAGGATCGCCGGAACGACAACAAAAATCAGGATCATCAGGATGAAGAACCTGACAGGGTTTCTGAGCCTGTAACGCACTGCCCGGACCCGTCCGCCGGAAGGCGGCATGCCTCCTCCGCCGTGACCCTTGTTTTCTCTTTCGTGGGTTTCCATCATGAACAGCAGTACCTCGACTGATGATTTCCTCACTCCGCGGCGGCAACCTTGAAGACCGCTTGCATCATGCTTTGCAACCATTATACGACAAACGCGCAGGAATGGCCAATCGTGCGGAAGAACAGGTTTCAGTCGGCAGGCACGCATTGAAAATGCTTGCATGGACAGACATGCTGTGCTATGATTCTATGTGCTGACTACGCAACCAGGAGGTGAAAAGAACGTGCCGAATATCAAATCAGCCATCAAACGTGTGAAGGTCACCAAGGCCAAGACCGCACAGAACCGCGTGAAGAAGTCCGAGTTGAAGACCAAGCTGCGCAGTTTCCGCGAAGCGCTCGCTTCCGCTGTCCCCACCACACCGGAACAGCTTCAGGACGCGATCCGCAAGGTGGATCAGGCTGCCACCAAGAAGCTCATCCACAGGAATGCCGCCTCCAGGAAAAAGGCTCAGCTCATGAAGGCTTTCAACGCCGCGAAGTGAGGTTTGATACCTGACAACCGGATTACCGGGCATGACAAAAACGTACAGCAATGTGCGTTTTTTTGTTGCCCTTTTTCCGCCATGACCGCAGAAAAAAGCAATGGCCGGACAGCCATTGCTTTGAATCCTGAACGCTCCTGCTGCAACAATCCGCTTGCGCGAATCGGCGTGCCGGAAACGGAGACAACCCGGCGATCAAAAAGGATTCACCGAAAACTCCGCCCTGTCATCCGGCTCATTGCACGGTGAATTTTTCGAATACTTTGTTTTTCAGGACGACATTGTATTTTGCATCCTTCATCCAGTCATCGATCGCGGCGTTGTAGAAATCCGCCATCGCGGTGTTGACCATGTCCGTTCGGATGGCTTCCTTCGCTTCGTCCAGACCGGTCCGGCCTTCCATGCGGATCACGAAGTAACCATAACTGGTATCGAGGAGCGCCACATCGTCCTGCTTGGCGGCAAAGGCCCAGTCGATGACTTCCGGTTCATACGGCTGCATGGCATAGGTAAGACTGTTGATGCCACCGTCTTCCTTGGCCGTACTGGTTTCGGAATTCTCTTTCGTCAGGGCTTCCATGTCGCCGCCCGCCTTGATCTTCGCAAGGATCTCCTCGGCCTTCTTCTTCTGCGCCGCCA
The DNA here is from genome assembly GCA_020047785.1 of Clostridia bacterium. Taxonomy (GTDB): domain Bacteria; phylum Bacillota; class Clostridia; order DSM-8532; family DSM-8532; genus JAEWSN01. The sequence continues at coordinate 11,225 of JAIFNI010000145.1, forward strand.
GTGCGGTGTCATCCAGCGTGGTGCCGTCCTCCTTGGATTTCTTCAGATAGAGGATGCGGGCCGTCACCGTGTCGTACTGTTTCGTATCCTTTTCATAGGCCGCTTTGACGGTATCCTCGGAAATCTCCGCCTGTTTGTAGTTGTCCGCCATATAGCGGGACTTGAACGCGTCGATGAGGTAGTAGTTCTGCAGGATTTCCTTGTACAGCGCCTCCGTGAGGCCGATATCGTTCAGGCTGGCCGTGTACGCCTCTTCCCCCTGGCTTTGCCTGATGTTGTCGATATAGGACTGGACCGAGGTACGGATGCTGTCATCCACAACCAGCCCGAGGTCCTTTGCCTGCTGGATCTGGATGGCATACTCCCGGGCATTGTCGAGTGCGCTTTTCTTCACACTGAGAATGGGGTTTTCTCCTTCCACGGCATCCTGGGCCCAGAAAGCCTTTCGTTCCTCATCCGTTTTTCCCGTAAGGCCTTCATTGGTTTCCACGATATTCTGCTGCATTTTCAGAAAATAGGTGTATTCCGAATTGGTGATGCGGCGTCCATCCACCTTGGCCACAAAGCTCTGACTGTCGGTATAGAGCCACAGCGCGCCAAGCGATGCCAGCAGGACAACCAGAACGGCCAGGATGATTTTTGCCGCTTTCGGAGACAGCAGCGGTTCCTTCCTGACTCCGGACAGTTCCATTTTTTCTTCGAGCCGCGCCTCGCGCCTTGCGGTACGTCGGGCGTCCCGTCCAGTTCCATGCTTCGTGCTCATCGCTTACCACCTTCAAAGAGGGCCGCTCCAGGGAATCCCCCGTACGGCCCGGATAAAGAACATTATAATGCAAACCCGCTCAGGACTTCAATTTCTGGAGGCTCTGTAATAGAATCTTAATATTGGTCAGTTTTTGATCCATGGCCTCGTCCCTGACGCGGAGAGACAGATACGGATGCCTGCCGGCCGAGAACAGGAGTCGCCCCTTCCACTGGCCCATCAACGCGCCGATGCGGTCCAGAGGCAGCGAAAACCCGTCCGCGAACGTCATTTCGACCAGTTCCCCCCTGTCCTTCACCGCAGCGAGACCGCAGGATGCCGCCAGATTTCTGATGAAGGCGATATCCAGCAGGCGCAAAGCTTCAGACGGAATTTCCCCGAACCGGTCGATCAACTCGTCACGGACATCGGACAGATCCTCCTCCGCCTGTATGACTGCGATCGTCTTGTACATGTCGATCCGCTGATCTTCGTCCGGAATGTAGCGGCTGTCGAGAATGGCACTCGCCGGGAACTCCACGGTGACATCCGTGACCCGGTGCACCGGTTCATTTCCCTGCAGTTCCGAAACCGCTTCCTCCAGCAGGCGCAGATACATTTCATACCCGACGGTTTCCAGATGACCATGCTGCTCGGCACCGAGCAGGTTTCCGGCACCGCGGATCTGCAGATCGCGCATGGCGATCTTGAACCCGGACCCGAATTCCGTAAATTCCCGAATGGCCTTCAGCCGTTTCTCGGCGACCTCGTTGAGCACCTTGTCCTGCTTGTAGGTGAGATACGCATAGGCAAGCCGGTTCGACCGGCCCACACGGCCCCGGAGCTGGTACAACTGCGCCAGACCGAGTCGATCCGAGTCTTCCACGAGGATGGTGTTCACATTCGGCATGTCGATGCCGGATTCGATGATGGTCGTGCAGACAAGCACATCCATCTCCTTTTCCTGGAATGCGGCGATGACCCGTTCCAGTTCCCGTTCCCCCATCTGTCCATGCGCGTAACCGATCCGGGCTTCCGGCGCGAGGGCCTGAATGGCATGAACCCGGGACTGGATGCCGCGCACGCGGTTGAACAGATAGAACACCTGTCCGCCCCGGGCCATTTCCCGGGCGACGGCATCCCGGATGATGTCATCCCGATACTCGAGCACGTACGTCTGGACAGGATACCGCTCCAGCGGCGGGTCCTCGATGGTGCTGATTTCCCGTATGCCGGACAGGGACATGTTGAGCGTTCTGGGGATGGGGGTGGCTGACAGGGTAAGCAGGTCCACGTTGGGATACCGCAGCTTGATGGATTCCTTGTGCTCCACGCCGAACCGCTGCTCCTCATCGATGACCAGAAGCCCCAGGTCCTTGAACTGGACGGATTCGGAGAGCATCATGTGCGTGCCGACCAGCACGTCCGCCCTGCCGCTGCGAAGGTCGCGGAGAATCTGCCGGTGTTCGGCATCCGTCTTGAACCGGCTCAGCATTTCCACCTTCACGGGGAATCCGGAGAAACGCTTTCGGAAGTTTTCATAATGCTGGGAGGCCAGCACGGTGGTTGGAACGAGGAACGCCACCTGCTTCCCATCCATGACGGCCTTGAATACCGCCCGCAGGGCCACCTCTGTTTTTCCATACCCGACATCGCCGCACAGCAGGCGGTCCATGACGGTGGACGCCTCCATGTCCTTTTTGATTTCCACAATGCATTTGAGCTGATCCGGGGTTTCCTCGAACGGGAACATGTCCTCGAACTGCTGCTGCCAGGCGGTGTCCGGGGAAAAAGCCCATCCCTGGCGCGCCTGCCGTTCCGCCTGGATTTTGATGAGCGAACCCGCCAGTTCCTTCAGGGATTCCCGCACGCGGGCTTTCGTCTTGACCCATTCCTGCCCGCCCAGTTTGTTCATCTTCGGTTCACGCCCTTCGGAACCGATGAATTTCTGGATGAGGTCCATGCTGGTGGTGGGGATGAAGAGGGACCCGTTGTCCTTGTAGGAAATCTTCAGGTAATCCCGCCGGACACCTTCGACCGTGAGCTGTTCCATGCCCGTGTAGCAGCCGATGCCATGGGTCTGGTGCACGACAAAGTCTCCGGGCTTCAAGTCCGTGAAGGCCGATATCTTCTGCCCCTGAACCCCCTTGCGGACCCTTCCCTTGCGGGCGCGCCCCGCTTCGATGTCGCTTTCACAAACGACGGAGAGCTTCAGGTCCGCGTACTGAAACCCGTTCTGCAGGGCGCCGATGGCCAGCAGGACGGCATGACCCGAGAAGGGATCCTGCCCATGACGGGTGGAGCCGGTATCGAACATGGATACCACGCCGGTTTCGGAGTCCGCCCACAAGGCATCCGTTCTGAGGGATACCTCGATGCCTGCGATGGAAAATTCTTCCGAGAGGCGTTTCGCGCGATCCTCCGAAGATGCCAGGACGACCGTGCGCATGTTCCGGTCCGTCCATTTCCGGATGTCATCAAACAGAAGATCCAGATGTCCCGCATAGGGAGCGAGTGTCAGTCCGCTCACCCGTATCGGCCTGGCAGCCTTGCCACGCGGTGACAAGCCGGACGGGGCGTCTGCATCGGAACCGAACGGCAGGAACGATACCAGACTGCTTCCTGTGGTGTCGGCCAACAAGGCGTCAACCTCATGATGCATGTTGAAGCTGCCGGGCAAGAGAACCCCTTTTTCCGACAGGGTTTCGCACATGCGAAAATGGTCTTCCCGTTCGTTCTCCATTCTTTCCCGCGTGCGGACGGGATCCTCCAGGAACACAAGGCGACCGCTCCCCGCATACTCGAAGATCGTGGCCGGTTCCGGCAGCATATAGGGGATGAATTTGTCGGCACCTGTGAAATAATGGCTGTCCTCCAGCTTCCCAACGTAACCGCGGATATTTTTCGAGAGCACCTCGCGCATGTCGGGCAGCAATTTCGGCAAGGTGCGTTCCAGCTCGTTCCGGAGCCGGTCCGCGATCCCAGGCACTTCATCCTTCCTGTACAGGACTTCGCGGGCCGGATGGATGGCAAGCCGACCGGTGCGCTCGATGGAACGCTGGGACTCCGGAGAGAAGAACCGCATGGAATCAACTTCCACATCAAAGAATTCGACACGGCACGGCAAGTCGGATCCGATCGGAAAAACATCGAGAATTCCGCCGCGAATGGCGAACTGCCCGCGTCCCTCCACCTTTTCCTCCCGTTCATACCCCAGTTCCACCAGTCTGGCCGCCAGTTCCGCCATCGGCATGACCGTGCCCGGCTCGAGCACCAGGGAAAGGTCTTTGAAACGTTCAGGCGGTGTCAGCAGATGAAGGATGGCCTCCGCGGATGTGACCAGCAGCTTGAAATCGTCGGAAAGCAATCGCTCCAGCGCCTGAACGCGCCCATGGGTCTGTTCGAAACTGCGGGCGGACACGTCATAGAGCATCACTTCGCGGTTCGGAAGAAAGACCACGCCTTCCGGCATGAAATGCTGGAAATCCTCCAGCGCCTTGCGGGCCTGCATCTCGTTCCAGGCGATGTAGATGCCCTTGCGGCCGGTCTCATGCAGCAGGACATGGCAGAAATGTCTCTGCTGCGTATCGGACAAACCGGACAGGACGGGATCTTCCCCCTGGCGGATCGCCTGGGTCACATCCCGAATCCGGTCATATCCTCGCAGCAATTCGGTGGAAAGGCCCATGAACACTCCTTCATGCTTCAGTCTATGCGGGTCCGGCATACCCGCTGCCCAACAGAAGCCCGCTGTTTATGCGTTGTAGCGGCTCATGGCCGCCTCGGCGCCGCTCTGCATGACGGCGGCCAGCGCGGTCGAAGCACGGGCAATGGCGTCATTGATCGCGGTCCGTTCCTCCCCGCTGAACCGTGAGAGGACAAAATCAGCCAATTGCCAGCCCGCGGGCGGACGACCGACCCCGATGCGCACGCGCGGAAACTCCTCCGTCCCGATTCGACCGAGAATGGAGCGCATGCCATTGTGTGTGCCGGCGCTGCCTCTTGGACGGATGCGCACCTTGCCCACGGCCAGATCGATGTCGTCATACACGACAATCAGGTTCGCCGGCGGCACCTTGTAGAAATGCAGGACTTCCTGAAGGGATTCACCGCTCAGATTCATGAAGGTCTGCGGCTTCACGAGGATTACCCGGTTGCCCTGGACAACGCCCTCGCCAACCAGTCCCTTGTGCCTGACGCGATTCAGGGTGATGCGGTATTCTGCGGCAAAGAAGTCGATGGTGTCGAATCCGACGTTGTGCCGGGACCTTTCGTACTGTGCACCCGGATTTCCCAGGCCTGCGATGACAAACATGATGCCTCCCCGGAAATGCGGCTAAAACTGCGTGAACAGCGTGGAGATGGAGATGTCGCCGTAGATGCGCTCAATGGCTTCCGCAAAAATGTCAGCCACGGACAATACCCGAATCTGAGGAATCCGGCACGCTTCAGCCAGTGGTATGGTATCGAGCGTGACCAGTTCCTTGATCGCGGAATGACGGATCCGCTCGATGGCCGGTCCTGAGAGCACCCCATGGGTACAGCAGGCGAACACCTCGATGGCGCCGATTTCAGCCAGCGCGTTTGCGGCGTTGACGATGGTGCCGCCCGTATCGATGAGATCGTCCACCAGGATGACGCGTTTGTTCCGGACATCCCCGATGATGTTCATGATTTCACTCACGTTCGCCTTCGGCCGGCGTTTGTCGATGATGGCAAGCGGCACATCCAGTTTTTCCGCAAAGGTGCGACAGCGGCCGACACTGCCTATATCCGGAGAAACGACCACCACGTCGTCCATCTGGTCCGAAAACCGTTCCTGGAAGTAATGAGCCAGGATGGGCTGTCCGACCAGGTGATCGAGCGGAATATCGAAGAAGCCCTGCAGCTGCGGCGCATGAAGATCCATCGTGAGGATTCGGTCCGTACCGGCGACCGTGATCAGATTGGCGACAAGCTTCGCCGAAATCGGATCTCTTGATTTGGCTTTCCGATCCTGCCTTGCATACCCGAAGTAAGGGATGACTGCCGTAATGCGGCCGGCCGATGCGCGTTTCAGCGCGTCCACGAGCAGAAGGAGCTCGATCAGATTGTCATTGACAGGCGCACTGGTGGATTGGATGACGAAGACATCCGAGCCGCGGACCACCTCGTTGATGCTGATGGCCGTTTCGCCGTCGCTGAACTTGCCCACTGCCGCTGCTCCGAGCGGAAGTCCGATTCTTGCGGCGATTTCCTCGGCCAGCGGCTTGTTGGAGTTTCCAGCGAAGATCTTGATATCCTTGCCGTGCAGATTCATTGCGTCCCTCCCGGTATGCTTCTCATTTGCCTCCGGACTTGTCGAATCCCTTCCGGCGCACCCAATCCTCAAGCACGGTCTGGCGGCTTCGGGCGATACCGAGCGCATAGGCCGGCACTTCCTGCGTGATGGTCGACCCGGCGGCGATGTAGGCATGCTCCTTGACCTCGACCGGAGAAACCAGATTGGTGTTGCAGCCGACAAATGCGTCATTCCCGATGACTGTCCTGTTTTTCACATGCCCGTCATAATTGACGACAACCACACCACAGCCAAGATTGACCCGTTGTCCGACTTCCGCATCCCCCACATAGGTGAGGTGAGATATCTTCGTATCGTCTCCGATGACGGATTTTTTGATCTCGACGAAATCGCCGATCTTCACATGACGGCCAATCCGGCTGCCGGGCCGCAGGTAGGCGAAGGGTCCCACTTTTGTCTCCTCGCCGATTTCCGATTCCGTGACAACGGAATTGGCAATGGTGACACCGCCGGAAATCACGGAACCGGTGATTCGCGTGTGCGGTCCGATGATGCAGCCGGGTCCGACGACAGTTCCCTTTTCCAGCATGCAGCCGGGAAGGATGAGCGTATCCGGTCCGATTTCAACGTCATGGGCAATCCAGGAGGTTTCCGGAAGCCGGAAGGATACGCCGGACTTCATGTGCCGTTCCCGGATGCGTTTCTGCAGGACCGAATCGGCCTCGGCCAGCTGGGTCCGGTCGTTGACCCCGATTGTTTCCTGTGGATCGGCCACAAGGTGCGAACCGACAAGGCCGCCCAACCCGATGAGGATCGCGAGTGTATCCGTCAGGTAATATTCCCCTTGACTGTTCTTGTTTTCCAGCAACGGCAATGCCTCCAGCAGCGCGGACGCCTTGAACAGGAAGACTCCGGTGTTGATTTCACGGATTTCCCGCTGTTCCGGTGTTGCGTCCTTATGCTCGACGATGCCTGCGACATGCCCCTCCGCGTTTCTCAGGATACGGCCGTATCCGGTCGGATCTCCGGGCATGGCGGTGAGAACCGTGGCAGAACATCCTGAGTCCCGATGATTTCCCCAGGCTGATTTCAGCGTATCTCCACGCAAAAGCGGGGTATCGCCGCACAAGACGAGAACGGAATCCGTCTCCGGTGTGAAACGTTCCGCCGCCATCCGGACCGCATGGCCGGTTCCCAGACGCTGTGCCTGAAAAACGCACTCGGACCCTGGCGGCACCAGAGCCGCCACTTCTTCCGCCTGATGTCCCACCACGACGATGCTGCGGACTGAACCCGCATCCTCCGCGGCTGCCATCACCCAACCGAGCAAAGACCTCCCGGCGGCCTCATGGGCAACCTTCGCCTTTTCTGACTTCATTCTTGTACCGGCTCCAGCCGCCAGAATGACTGTCGTCAAATCCCCCATCGGGTTCATCCTCCCATGCAGACAACCCGCTCCGTCCATGCCGCGGCATGACAGGCGGGTGGTTGTTCCGGCGCTTTTTCATGCCGGAGGGCTTCAGGTCCCGGCATCCTTGAAGCATGACGAGGTTGAAACCCACCGTCATTCTCCCATATTTTGCGCTTCTTTTCAATGCACGTGCGTATTCACACCGGCAAGAAAACAGGCACCCGATGGGATGCCTGTCATTTCCGGTTTCCGTCTGAGCCGGCATATTGTCCGAAAAGGTGGACCGAACCGCGTTTCAGCCTTCGACAACGGGTTCGTAGATCTCCTCTTCCGCCAGCATGGTCTGATATTTGATCAGGATGGCCGATTGGACCTTGTTGCGGGAATCCGCATTGATGGGATGGGCGATGTCCCTGAACTCTCCCGTCGGTGTTTTCCGGCTGGGCATTGCGATGAAAAGACCGCCTTGACTTTCAATGATCTTGATGTCGTGCACGACAAATTCGTTGTCGAATGTGACGGAAACAACCGCCTTCATTTTCCCTTCGGCTTCGACCTTGCGAATCCGGATATCCGTTATCTCCATGTCGTTCCAACCTCCGTGCGCTGTATTGATGTCACCGGTTGCCTGCCTGATGTGGTACCACCGATGCAAACATTATATAGCATACTGCCAAAATTACAAACATTTCTTTCTGATTTTTTATGAATTTTTCCTATGTTAGCTGCTTTTAATTTCCTTATTTGTTTTTATATGTTTTTTCATACCGGAAATACCTCTTCCAACCGGCCCCGGTACGCAGGAAATCATGCACGCCGGAACCGGCGCATGCTGTGATTCAGGCTTGATGCGGCCACTCTCCGTAGTGATATAATGGGAAACGGCCGACCCGTCTTCGAAAGTTCCGGTCGGGAACCGGCAGGAGGAACACCCATGGAATCATCCCTGACGCAAATCATTGGCCGAGGTCCCGTCCATTTCGTGGGCATCGGGGGCATCAGCATGAGCGGACTGGCAAAAATCCTTCTTCACCGCGGCATATCCGTCACCGGGTCGGACTGGCAGGAAAGCGAGGCAGTAACCCAGTTGCGAGAACTGGGCGCTTCGGTCTGCGTTCCTCACAATGGCTCCTCCATCGGCGGTCAGACCCTGGTGGTCCATACGGCGGCAATTCCACCGAATAATCCGGAACTGCTGGAAGCGGCGAGACAGGGAATCCCCGTCATGAACCGAGGCACCTTCCTGGGGGATCTTGCCGCCGGCTACGGGGATACGGCCGCAGTTGCCGGCACGCACGGCAAGACGACCAGCACGGGTATGCTCGCGACGGTCATGATGGCAGCCGGTCTTGATCCGACCGTCCACATCGGCGGTGTCCTTCC